>NZ_JBVJMK010000020.1:45562-97624 GCF_055584245.1 Luteibacter sp. NPDC104163
GGGGGGTGTGGTTACGGGGGGCCCCCTGGGCCCCCCGGGGGGGGGGGGGGGGCGGGGGGGGGGGGGGGGGGGGTGGGGGCCCCCCCCCCGCGCCCCCCCCCCCGCCCCCACGACGCAGCAGTCCGTTACAGCGCTTCGAACACGCCGGCCGCGCCCATGCCGGTGCCGATGCACATGGTGACCATGCCGTACTTCTGCTTGCGGCGGCGCAGGCCGTGGATCAGCGTCGCGGCGCGGATGGCGCCGGTGGCACCGAGCGGGTGGCCGAGGGCGATGGCGCCGCCCAGCGGGTTCACCTTCGACGGATCCAGGCCGAGGTCACGGATGACCGCGAGGGCCTGGGCGGCGAACGCCTCGTTGAGCTCGATCCAGTCGAGCTGGTCCTGGCTGATGCCGGTCTGCTTCAGCGCCTTCGGGATCGCTTCCTTCGGGCCAATGCCCATGATGTCCGGGGCGACGCCAGCGACGGAGAAGCCGACGAAGCGGGCGAGCGGGGTCAGGCCGTAATCCTTGATGGCCTTTTCCGAAGCCAGCAGCAGCGCGCCGGCACCGTCGGACATCTGCGAGGAATTACCCGCGGTGACCGAGCCGCCGAACTGGCCGTTGCGGAACACCGGGCGCAGCTTGCCGAGCACCTCGAGCGACGTATCGGCGCGCGGGCCTTCGTCGATCGAAATGATCCGGCGGTCTTCCTTCACCGTGCGGTTCTTCAGGTCCGGGTAGCGGTCGTCGAGCTGGAACGGGGTGATCTCGTCCTTGAACTCGCCGTTCTGGATGGCGGCGAGCGCCTTCTGGTGCGATTGCAGGGCGAACGCATCCTGGTCCTCGCGGCTGACCTTCCAGCGTTCGGCGACCTTCTCTGCGGTGATGCCCATGCCGAAGGCGATCGCGCGGTTTTCGTCGTTCTCGAAGATCGCCGGGTTCATGGCGATCTTGTGGCCCATCATCGGCACCATGCTCATCGACTCGGTACCGCCGGCGAGCATCAGGTCGGCTTCACCCAGGCGGATGCGGTCGGCGGCCATGGCGATGGCCTGCACGCCCGATGAGCAGAAGCGGTTGATGGTGACGCCGGGGACCTGTTCCGGCAGGCCGGCCAGCAGCACGCCGATGCGCGCCACGTTCATGCCTTGCTCGGCTTCCGGCATGGCGCAGCCGATGATCGCGTCGGCGATCAGGGCCGGGTCGATGCCCGGCGCCTGCTCCATCACCGCACGGATGACGTGGGCGAGCAGGTCGTCGGGACGGGTATTACGGAACACGCCGCGCGGCGCCTTGCCTACCGGGGTACGGGTGGCGGCGACGATGTAGGCATCTTGCACTTGCTTGCTCATGGAATGCTTTCCTCAGTTACGCAGCGGCTTGCCGGTCGTCATCGTGTGGGCGATGCGGGCCTGGGTCTTTTCGGTCTGGGCCAGCTCGACGAAATGCTTGCGTTCCAGCGCGAGCAGCCACTCCTCATCCACGGCCGAGCCGCGCTCGATCGGGCCGCCCGACAGCGTGTCGGCGATGCGGCTGGCGATGTTGATGTCGTGCGGCGAGGCGAAGTAGCCCTCGGCCATGTTGGCAAGGCTGGCCTTGAACGTCGCCGTGCTGGTGTCGCCGGCAGCGGGAATGGCACGTGCCGGCATCGGCGGGCGGTAGCCCGATTCCGCCATGGCAAGCGCCTGGGCCTTGGCCACGTGCAGCAGTTCGTAGGCGTTGAAGACCACGATGTCTTCCTTGCGCAGCAGGCCGAGCGTCTTCGCTTCCAGCGCGCTGGTCGAGACCTTGGCCATAGCCACGGTCTCGAACACCTTCTTGAGGTATTCGAACGGGTCTTCCGGGTTCTGCTGCGCTGCGCGGACGGCGAGTTCCTTCAGGCCGCCACCCGCCGGCAGCAGGCCGACGCCAGCCTCGACGAGGCCGATGTAGCTCTCCAGCGCCGCAACGGTGCGTGCGGAGTGCATCTGGAACTCACAGCCGCCGCCAAGGGCCAGGCCGCGCACCGCGGCCACGACCGGCACCAGCGAGTACTTGATCGCCATGCTGGTGGCCTGGAAGTTCGCGACCATGGCCTCGAACTCGGCGAGCTTGCCAGCCTGGAGCAGGCCCAGCGCACCCTTGAGGTCGGCGCCGGCCGAGAACGGCTCGTTCGGCTGCCACAGCACCACGCCGCGGAACTGCTGTTCCGCCAGGCCGATCGCATGCTGGATGCCATCGAGCACGTGGTCGTTCACCGTGTTCATCTTGGTCTTGAACGAGATGACGCCGATGCCGTCGCCCTGCGTCCACAGGCGCACGCCATCGTTTTCCCACACCGTCGTGCCCTGGTCGAACTTCTCGCCCAGGATCGGATCCGGGAACGCCTGGCGGGCATAGACCGGGTGCGAGGAGCGCGGCTTCTCGGCGTTGGCGCTGGCCGAGTACGAGCCGGCCTTGCCGTGCACCCCGTTGCGGCCATCGGTGACCCATGCGGGCAGCGGCGCGCTGCTCATCGTCTTGCCGGCGGCGATGTCTTCCGCGATCCAGCCGGCGACCTGCTGCCAGCCAGCGGCCTGCCACAGCTCGAACGGACCGAGCTTCCAGCCGTAACCCCAGCGGATGGCGAAGTCGACATCGCGCGCGGTCTCGGCGATATCCGCCAGGTGGAAGGCCGTGTAATGGAAGAGGTCGCGGAACACCGCCCACAGGAACTGCGCCTGCGGATCGGACGAGGCGCGCAGCTTGCCGAACTTCTCGGCCGGATCCTTGATGGCCAGGATGGCGGCGACCTCATCGGAGGGCTTGCCCTCGGACGGGCGGTAGTCCTGCTTCTGCAGGTCCAGTACCACGATGTCCTTGCCGGCCTTGCGGTAGAAGCCGGCACCGGTCTTCTGGCCCAGCGCACCCTTGTCGATCAGGCCCTTCAGCCACACCGGCGGCTGGAAGTACTTGTGCCAGGGATCATCCGGCAGGGTATCGCCCATGGTCTTCACCACGTGGGCGAGCGTATCCAGGCCCACGACATCCGCGGTGCGGAAGGTGGCGCTCTTCGGGCGGCCGATCGCCGGGCCGGTCAGCGCATCGACGGTGTCGAAGCCCAGGCCGAACTGTTCGGTGTGGAACATCGTCGACAGCATCGAGAACACGCCGATGCGGTTGCCGATGAAGTTCGGGGTGTCCTTTGCGTAGACGACGCCCTTGCCGAGCGTGGTGGTCAGGAAGGCCTCGAGGCCTTCGAGCACGGCCGTATCGGTGAGCTTCGTCGGGATCAGCTCGACCAGGTGCATGTAGCGCGGCGGGTTGAAGAAATGCACGCCGGTAAAGCGGTGGCGGAGCTGTTCCGGCAGCGCTTCGGCGAGGCCATTGATCGACAGGCCCGAGGTGTTGCTGGCGAGGACGGCGGTCTTCGAGACGTGCGGAGCGATCTTCGTGTAGAGATCCAGCTTCCAGTCCATCCGCTCGGCGATGGCTTCGATGACCAGGTCCACGTCGGCGAGCTGGCCCAGGTCATCCTCGTAGTTCGCCGGGATGATGGCCGCGCCCAGGCTCTTCTCGGCCAGCGGGGCCGGCGAGAGCTTGGCCAGGTTGGCGATGGCCTTGAGGGCGATGCCGCTCTTCGGACCTTCCTTGGCGGGCAGGTCGAACAGGACGGTTTCCACGTTGGCGTTCGTCAGGTGCGCGGCAATCTGCGCGCCCATGACGCCGGCGCCGAGTACCGCGGCCTTGCGAATGCGTAGCGGTGTTGCGGTCATGGTGATCTCCAGGGTGCAAATAGTCGTTCCGGTCAGCGCGGGCTGGCCGGAGCGTTCGAAACGGATGGGTTGCGCATGCCGGCCGCGGCGAAGCGGATCAGGTGCTCGGCGGCGGTTTCGCGGTGGTCGCGCTCGGCGACGTCGCTCTTGCGCTGGATGATGCCGAAGTCGGCCATGGCGTAGGTCAGGGCGCCGGTGACGATATCCAGGCGCCAGTAGATGTCTTCCTTGGCCAGGCCGGGCAGCAGGCGGCCGAACTCGGTGGCGAACTGGCGCAGGATGTGGCCGTAGTTCTCCGAAAGGAACCGGCGCAGCGTCTCGTTATGCTCGGCATAGGCCCGGGCCAGGACGCGGACGAAGGCCGCGCCGCCGCCATCGGTACGGGAGAGGTCCAGTGCCGGGCGGATGTAGGCGTCGAGGACGTCCTCGAGGGTGGTGTCGTCCTTGCCGGCCAGGCGGTGCAGGGCGGCCAGGCGGCGGCTGTTCAGCTCGTCCAGGCGGCGGCGGAACACCTCCTCGATCAGCTTGTCCTTGGAGCCGAAGTGGTAGTTCACGGCGGCCAGGTTCACCCTGGCAGCGGCGGTGACCTGGCGCAGGGAGGCCCCGGCGAATCCATGGGTCGCGAACAGGGCTTCGGCCGCACCCAGGATCCGTTCCTTCGTACTGCGCTCACGTGAGGCGTAGGGGGCAGGGGTCATGGCGGGCCACTCCGGCGGGGTCAGTTTGAATCAAACGATCGTTTGAGAATACGCCTGCCCTTATTTGGTGGTCAATGTGCGCCGCACAAGCCTGCAATTGGGTTTCGGATGAGCTAGAATCCGTCAAGAATTCGTGAGCTAAGTCAGTCATTCCTGACGGCTTTGCCTTCAAACTTTCACCGGGCGCCCTCGCGGGGTCCGGCATGCTTTGTTTATTCCTACCCTTCCCGGAGTACCCGTATGGCGCTGGAGCGCACCCTTTCGATCATCAAGCCCGATGCCGTCAAGAAGAACGTCATCGGTGAAATCCTGGCCCGCTTTGAAAAGGCCGGCCTCAAGATCGTCGCCGCCAAGATGAAGCAGCTGACCCGCGAAGAGGCCGAAGGCTTCTACGCAGTGCACAAGGAGCGTCCGTTCTTCGGCGCCCTGGTCGAGTTCATGATCTCCGGCCCGGTGATGATCCAGGCGCTGGAAGGCGAAGGCGCGGTCCTGAAGAACCGTGACCTCATGGGCGCCACCAACCCGAAGGAAGCGGCCGCCGGCACCATCCGCGCCGACTTCGCCGAATCGATCGACGCCAATGCCGTGCACGGCTCGGATTCGCTCGAGAACGCCGCCAACGAGATCAAGTACTTCTTTAACGACTCGGACGTCGTTTCGCACTGAGAACTGCCGTGAATACGCCTGCCGACAAGGTCAACCTGCTCGACTTCGACCGCCAGGGGCTGCGCGATTTCTTCGCCAGCATTGGCGAGAAGCCGTATCGCGCGGACCAGGTCATGAAGTGGATCTACCACCGTCTTGAAAGCAATTTCGAGGCGATGACCGATGTCGGCAAGGCGCTTCGCGAAAAGCTCAATGCCACCTGTTATATCGGGCCGCCATCCACCGTCTTTGAAAAAGGCGCGGTGGATGGCACCCACAAGTGGCTGCTCGGCATGGATGGCGGTAACGCCATCGAAACCGTGTATATCCCGGAACCCACCCGCGGCACGCTCTGCGTGTCCTCGCAGGTGGGTTGCGCCCTGAACTGCCAGTTCTGCTCCACGGCGACCCAGGGCTTCTCGCGCAACCTCTCGACGGCCGAAATCATCGGCCAGATGTGGGTCGCGGCCAAATTCCTGGGCAACGTCACGCACCAGCAGCGCCGCATCACCAACGTGGTGATGATGGGCATGGGCGAGCCGTTGCTCAATTTCGATAACGTGGTGAAGGCCATGAGCCTGATGCGCGACGACCTGGGCTTCGGCCTGGCCAGCAAGCGCGTCACGCTCTCCACCGCCGGCCTGGTGCCGATGATCGACCGGCTGTCGGCCGAAAGCGACGTGTCGCTGGCGGTCTCGCTGCACGCCGCCAACGACGAGCTGCGTACCGAGCTGGTCCCGCTGAACAAGCGCTACAACCTGGCCGAGCTGGCCGGGGCCTGCGAGCGCTACATCCGCCGGGCGCCGCGTACCACCATCACGTTCGAATACACGCTGATGAAGGGCGTGAACGACCGCCCGGAACACGCGCGCCAGCTGATCAAGTTCATGCGCCGCCTGCCCGGTAATAACAAGGTCAACCTTATCCCGTTCAATCCGTTCCCGGGCACGCGTTTCGAACGCTCGGAGCCGGAGGAGATCCGCGCGTTCCAGACGCAGCTGTTGAACGCCGGGGTGCTTACCATGCTCCGCCGCACGCGCGGCGACGATATCGATGCCGCCTGCGGCCAGCTGAAGGGGCAGGTGGTCGATCGTACGCGCCGGCAGGCGGAGTTCCGCAAGAAGCTCGAAGAAGGGGTTGTGAATGCGGCTTGAGCGGTGGGGGATGCTGGCGGCGCTCGCGATGGCGTGCGCCGGTTGCGTGACGACCGGGGGAGACGGTCCGGGGGCCAACCTCAAGCCGGACTCCAAGGCGGACGAGCGCCGGCATGGCGCTGAGGTCCATACCGAGCTTGGCACCAAGTACATGGAGCAGGGCAACCTGGAAGGGGCCATGGGCAAGCTGAACAAGGCGGTCCAGTTCGATCCCACCTACGCCCCGGCACACACCGTGCTGGGCGTGCTCTACGAGCGCATCAACGATCCTGCCAACGCCGAGCTGCAGTACCGCAAGGCGGTGGAACTCGACCCGAAGAAGGGCGACCCCAACAACAACCTCGCCGTGTTCCTCTGCAAGCAGGGGCGCGCCGGGGATGCCAAGCCGTACTTCGACCGTGCCCTGGCCGATCCGTTCTACGGTACGCCCGACCTGGCCCTGTCGAACGCCGGCACGTGCGAACTGAAAGCGAAGGATTACGACGGGGCCGAGGCGTACTTCCGCAAGGCGCTCGAGCGTAATCCGCGAAACCCGGACGCCCTGTATCAGATGGCGAACGTGTTGTACCTTAAGAACGATGCATTCCGGGCCCGCGCATTCCTCCAGCGTTTCGACGCGCTGGGCGTGAGCAGCCCGGATGCGTTGAAGCTCGGTCACGATATCGAGCTCCGTCTGGGCAACGGGGAGGTTGCCCAGGACTATGCCAAACGCCTGCGTGAAAAGTTCCCGGATTCGGAACCCGCGCACGCACTCGAAGCCACTGCACGTCAATGACCACTGCATCGTCGAATTCCAACGGTCGGGACGGACGCGAACAGGATCTGTTCGCCGGCATCGAGCCCTTTGTGAACAGGGAGGACGCCATGGACCCGCAGACTGATTCCCAGGCCACCGATGGTGGCCGCGTCCTGATCGACCACGCCCCCTCGCAGGAGGGCCACTTCGGTGCCCGGCTGCGCGCGGCGCGCGAGGCCCGGGGCTATACGGTCGAAGCCTGCGGCCAGGCCCTGCGCCTGCCCGTGCGCCTGCTGCGCCAGCTCGAGGCCGGCGAGTACGGCGGTATCGACTACCAGGTGTACCTGAGCGGTTACCTCACCAAATACGGTCGCCATGTCGGCGTGGACGAGGACGCCATCCAGGCCGAGCTCGGCCGCCTGGCTCCGCGCCAGCCCGACCTCGTCGTCACCGGCGGCGTCTCGCATTCGCGCTACCTGCTCGAGCGCTATGTCACCGCGGCGACCTACGTGGTCCTGACGGCGATCATCGTGGTGCCCATGGTGTGGCTGGGCGTGCGTGGCACGCTCGATCGTGACATGCCGCGCCTTGCCCCGCTGGATGCCGCGCCCGTGGCCCAGCAGGATGCGCCGGCCGCTGCCTCCAGCAGCGGCGCGCTCGTCGCATCGGCGGCACCCGCACAGGCCGCGGCCCCTGCGGAAGCCCGCCCGGAAGACCAGCAGCCGGTGCTGGCCAGCATGGCCATGTTCCCGCCGCTCGACCACAGCGCGACGAAGACCCCGCTGGCGACCAGTGCGGCCGCACCCGCCGCGGTGACCTCCGGCCAGGGTGGGCACGACCTCACGCTGAACCTGCCTTCGGCGAGCTGGGTGGAAGTCACCGATGCCGCCGGCCAGCGCCTGGAATACGGCATCCTGCCCGCCGGCACGCAGAAGTCGTACCACAGCGATTCCGCGCTCGATGTGCGCATCGGCAACGCGAACGGCGCCCAGGCGTCGGTCGATGGCCAGCCCGTGCAGATCGAAACCTTCCGCCGCGCCAACGTCGCCCGCTTCCGCGTCGATGTGCGTGATGGCAAGGCCTCGCCGGTCGCCTACTGATTGACCCGGCGCCGCCTCGCGGCGCTTTTCGGGTATCCTTGCCTATTGATCCGCGCGGCCGTCCCCGGACGGCCGGCGTGGGCCCGTTTCTTCCAAGGTTTGCTGCGCCCGGTGCGCAGTGGGTGATTGCATGGCATTCGACGTTTACGACGATTACGAACAGGGCGAACGCGTCCAGCAGTGGCTCCGCAAGAACGGCGTAAGCATCGCCGTCGGCATCGCCCTCGGCCTGGTGCTGATCTTTGGCTGGCAGCAGTGGAAGTCGCACCGCGCCGGCCATGAGCAGGCCGCCGCCAACGAATACGGCGCCCTCCAGGCGGCCGACGCCGCCAACAAGACCAGCGAAGCCGATGTCCGCACCGAGACCCTGATGAAGGAGTACTCGGATACGGCGTGGGCCGTGTTCGCCGCCGGCGAGCGCGCGCAGCGCAACGTCATGGCCGCGCAGTACGACAAGGCCGCGGGCGACCTCGACTGGGCCCAGGCCCATGCGAAGGATGACACCCTCAAGACCCTCGTCGGCCTGCGCGTGGCGCAGCTGAAGGCCGCCCAGGGCAAGCCGCAGGAAGCGCTCGCCGCGCTCGATGCGCTCAACGGCAAGGGCTTTTCGGCCTCCACCGAGGAACTCCGCGGCGACGTGCTGGTCAAGCTGGGACGCCAGGACGACGCTCGCAAGGCCTACCAGGCGGCGATCGCCGCCATGGGCAACAGCGCACCGCAGCGCGGTGTGGTTCAAACCAAACTCGATGATCTGGCCGTGGCCGGGAAGCAGGGTGCATGAAACGTTTCTGGGCAATCGCGTTGACCTCCTCACTGGCCGCCGTGGCCGGCTGCCATTCGTTCAAGAAGGAAAACGTCGAACCGCCGACCCCGCTCGACAAGAAGTTCGAGCCGTCCATCAAGGTGGAGCGCCTGTGGAAGAACAGCGTCGGTGACGGCGCCGCCGAATCCGGCATCCGCATGCGTCCGGCCGTGGTCGATGGCGTCGTGTACGCCGCCAGCACCGACGGCAAGATGGCCGCGTTCGACGCGAATACCGGCAAGACCCTGTGGTCGAAGAGCATCCGCCAGCACGGCTGGTTCGGCTGGGGTGATGCCAAGCGCGAAGATGCGCGCTTCTCGGGTGGCCCGGGCGTGGCGGGTGACCTCGCCGCCGTCGGTACGCTCGATGGCCACGTCTACGCCATGAACGCGAAGGATGGCGAGCGCCGCTGGGCCGCCGAGGTCTCGTCCGAGGTCGTGACGGCCCCGGTCGTTACCGCCGACCTCGTCGTGGTCCGCTGCAACGATGGCCGCGTCTACGGCCTGGATGCGAAGACCGGCGAGCGTCGCTGGGTCTACGACCAGTCCCAGGTCCCGCTGCTCAGCCTGCGCGGCAACGGCCGCCTGCTCGTCGCGAACGGCGTGGTGTTCATGGGCAGCGATGCCGGCAAGCTGGTCGCCATCCGCCTCGATAACGGCGAAAAGCTCTGGGAGCAGACCCTCGCCAGCGGCGAAGGCCGTACCGAGATCGATCGCCTGAATGACGCCGATGGCGCCATCGTCCTGGACGGCACCACCCTTTACGGTGGCGCGTACCACGGCGACATCGCCGCGTTCGATGGCCCCAGCGGCCGTCCGCTGTGGAACCACAAGTTCTCGACGTTCACTTCGCTCGACGTGCACGACAACTCGCTCTACGGCGTGGACGACACCTCGCAGGTGTTCGCCTTCGACAAGAGCAGCGGTGCCAACATCTGGAAGCAGGATGCACTGAAGTGGCGCTGGGTTTCGGCCCCGTCCGCCCAGGGCAACTATGTGGTGGTGGGCGATCTCGATGGCCACATCCACTGGCTTAACGGCACCGACGGCAAGATCGTCGGTCGTGAGCGCCTGTCGAAGAAGGCCATCCGTTCGCAGCCCGTCGTTTCCGGCGATACCGTGTACGTGGAAGACGTGGAAGGCCACGTCGGCGCGTACCGCGTCGCCCATTGATTCACTGAAGGACCTTAGCTTTCCCCATGTTGCCCGTCATCGCCCTGGTCGGCCGCCCCAACGTCGGTAAGTCGACCCTATTCAATGCGCTGACGCGTAGCAGGGACGCCCTCGTCGCCGATATGCCCGGCGTCACCCGTGATCGCCACTACGGCGTCTGCCATCTTGGCGAGCGCCCGTTCGTGGTCGTCGATACGGGTGGCCTCTCCGGCAGCGACGAAGGCATCGAAGGCCTGACCGCGCAGCAGGTTCGTCTCGCCATTGCCGAGGCGAACCTGCTCGTCTTCGTGGTGGATGCCCGTGATGGCATCCTCCCGCTCGATGCCTCGATCCTCAGCGAGCTCCGCCGCAGCGGCAAGCCGATCGTCGTCGTGGTCAACAAGACCGATGGCACCGACGAGCCGTCCGTCATGGGCGAGTTCGCCCGGTTCGGTGTCGCCGAAACGCTGCCGATGTCGGCCGCGCACAATCGCGGCGTCGATGTACTGGTAGCGCACGCCATGCCGCACCTGCCCGTCGATGAAGACGAGGAAGGCGAAGGTCGTCCGTCGCTGGAAGAGCAGGGCATCCGCGTGGCCATCGTCGGCCGCCCGAACGCCGGCAAGTCCACCCTGATCAACCGCCTGCTCGGTGAGGACCGCCTCATCGTGTCCGACCTGGCCGGCACCACGCGCGATCCGATTCGCGTGGCGCTGGAGCGGGATGGCCGGCGGTTCACGCTGATCGACACCGCGGGCGTCCGCCGCAAGGCGCGCGTCGAGGAGGCGGTGGAGAAATTCAGCGTCATCAAGACGCTGCAGTCGATCTCCGCGGCGCAGATCACCGTGCTGATGATTGATGCGCGCGAGAACCTCGCCGACCAGGACCTCACCCTGATCGGCCATGTCATCGAAGAAGGTCGCGCGCTCGTCATCGCCGTCAACAAGTGGGACGGCCTCGATGCCTACCAGCGCGACCAGACGGTGAAGGCGCTGGAGCGCCGCCTGCAGTTCGCCAGCTGGGCGAAGATCGTATTCATTTCGGCGCTGCACGGTTCGGGCATGCGTGAACTGATGCGTTCCGTGGTGCGTGCCCACGCGGCCGCCACCAAGGAACTCACGGCCAGCGACCTGACCCGCGCGCTGGAGAAGGCCTACGAGTCGTACCAGCCGCCGCTGGTTCGCGGCCACGCGCCCAAGCTGCGCTATGCGCACCCGGGCGGCAACAACCCGCCGACGATCGTCATCCACGGCAGCCGAACGAAGCACATCGCGCCGGCGTACCGCCGTTATCTCGAGAACTTCTTCCGCACGCGCTACAAGCTGGAAGGCACCCCGATCCGCATCGACTTCCGCGACGGTGAAAACCCGTTCGCCGGCAAGAAAAACGTGCTGACGGCAAGCCAGGCCCGCAGCCGCCAGCGCATGATCCGCAACGCGAAGCGGCGCGAGAAATAACCGCGCCGCACCTGCCGGGGGTGCCCGCATGACCGAAGGCCTTGATCGCGAGCGCTGGTTGAACGACCTGCGCCAGCGCGTGCCCGAAACCACGGCCGCCGACGCGCTGGCCCGCCAGCTTGGCGGCGCGCTGCTGATCGACGTACGCGAGGATAACGAGCGTGCCACCGGTTCACCGGAGGGTGCGGTCGGACTCTCGCGTGGCTTCCTCGAATTGCGTATCGAGCAGGTCGAGCCCGATCGGGATCGCGATGTGCTCCTTCTGTGTGGGAGCGGCCAGCGCTCGCTGCTGGCGGGCGAGGCATTGCAGCGCATGGGTTATCGCCGGGTGCACTCCGTGGCGGGCGGCATGGCCGCCTGGAAGGCAGCCGGCCTCCCGGTGAGTGCCGGTGCCCTGGATAGCGACGCGGCCGAGCGTTACAGCCGCCAGATCCTCCTGCCGCAGGTGGGTGAAGCCGGGCAGGCAAAGCTTGCCGCCGCGCGCATCGTGGTCATCGGTGCCGGCGGCCTTGGCGCCCCGGCACTGCTTTACCTGGCGGCGGCGGGTGTCGGCCATATCACCATCATCGATGACGATCGGGTGGAGCGATCGAACCTGCACCGTCAGGTCGTCCACGCCGATGCGCGGGTAGGGATGGGCAAGGCCGATTCGGCCCGGATGGCCTTGCTGGCCCTGAATCCGCGGGTCGAGGTGCGGGTGGTTACCGAGCGCCTGCGCGCGGAGAACGTCGAGGCCCTGATCCGCGACCACGACGTGGTGATCGACGGCGCCGACAACTTCGCGACACGCTACCTGCTGGCCGCGGCGACGCGCCGGCTGGGCATCCCCATGGTCTACGCCGCGATCGAGCGTTTCACCGGCCAGGCCAGCGTGTTCGATCCGCGGCTCGATGAGTCGCCATGCTATCGCTGCCTGTTCCCCGAACCGCCCGCGGCGGCCGATGCGCCGAACTGCGCCGAAGCCGGCGTACTCGGCGTGCTCCCCGGGGTGCTCGGGCTGGTCCAGGCCACCGAGGCCCTCAAGCTGCTCCTCGGCATCGGCCAGCCACTGGTCGGCCGCCTGCTCACCTATGACGCGCTGGGCATGCGCTTCCGCGAGCTGACCCTGCGCCGTGATCCCGCCTGTCCCGGCTGCGGCCCCGATGCGGTGTTCAACGGCTACACCGACCTGGAACACATGTGCGCTGCCGCGCTGTAGGAGCACGCTGTGGGATGGTGCTGTGGGAGCGCGCTTCTACAACGGCGGGATGACGGAGTACATGGCTGCATCGACTGGCTTATCGTTGATTACCAATCGGTTACGCAACATTCCTTCGAAACTACCTCCGATACGCTCGGCGGCTTTCCGGCTCGGCAGGTTGTCTTGCGCCGCCACGATTTCCACTCGCGTGACACCCACGACATCAAACGCCCAGGGCAGGGCAAGCTTCCCCGCGCGGGTCACGATGCCCTTGCCGTGTTCCGACTCGCGCACCCAATAACCTAGGTTCGCGAACCGGTGCTCGCGATGGCGCTGGTTGACGCCCATGCCGCCGAGGAAACGGCCGGTCTGCGCATCGACGATGATCATCTCGAAGCCATCGCCGAGCAGCCACGCCTGCTTGCAGAGTCGGATCCAGTCCTGCGCCGTCGCGGTGTCGTAGTCCGCGCGAGCCCAGGCCAGCCATGGGCCCGCCGTGCCCACGGATTCCCGGACCGCTTCCGCAAGGGCTTCGGCATCGTCGTCGCGGTAGGCGCGCAGGCGGACGACGCCATCGCTCAGGTCATGCGGGTAGGGCACGGTATCAATGGTCATTCCCCATTAAATCACGGATAATGCACCGCTTTTCGCAGGGCGAACTTTCCATGACGGCACGTATCCTCGACGGCAAGCGCATCGCCCACGAATTGCTGGAGCACATCGCGCTACGCGTTGCCAAACGCGTCGCCGAAGGTCGCCGCAAGCCCGGTCTCGCGGTGGTGCTGGTCGGCAACGACGCCGCCTCCGCGGTGTACGTCAAGAACAAGCGCCGCGCCTGCCAGCAGGTGGGCTTCGAATCGTTCGGCTACGACCTGCCGGCCGAGACCTCGCAGGAAGAGCTGTTCGCGCTGATCGATAACCTCAATGCCGATCCGGCGGTGCACGGCATCCTCGTGCAGTCGCCGCTGCCCGATCACATTGACGAAGACGCGCTGGTGGACCGCATCGACGCGCGCAAGGACGTCGATGGCTTCCAGGCGGTGAACGTCGGCCGCCTGGCACTGCGCCGTTTCGGCCTGCGCCCGTGCACGCCGAAGGGCGTCATGACCCTGCTGGGCCACACGGATCGCCCCGTGCGCGGCCGCCATGCCGTGATCGTCGGCGTCTCGAACCATGTCGGCCGCCCGCTTGCGCTTGAGCTATTAATTGCTGGCTGCACAGTGACTTGCTGCCATAAGTTCACGCAGGATCTCGAAAGCTTCGTCCGCCAGGCCGACATCCTCGTCGTGGCCGCCGGCAAGCCGGGTCTCGTAAAGGGCGAATGGGTGAAGGACGGCGCCGTGGTGGTGGACGTAGGCATCAACCGCCTGGAAGACGGGCGCCTGGTCGGCGACGTCGAGTTCGCCCCGGCCGCGAAGCGCGCCTCGTGGATCACCCCGGTACCCGGCGGTGTCGGCCCGATGACCGTGGCGACCCTGATGGAAAACACCCTGGAAGCCGCCGAAGCCCTCGACGCCTGAAGCGCAGGCCTTGCGGGAGCGCGCTTGCGCGCGATGGGTGCTCGCCACCAGACCCCATCGCGCGCAAGCGCGCTCCCACGGCCGGGTGCGGCAAAGCTGTCGCACCCACTGTCGCAATGTTGCAACGCAGGGTATAATGGCGTGATTTACTCGCGGGACTAATGCTATGCGCATCCTTGCCGAGGCACTCACTTACGACGACGTGTTTCTGGTTCCCGGCCACTCCACGGTACTGCCGCGCGATGTGGATACTTCAACGCGGTTCACCCGCGGCCTCCGCCTGAACATCCCGATCGTGTCCGCTGCCATGGATACCGTCACCGAGGCGCGACTGGCGATCACCATGGCCCAGAACGGCGGCATGGGAATCATCCACAAGAACATGACGTTCGATCAGCAGGCCGCACAGGTCCGCCTGGTCAAGAAGTTCGAAGCGGGCGTCATCCGCAGCCCGATCACCGTGCGTCCCGATACCTCCATCGGTGAAGTCATCGCACTGACCCGCGCGCACAACATCTCCGGTGTCCCCGTCGTCGACGGCGAGCGCCTGGTCGGCATCGTGACCGGCCGCGACATGCGCTTCGAGCGCAAGCACGACGACCCGGTCCGCAACATCATGACGCGCGAAGAGCGCCTCATCACGGTGAAGGAAGGCGCGTCGCACGACGAAGTCCTCGAACTCCTCCACCGCAACCGCATCGAAAAGGTCCTCGTCGTCAACGACGACTTCCAGCTCCGTGGCCTGATCACGGTGAAGGACATCCAGAAGGCCCGCGACAACCCCAACGCCGCCAAGGATTCGCATGAGCGCCTGGTCGTCGGTGCCGCGGTGGGCGTGGGTGGCGACACCGAACAGCGCGTCGAGGCCCTCGTGGCCGCGGGCGTGGACGTCATCGTCGTCGACACCGCGCACGGCCATTCGCAGGGCGTGATCGATCGCGCCGGCTGGGTGAAGAAGCGCTACCCGCAGGTGCAGGTCATCGCCGGCAACATCGTCACCGGTGAAGCCGCGCGTGCGCTGCTCGATGCCGGCGTCGATGCCGTCAAGGTCGGCGTGGGCCCGGGCTCCATCTGCACCACCCGTATCGTCACCGGTATCGGCGTGCCGCAGATCACCTCAATCGACCTGGTCGCCACCGCGCTGAAGGGCGAAATCCCGCTCATCGCCGACGGCGGCATCCGCTACTCCGGCGATATCCCGAAGGCCTTGGCCGCCGGCGCGTCGTCGGTCATGCTGGGCTCCATGTTCGCCGGCACCGAGGAATCCCCGGGCGAGGTCGAACTCTTCCAGGGCCGCTCCTACAAGAGCTACCGCGGCATGGGCTCCATCGGCGCCATGCAGCTCGGCTCGAAGGACCGTTACTTCCAGGATGAAGCCGACGCCGACAA
Source organism: Luteibacter sp. NPDC104163 (assembly GCF_055584245.1). NCBI lineage: Bacteria > Pseudomonadati > Pseudomonadota > Gammaproteobacteria > Lysobacterales > Rhodanobacteraceae > Luteibacter > Luteibacter sp. NPDC104163. The sequence continues at coordinate 61,111 of NZ_JBVJMK010000020.1, forward strand.
GCTCGTGCCGGAAGGCATCGAAGGTCGCGTGCCGTACCGTGGCTCGATCCGCAACATCATCCACCAGATGATGGGCGGCCTGCGTGCCTCCATGGGTTACATGGGCACGGCCAACATCGAAGAGATCCACGAGAAGGCGCAGTTCGTGAAGGTGACCGGTGCCGGCGTGCGCGAGGCGCACCCGCACGATATCCAGATCACGAAGGAAGCACCAAACTACCGCGTCCTGGATTGATGCCCCGGGGCATCCGCGCCAGGTAACACAGGACGCCCGCGACACGTGGGCGTTCTGCTTTTCGCATACCGTATTTTTTACTGCAGGCCGCCACGATGACCGATATCCATAGCGACAAGATCCTCATCCTCGACTTTGGCTCGCAGTACACGCAGCTGATCGCCCGCCGCATCCGCGAGATCGGCGTCTATTGCGAAGTGTGGGCGTGGGATCACGCGCCGGAAGAGATCCCGGGCTTCAACCCGCGTGGCGTCATCCTCTCCGGCGGCCCGGAATCGGTCACCGAGGCGGATTCGCCGCGCGCACCGCAGGTGGTCTTCGAACTGGGCGTGCCGGTGCTCGGCATCTGCTACGGCATGCAGACCATGTCCGAACAGCTCGGCGGCAAGGTCGAAGCCGGCCACCACCGCGAGTTCGGTCCGGCCACGGTCACGTTCGCCTCGTGCGGCCTGTTCGATAGCGTCATGGATGACGGCGAGTCGCTCGGCGTGTGGATGTCCCATGGCGATCGCGTCACGAAGCTGCCGGAAGGCTTCCGTTCTACTGCATCGACCGCGAGCCTGCCGCTGGCCGCCATGGCCGACGACGAGCGCCGCTTCTACGGCCTGCAGTTCCACCCGGAAGTCACCCACACCAAGAAGGGCATGGAGCTGCTCCGCCGCTTCGTGGTCGACCTGTGCGGTTCGGACACCCTGTGGGATGCCGCCCACATCATCGAGGACGCGGTCGCCCGTGTGCGTGAGCAGGTCGGTTCCGACCGCGTGCTGCTCGGCCTGAGCGGCGGCGTCGACTCCTCGGTGGTCGCCGCGCTGCTGGAGAAGGCCATCGGCCACCAGCTCACCTGCGTGTTCGTCGACACCGGCCTGCTGCGCTTCCAGGAAGGCGACCAGGTCATGGCCACCATGGCCGAGCACATGGGCGTGCACGTCATCCGCGTGGATGCGAAGCGGCGCTTCTTCGACGCCCTGGCCGGCGTGGAAGACCCGGAAGCCAAGCGCAAGGTTATCGGCCGCCTGTTCGTCGAAGTGTTCGACGAAGAGTCCGCCAAGCTCGAGGGCGTGAAGTGGCTCGCCCAGGGCACGATCTACCCCGACGTCATCGAATCCGCCGGCAGCAAGACCGGCAAGGCCCACGTCATCAAGAGCCACCACAACGTCGGCGGCCTGCCGGAGCACATGAAGCTCAAGCTGGTCGAGCCGCTGCGTGAGCTGTTCAAGGATGAAGTGCGCCGCATCGGCGTCGAACTCGGCCTGCCGCGTGAGATGGTCTACCGCCACCCGTTCCCGGGCCCGGGCCTCGGCGTGCGCGTGCTGGGCGAAGTGAAGCCGGAATACGTCGACCTGCTGCAGCGCGCCGATGCGATCTTCATCGAAGAGCTGCGCGCGCACGGGCTGTACGACCGGGTGAGCCAGGCGTTCGCGGTGTTCCTGCCGGTGCGTTCGGTGGGCGTGGTCGGTGATGGCCGCGCTTACGAGTGGGTTATTGCCCTGCGCGCCGTGGAGACGATCGACTTCATGACGGCGCACTGGGCGCACCTGCCGTATGACTTCCTTGATAAGTGCTCTACACGTATTATCAACGAGTTGCGCGGTATTTCTCGTGTTGTTTATGACATTTCGGGGAAGCCGCCGGCTACGATTGAGTGGGAGTAAGGCGAGCCCGCAAGGGGGCCTTCTGGCGCAAATCGTATGGATTCACTTGACCTGTTCGAACCGACCGGTGCGAGGCTACGGCTAGGTAACGATGCCGTGGTGTTGCGCGCGTTCGCGCTCGGTCATGTGGGGGAGCTCTTTCCTGCGATCGTTGCCGTCGAGGCCGCGTCACCTCTGCGCCAGATGGTGACGCCGGGCGGTTTGACGATGTCGGTGGCGTCGACGAACTGCGGCATGCTGGGCTGGGTATCGGACCAGCGCGGCTACCGTTACACCTCGGTCGATCCGGAAACGCGCAAGCCGTGGCCGGCAATGCCGGACGTCTTCGCTTCGCTGGCGACCCTGGCCGCTGCGGAGGCAGGTTTTCCGGGCTTCGAACCAGATGCCTGCCTGATCAATCACTACGCGCCGGGCGCGCGGATGTCGCTGCACCAGGACAAGAACGAGCGTGATTTCGGCGCGCCGATCGTTTCCGTGTCCCTGGGGCTGTCGGCCACCTTCCTCTTCGGTGGCCACGAGCGGGCCGACCGCGCCGCGAGGGTGCCTCTGCATCACGGTGACGTCGTGGTGTGGGGCGGCGCCGACCGGCTGCGTTACCACGGCATCATGCCGCTGAAGAGCGCGCAGCATCCCCTCACAGGCACCGAACGGATCAACCTGACGTTCCGTATGGCGGGGTGAGTTGGGTCACGCCGGCCTTAAGAAGGTCGCTCCGAGTGACGTTTTTTTTGTTCTTGGTAGACCAGCGCCGCTTGCGTTAGTTTAAAAAACTCGTATTTTAGTCACCGTGAGTGACTCAAATCCCAAAAAATTAAACTCGCTGCTCAGCCAGCTCGGCGACACCCAGCTCGTCTCGGCACGCTGGCTGAGGACGCACGGATATCCGAGCAACCTGGTTGTGCGCTATGTCGCCGGCGGCTGGCTCGTGCCCGTTGCCCGTGGGGTTTACCTGCGCGCGGGCGGCCGGTTGACCTGGGAGGGCGCGGTTCGAACCCTTCAGGGCAACGTGAGTAGTTCGGTGCACGTTGGCGGCCGTTTTGCGCTCAGCTTGCAGGGGCATGAGCACTACCTACGCCTGGGCGATGCCGGTACGGTGACGTTGTACGGCCTGCGCCGCCCTCCGGCGTGGCTCGCAAAGCTTCCGCTTGAACAGCGATTTGCGTTCATGGGCTTGGGCTCGTTTGATTCGGCTTCCCAGATGTTTTTGGGTGGAGTCCCTGACGCCGCGCTGGCAGAGCGAGGACTATTTCGCCGCCGGCCCTTGGATGGCGACGGCGCCCTGGTGTGTTCAACCGTCGAGCGCGCCATGCTTGAACTATGTGACGGCGTATCCGAGCCGACGCTGGTCTATGAAATCGACGCACTGATGCAGTCGATGACAACCCTCAGCCCGCAGCGACTCGCACAGCAACTACGACACTGCCGAAGCATCAAGGCCAAGCGCCTGTTCCTTGCGCTCGCGCACCGCCACCAACATGCATGGCTGCCGCATGTCCCGCTCGACGGTGTGGATCTCGGTAGCGGCAAGCGCGCCCTGGTGCCGGGTGGCCGTCTGGACCCGACCTATCTAATCACTTTGCCAACGGATCTGGATGAGCACTTGGCTTGACGAAAGAGGGCAGCGATACGCTGATCGCGTGCGATTGCTGATCGAGATCCTTCCCGAGCTGGCTCGAGAGCCTCAGTTTGCCTTGAAGGGCGGAACGGCCATCAACCTCTTTGAGCACGACCTGCCGAGGTTGTCGGTCGATATTGATCTAGCCTGGCTGCCCGTCAATCCCTTCGCCGAAGATGCACGGCTCATAACGGAAGCCCTTGGTCGCCTGGCAGCTGCACTGCGAGCTCGTCCGCTTCAGCTTCATGTGCAGACGTCGGGATCTGCTGGCGGCTTCATCAATCGCCTCGTGGTCAGGCGAGGCAACGCGCGCGTGCAGATCGAAACGAGCCCCGTAATGCGCGGAACCGTGCATCCGGTGCGCACGATGGTCGTGCGACCTAGTGTCGAGGAGGCGTTTGGGTTCGCCTCCGTGAAGGTCGTCAGCTTCGCTGATCTCTATGCGGGCAAGCTTTCCGCCGCGCTCTCGCGACAGCATCCCCGGGATTTGTTCGATGTCGGGCTGTTGCTTGATGATAAGCGGACAGGGCAGGAGCTATGGCGAACGTTCCTCGTCTATCTGACGTGCAGTCCGAAACCCGCATGGGAGATGTTGGCGCCACGTATGCCCGCAGATTTTTCTGCGACGTTCGACGCGCATTTCAAGGGGATGACTGCCGAGCCGGTAGAAGTAGAGGGTCTGCTCGCTATTCGTGAGCGGCTCCTGGATCGCATCGCAGGTTGGCTGGATGAGCCATCACGGGCGTTCCTTCGCTCTGTTGAGCACGAGGCGCCGGACTTCGGTCTGATTGGGTTTGCTGATGCGGTCGAGTTGCCTGCGGTGAAGCACAAGCTGCGCAATCTTGCGCAGCGCACATCAGCGGAACGCGTCGCCGACAGAGCGTTGCTGGAGGAGGCGTTCGACTCTATAGCTGACGTGGTGTGAGTCTCGAAAAAGGCGTCGGAAAATCCTACTCGAAAGCTAGGTCATAAGAGAGTTATCCGCACACCGTCGAGGCGGCCGGCCATCGGGTGCTCTGGTATAGCTAAGCCAACTCCGAATCGCACACCGATCCCTCACGCATCCGAATCCGATACGCCCGCGGCGATTCCCCCATAGCACGCTTGAACGCGGCACTGAACGCGCTTTCCGAAGCATACCCAAGCTCGCCGGCAAGGACAGCGACAGCGATTTTGCCGTCACTCAGTGCGCGCGTTGCCAGGTGCATGCGCCACGAATTGAGGTAAGCCAGCGGTGTCGTTCCTGCTGTGTCGCGAAACCGATTGGCAAATGTCGTCCGTGACATCGCGCACGCCTGGGCCAGCTCTTCAAGGCTCCAGGCCCGAGCCGGGTCGGCGTGCATAAGGCGGATGGCCGGCGCGATCCGCGGATCACCAAGGGCACGCAGCCAGCCGGACGGCATAGGTCCTGAGGTCTGCAGGTGTGCCCGCAGGATCTGGATAAAGAGCAGCTGCGCGAGTTGCGCGGAGGCGAGCTGCGTGCCGGGTTGGTCGGTGCGCCGCTCCGCGACCAGCTCGGCGAGCAGCCAGCGGAAGGATGTGGCCTGGGGCGAGTCGGCGCCCACGTGGATCCAAGCCGGCAGCACGTCGGCCAAGAGCCGGCCGCTGGCTGGGTCGAGAAGGACATGGCCGCCGATGTGGGCGAAGTCGCTGCCATCCCCGAGCGTCACGACGGATTTGCCCGAGCCGGAGAACACCGCCATCGCATCCTGCGGTGGCACGCTGAGGTCGCTGGCCAGCACGATCCGGCGCTTTGCCGTGATCAGGCCCACATCGCCCGTGCCGAACCAGATGGGCTCGGGTTCACCCTCGATCGTCACCCAGCAGCCGCCCTTCACCACGGCGAAGAACTTGATGCTCGAGGGCGGCGGGAACGCGATGGCCCAGGGGCCACTGGCGCTGAAACCACCCGTGACCAGCGATTCCGCCTGGGTAAACCGGAGGATGTCGGAGAAGGGGTCCGCACTCATGGTCGTACTCTCGAGCAAGTAATGCGCACTGTATCGCATTCTCCGTACGCGCTCCGCTCCCTAAGCTTTCCGGATTCAGCGACTACCGGAGCAACCCATGAACCACGATCTCGTCCTCGTCACCGGTGGCACCGGTTTCATCGCGCAGCACTGCATCATCGCGCTGCTGGAACGCGGGTACCGCGTGCGCACCACCGTGCGAACACCTGGGCGCGAGGCCGAGGTGCGTGAAAACCTGCGCTCGGCGCGTGTCGATGCCGGTGACCGCCTGGCTTTCGTCCGGGCCGACCTCGGTGAAGACGCGGGCTGGGCCGAGGCCGCCCAGGGTTGCACCTACGTCATGCATGGCGCGTCGCCTACGCCTTCCGGTGACCAGGTGCACGAGGAGGACTGGATCCGCCCGGCCGTCGACGGCAACCTGCGCGTGCTCAAAGCGGCGCGGGACGCGGGTGTGAAACGCGTTGTGCTCACCTCCGCGTTTGGTGCGGTCGGGGCAGGGCACAAGGCCGGTTATCCGCGCCCGTTCAAGGAAACCGACTGGAGCGACCTCGAGGGAAATATCGCGCCGTACCAGAAGTCGAAGACGCTGGCTGAGCGCGCTGCATGGGATTTCATCAAGCGCGAGGGCAAGGGCCTCGAACTCTCGTCGGTGAACCCGACCGCCGTGATGGGGCCCGCCCTGGGTGCGGACTACTCGCACTCCGTCCGCCTGGTGAAGAACCTGCTGGAAGGCAACCAGAAGGGCTGCCCGAAGATCAATTCCGGTTTCGTCGATGTCCGGGACGTGGCGGACCTGCACCTGCGCGCCATGCTCGATCCGAAGGCATCGGGCGAGCGTTTCATCGCCACCGCGGGCGAGAGCATGGCGATGGCCGACGTGGCCCGGGTATTGCGCGAGCGCATGGGGTCGGCCGCGGCGAAGGTGCCGACACGCGTGCTGCCCAATTGGGTCGTCCGCCTTGCCGCGCGGAAGAATCCGGCGCTGCGCCCGGTAGTCGCCCTGCTCGGTGTCGACCTGAGCGCCACCAGCGCCAAGGCGCAGCGCGTGCTTGGGTGGAAGCCGCGTTCACGCGAGGATGCGATCGTGGCGAGTGCGGAAAGCCTGATCCGGCTCGGCCTCGTTGGCTGAGCAACCCAGTTGATCTTGTGGGAGCGCGCTTGCGCGCGATCAAGGCCGGCGCTTGACCCCATCGCGCGCAAGCGCGCTCCCACAGGATCGGGGCGATATTGACGGCCGCGGCGCCATTCGCAACAGTGCGCGAACCTTTAGCCGCGAGAGTTGCCACGGATGGACGACCGCTTTGATGGGCCGCAGGGGCAGGACGCCGCGAGTGCGGCCACGCGTGAACGAGCTCGACACGCCGGCCTCGGGAAGATCCTCATTCTCGGCGGCTACGGGGTCTTCGGCGGCCGTCTGGCGCGGTTGCTCTCCGATATCCCGAAACTCGAACTGATCATCAGCGGCCGCGATCTCGCCCGGGCCGAGGCGTTTTGCGCCGCGTACCAGGGCGTCGCGACCGTCCGCCCGCTTAAGCTCAACCGGTTGGACATCGCGGAGTTTCTCAGCGTCGATCGACCTGACTTGGTCGTCGATGCTTCAGGCCCGTTCCAGGACTACGGCGATGCCCCCTACGTCGTCATCGAAGCCTGCATCGCCGCCAGGGTGGACTATCTCGATTTCGCCGATGCGGCTGACTTCGTCTTCGGTGTCGCGGCGCTCGATGCGAAAGCAAAACAGGCGGGCGTGTTCGCGCTCTCCGGTGTAAGCAGCTTCCCCGTGCTCACCGCGGCTGTGCTGCGCGAGCTGGGTCGCACGATGGACATCGTCAGCGTGGAGGGCGGCATCGCGCCATCGCCGTATGCGGGCATCGGCCTCAACGTGATGCGCGCCGTGGTCGGGTATGCCGGCGCGCCCGTAAAACTATGGCGGGATGGCAAGCCCGGGCAGGGCATGGGCCTGGCGGAAAGCATGCGCTTCACGGTGGCGGTGCCCGGCAAACTGCCTCTGCACAATATCCACTTCTCCCTGGTGGATGTCCCGGACCTGCAGGTGCTCCCTCCGGAACATCCGACCATGCGCGATATCTGGATGGGGGCGGGCCCGGTGCCCGAGATACTCCACCGCATCCTCAACCTGCTGGCCAAGGCTCGCGCGCATTTCCAGACGCCATCCTTCGCGCCGCTATCGCCACTGTTCTACTGGGTACTCAACCGCACGCGCCTCGGCGAACACCGCGGGGGCATGTTTGTACGGGCGCGAGGGACCGCACAGGGCAGGCCGGTCGAACGCAGCTGGCACCTGCTCGCGGAGGGCGATGACGGTCCGTACATCCCTTCGATGGCGATCGAGGCGCTCGTGCGCAAGATGCTGAAGGGCGAGCGCCCCGAACCGGGCGCACGGCCGGCTACGCGGGCACTTGAACTCGCCGACTACGACGAGCTGTTCGAGGGTCGCTCGATCTACACAGGCTTTCGCGCGGATGAGCCCGGTGCGCCGCTTTACCGCCGCATCGTGGGCTCGGCGTTCGCGAGCCTCCCACCCCGCCTGAAGGAGCTACACGGCACCTCTGCGACGCGGGAGTGGGTGGGCAGTGCCGAGGTCCGCCACGGCGGAGGTTTGCTGGCCAGCATCGTCCGGGGACTGATTGGCTTCCCCAAGGCAGGCAAGGACATCGCATTGCGCGTGACCTTCACTCCCGATGGTGATGGAGAGCGCTGGACGCGCACGTTCGCCGGCAAGCCTTTCCATTCGCATCAATCGGAAGGCCGGGGCCGCGATGCGCACCTGATGGTCGAGCGTTTCGGCGCGGCCACGTTCGCCCTCGCATTGGTGGTGGAAGGCGAGCGTCTCCTCCTGATTCCGCGGCGCTGGAAGTTCCTGGGCCTGCCGATGCCGGGGTTCCTGTTGCCCAAGGGCATCAGCTTCGAGCATGAGGAGGCCGGCAGGTTCTGCTTCGACGTGGAAATCTCCGCGCCGCTCGTCGGCCTTATCGTCGCCTACAAAGGCTCGCTGACGCCGTTGTAAGAAGGCGCCGTGGGAGCGTGCTGTGGGAGCGTGCTTGCACGCGATGGGTGCTCGCGCCACCGCCCATCGCGCGCAAGCGCGCTCCCACAAGGGCCCTTCGAGCTTGCGTCAAATATACGAACCATATATGGTCCATATATGGGTATCGTAAACATCGATGATGAAACGCACGACCAGATCCGCCGCGCCTGCACGGTGACGGGGCGGTCGATCAATGCGCAGGCGAATTTCTGGATCCGGATCGGGATGCTCTGTGAGCTCAACCCGTCGCTGAGTTTCCAGGAGATCGTGGCGCAGGAGTTGCGGGAGGCCGGGGTGGAACCACTGGCCTTGCGCGCGACACGTTAGTGGTCAAGCGACCCGACGAGCTGGCCGCGATGGCCGAGGCTGGGCGACTGCTCGCCTCAGTTTTCCATCACCTGAATGGGCTGGATCTCGAAGGCCGTAGCACGCTCGCCATCAACGATCTGGTTGAACGGATGATCGTCGACGACCTAAAGTCGCGGCCAGCGAGCAAAGGCCAGTATGGGTTCGAATTCGTACTGAATGCATCTATTGATAACGTCGTATGCCATGGCGTCCCCTCGGCGGGCGATATCCTGCGCAGCGGCCAGATCGTCAACCTCGACATCACGCTCGAAAAGGACGGGTACATCGCCGATTCAAGCACGACCTACCTGATAGGTGATGTGGCATACCCGGCACGGCGCCTGGTCAAGGCGACCTACGAAGCAATGTGGAAAGGCATCGGCGCCGTCAAGCCGGGCGCGCGCCTTGGCGACGTGGGCCACGCGATCGCCCGGCACGCGCAAGCGCACGGCTACAGCGTGGTAAAGGAATACTGCGGCCACGGCATCGGCCGCGAGATGCATGAAGATCCGCAGATCCTGCATTACGGGCGCCCCGGCACCGGCATGGTGTTGCGCGAAGGCATGGTCTTCACGATCGAACCCATGCTCAACCAGGGCCGCGCGGCTATCGTGAACCAGGAAGGCGTATGGCCGGTCTACACGCGGGATGGACGCCTTTCGGCGCAGTTTGAGCATACGGTCGCCGTCACGGCGACAGGCGCGCGCGTACTGACGCTGCGCCCTGGAGAAACACCGTTATCCCCCATGACCTGACCCATGAGGCACCCATGACGAGCACGCCGAACGACGCGCCTTCCATCCTCATCATTGGCGCCTCGCGCGGACTGGGCCAGGCCATGGCCGAAGGGTTCCTGAAGCAGGGCTGGTCGGTCACGGGTACGGTACGTGGGAGCAAACCCACGCCCCTGCACGACCTGGCCACGACTTACGCTGATCGCCTGGCGATCGAATCCATCGACATCACCGACCCGAAAGACACCGAAGCCCTTCGCGGCCGCCTTGCGGGCAAGCGCTTCGACGTCCTGTTCATCAATGCGGGCACCACGAACGAAGACCCGAACCAGACGATCGCCGAGGTCACCACTGACGAGTTCCTGCACGTGATGGTGACCAACGCGCTGAGCCCGATGCGCGTCGTCGAAGGCGTCGAGAGCCTGGTCACCGACAACGGGCTGATCGGCGTGATGTCGTCGGGGCAGGGCAGCATCGCCAACAACGAGCGCGGTGGCCGCGAGGTGTACCGCGGCTCCAAGGCCGCCCTCAACCAGTTCATGCGCAGCTACGCGGTTCGCCAGGCGCATACGAACCGTGCGCTGCTCCTGCTCGCGCCCGGCTGGATCCGTACCGATCTGGGTGGCGATGACGCTCCGTACACGGTCGAGGAAAGCATCCCGCTGATCCTCGATGTGATTCAGAAGAAACGCAACCGGCCAGGCCTCGAATACCTGGACCGCGACGGCAAGACCGTTCCCTGGTGAGCCCCATGGGGTAACCTCCAGACTCCACGAAAACGACTGGAGGTGCATGGTGGCCGACCTGATCCTCAACACGTTCGACTGGGTGCCCGAGGCGCCACGCGGCTATGTACGCGACCTACGCGTGCGCTGGGCGCTGGAGGAAGCCGGGCTTCCGTACACGGTGCGTGGCGTGTCGTTCAAGGAGCGCGATGCCGCGCACTTCGTCCACCAGCCCTTTGGGCAGGTGCCGTGGATTACCGATGGCGACATCTCCGTCTTCGAAAGCGGCGCGATCCTCATGCACCTTGCCGGCCGCAGCGCCAAGCTCATGCCCGGTGACGCCCGCGGCCGCGCCGAGGTGACCGAATGGGTATTCGCTGCCTTGAACTCGGTGGAGATGGCCAGCCTGCCGTGGGCGATCCTGGTGTTCTCCGAGGAAAGCCGCGAGTCCTCCGCATGGGAGAAGCTCAACGGCTTCCTTCGCCTGCGCCTGGGCCACATGGAGTCGGTACTCACCCTTCGCGAATGGCTGGCCGGCGAGTTCTCCGTGGCCGACATCCTGATGGCCGACGTGCTGCGCCTTGTCGATCGCTTCGACGGACTGGCGGACTACCCCGCCTGCCACGCGTACGTCGCACGAGCCACCGCGCGGCCGGCGTTCCAGAAGGCGCGAGCGGACCAGATCGCGCACTTTTCTGCGGCGGATGCTGCCTGAGGGGTGGGGCTCGGCGGCCGCGACGCCAGTGCTCCCGGCGGGGGGTAGCTAGTTGCCCGCGCCCCGGACGGAGAAATCACCCAAGCCGAATCGAGAGTTCGACGTCGTCAGAGAACGGTACTGACAGATATCCGCTGTTGGCCGAGCGCACGCGTTCCATGTACTCCGGGCTGTAATCGGCATTGTCGGCGATGATCAGGGCGCCCACGCGCAGGCGCGGCTCAAGCAGGGCCAGGATCTCGGGGTAGAGCGCCTTGGCACCATCAAGCAGGACAAGGTCGATGCTTTCGGGCAGGTCACGGGCGAGTGTTTCCAGCGCATCGCCCTCGCGGATCTCGACCAGGTCGATGACGCCACCCGAAGTTAGATGGTCACGGGCCTTGGCCACTTTCGATGCTTCGAATTCGCTGGTGATGAGGCGGCCGCCGCCGTTGTCGCGGAGAGCCGCGGCGAGGTGTAGGGTCGAGATGCCGAACGAGGTGCCGAACTCGACGATGCTGCGCGCACCGGTGCTTCGGGCGAGCATGTAGAGCAGGGCGCCCGTCTCGCGGGACACCGGGAGCGGCAGGTCCTTCATGACGCCGTAGAAATCCAGGTACTCGGTCTTGCTGTGCATCAGCCGCGAGCGGTCCGCGTCCGTGAGGTCCTTCAGGGCGGGGTTATCGGTCCAGGAGATCTGGTCGGCTTCACGGAACAGGCGGTCGACGAGCCCGGCCAGGGGTGCGGTGGTGAGGGTGGTCATGGTTATCTCCGGTTGCGTTGAAATGGCGTGGGATTAGAATGTGACGAATCCGTCAGGTTTTCTATTCGCATTCCCCGGGGCGCCATGGCTAGCCAGAAAAAACCGTCGATTTCCTCGCGAAAGAGCCCGAAACAGGCGCGCTCCAACGACCTCGTAGCAGCGATCCTGGAGGCGGCTGCTCAGGTTCTGGCGAAGGAAGGGGCCGCGCGATTCACGACCGCGCGGGTCGCCGAGCGCGCTGGCGTCAGCGTCGGTTCGATCTACCAGTACTTTCCGAACAAGGCCGCGATCCTGTTCCGGCTACAGAGTGACGAGTGGCGGGAGACCACCGACATGCTGGTCGCCACGCTTGTCGGCGACGGCCAGCCACCGCTGGAGCGCTTGCGTCGGCTTGTCCATGCCTTCATCCAGTCGGAATGCGATGAGGCAGACATGCGCGTGGCCCTGGATGATGCGGCGCCGTTGTATCGCGATGCGCCCGAGGCCCGGGAAGCGAGGGCGGCGGGCGAGCAGGCGTTCAACACGTTTATGGTTGAGGTGCTGCCGAAGGCGAGCGATGAAGCGCGAGCCACCGCGGTGTCGCTGATTCTTTCCACGTTCAGTGCGGTGGGGAAGGATTTTTCGTCAGCGCCGCGCACGCGTGAGGAAGTCGAGGCGTTCAGTACGGCTATGGCTGATATGTTTTGTGCGTATCTTCGGGATATTGAAGCGCGCTCGTTGTAGGGGGGCGCTTGTGCGCGATTCACGATTCCCGTGAGCACCCATCGCGCGCAAGCGCGCTCCCACAAGACGCTCCCACGGCGCGCGCCCACAGCATGCTCCCACAGCGCGCTCCTACAGGGGCCGTGTCGCAGCGGTCAGGCGGGAGGTGTCAGTGGCCGGGGGCGCGCCGAACATGCGCTTGTAGTCGCGGGTGAACTGGGACTGGCTGTCGTAGCCGACGGCGGCGGCTACGGCACCGGCCGAGCGGGGTTCCGCGAGCAGCAGCTTGCGTGCTTCCTGCAGGCGAAGGCGCATGCGGTACTGCACGGGCGTCATCAGTGTGATCGCCTTGAAGTGGCGATGGAACGACGTGACGCTCATGCCGGCCACGTCAGCCAGCGCGTCGATCGACATCGGCGCCGCGTAGTTCGCCTTGATCCACTGGGTCGCCCGGCCCACCTGCGCAACATGCGAGCTGTTCTGGGCCAGCTGGCGTAGCGGCTCGCCCAGGCCGCTGCGAAACAGGCGGTAGTAGATCTCCTGCACGATCAGCGGAGCGACGAAAGGGATGTCATCGGGGTGGTCAAGCAGGTCGAGCAGGCGTGCGAAGGGCTCGAGCAGGTCGGGCGTCATGGCGGCGGTCGCCGCGCCGGCGGGTGCGCCGGAAGGCGCCTCCTTCAGTGGAAGCCTCGACATGGCTTCCGCCAGCGCCGAGCGGTCGATGTCGAGCGAGAAAGCGAGGTGCGAGCGGCCTTCTGCATCGAGGAAGACCTGCGCGCAAACGGGCAGGTCCACGGTGACCAGCAGGAAGGTCGACGTATCGGCAAGGAAGGGCGCGTCGCCTGCGGCGATGGTCTTGCTCCCGCGAAGGATCACCACCATGCGTGGGCGGTAGAACACGTGGGAGGGGTGCGCAGCCTGGTTGACCCGATACAGGGTCAGGCCGGGCAGCGCAGTCTCCTGGCGCGGGTGGGCGGCGTGGCGTTCGACCGCTTCGCACATGTGTTCAAGCATCGTCTCCATGCCGGCATTATGCACCCGGCGATCACGGTACCTGAACAGGCCAGCGGGCAGTTTGGCAGGATCGTGCAAAACACCGGCAGCTTTGGCGTAGTCCCGCCTCGCCTTGGGCGCGATGCTTTATGGGTGCCGGCGATACCGCTGGCCCATGCCTCCCCGCCAAAGGAATCCCCATGTCCGATTCAAAGATCTGGTTCATCACCGGCTGCTCCACCGGCTTCGGCCGTGAGCTTGCCGAGCAGGTGCTTGCCCGCGGCGAGCGCGTCGTCCTTACCGCTCGCAAGCCGGAGCAGGTGCAGGATATCGCCGACAAGTACCCCGAAACCGCGCTTGTACTGGCCCTGGACGTCACCAGTGAGCAGGCGATCCGCACGGCCGTTGCCGATGCGGAGGCGCGCTTTGGCCGCGTCGATGTGCTTGTAAACAATGCGGGCTACGGCTATTTCTCGGCGATCGAAGAAGGCGAAGACGAAGAGATCCGCCGCCAGTTCGAAACCAACGTATTCGGCCTCATCTCGCTGACCCGCCATCTCCTGCCGGGCATGCGTGAGCGCCGCAGCGGCCACATCGTCAACGTGTCGTCGATCGGTGGCCTCGTGGCGTTCCCGGCGACCGGCTATTACCACGCGACGAAGTGGGCGGTGGAAGGCTTCTCGGAATCGCTTTCGAAGGAAGTGGGCCCGCTGGGCATCAAGGTGATCATCGTGGAGCCTGGCCGCTTCCGTACCGACTGGGCCGGCCGTTCCGTCATCGAATCGAAGACGGTCATCGATGACTACGATGCGACCGCAGGCGAACGCCGCCGCCAGGCCAAGTCCTACACCGGAACGCAGCCCGGCGACCCGGCCCGTGGCGCCGCCGCGATCATCCAGGCCGTGGATGCGGAAAACCCACCGTTGCGCCTGCCGCTGGGCTCGGATGCGTACAAGTTCCTGAGCGATCGCCTAGACGAACTGCGTGCGAATTTCGAAGCCGTGAAGGACATTTCGACCAGCACCGACTTCCCAAGCTGATACCAGGCTCGTGTAGGACCACGCTGTGGGAGCGTGCTTGCACGCGATGGGTGCTCGCGTCATCCCCCATCGCGCGCAAGCGCCCTCCCACAGCGCGCTCCCACAACGGGCGCGCTCGCACAACAGGCTTCAGCGCTTGCCGATGCTCGAGGACACTTCCCAAAGATCGACGCCGCCATCGCGCGCGTGCTGGTCGATCTCAGCGAGTTCTCCCTTGCTGAAAGCCAGGTTGTTCACGGCATCCAGCGAATCGTCCAGCTGCTCTACCGTACGCGCGCCGATCAGCGAGGACGAAACACGCGGGTCGCGCAGCGTCCAGGCGATCGCCATCTGGGCCAGGGTCTGGCCGCGCTTCTCAGCCATGCCGTTGAGCGCGCGGATGTGCTTTAGGTTCTCTTCACTCAACATCCCCTCGTTCATTGAATCGCCGCGCGTCACGCGGGCATCGGCCGGGATGCCGTTGAGGTACTTGCTGGTAAGCATGCCTTGGGCCAGCGGCGAGAATGCGATGCAGCCGGTGCCGAGCTCGCCCAGCGTATCCAGCAGGCCGTGCTCGATCGTCCGGTTCAGCATCGAATAGTTCGGCTGGTGGATGAACAGGGGCACGTTCTCCGCGGCGAGAATCGAGGCTGCTTCACGGGTGAGCTCGGGCGAATACGACGAGATGCCGACGTACAGGGCCTTGCCCTGGCGGTGCAGGTGCACCAGCGCGTTCATGGTTTCGTCGAGCGGTGTATCCGGATCGACGCGATGCGAATAGAAGATATCCACATACTCGAGGCCCATCCGCTTCAGGCTCTGCTCGCAGCTGGCGATCAGGTGCTTGCGCGTACCCGTCGGGCCGCCGTAAGGGCCTGGCCACATATCCCAGCCGGCCTTGCTCGAAATGACCAGCTCATCGCGATGCGTCGCGAAATCCGCGGCGAACCAGCGGCCGAAGTTCTCCTCCGCCGAGCCGTACGGCGGACCGTAATTATTCGCGAGATCGAAGTGGGTCACGCCACGATCGAACGCACGGCGCAGGATGGCGCGCCCGGTCTCGAAGCGATCGACGCCACCAAAGTTCTGCCACAGGCCCAGCGACACCGCGGGCAACACCATGCCACTACGGCCAACACGGCGATAAGGCATGCGCCCGTCATAGCGGGACGAATCAGCGACAAAGGTCATGGGGATTCCTTGGCGTGGGGATGTGAGGGGTTTGTGATCACCCGATGGTAACGGGTTATGCCCTGCATACCATCGTTTAAAGGTACTTGCGCCCCGCCGCGAAAGGCCCAACCCTGCGGGCAACCTTTTTGAGCAGGGAGTTTCCCATGGCTAATCCCGTCCTCTTCTCACCGGGCCACGTGCGCGGCCTCGAGCTGGCCAATCGCATCGTCATCGCCCCGATGTGCCAGTACTCCGCCGTCGATGGGCGAATGAATGACTGGCACCTCATCCACCTGGGCCAGCTCGCGATCTCGGGGGCCGCGCTGCTTACGATCGAGGCCACCGCGGTGTTGCCCGAGGGCCGCATCACCTGGGCAGACGTGGGCCTTTACGACGATGCCACCGAGGAGGCGATGCGCCATACGCTGGAGGGTGTGCGGCGCTGGTCGGATATCCCGATCGTGGTGCAGCTGAACCATGCCGGGCGCAAGGCATCGACCGATACGCCGTGGGTCGGCGGCGCGCAGATTCCGCCGGGCACCGAGCGCGGTTGGCAGACCGTGGCGCCCTCGGCGATCCCGTTCCAGGAGGAGCAGAACCCACCGCTCGCGCTTGATCGGGACGGCTTGCAGCGGATCAAGGCGGCCTTCGTCGAAGCGGCACGGCGTGCCGTGCGCATCGGGCTCGATGGGGTGCAATTGCATGGTGCGCACGGTTATCTCCTGCACCAGTTCCTTTCGCCGCTTTCCAACCAGCGCACCGATGAATATGGCGGCTCACTCGAGAACCGCATGCGTTTCCCGCTGGAAGTGTTTGATGCCGTAAGGGCTGCGTTGCCGGCCGACAAGCTGCTGAGCATGCGCGTTTCGGCCACGGACTGGGTCGAAGGCGGCTGGGACCTCGAGCAGACCATCGCCTTCGCCAAGGCCCTCGAGGATCGTGGCTGCGATGCGGTCCATGTGTCGACGGGTGGCCTGCATCCGGCGCAGAAGATTCCCGTGGGTCCGGGCTACCAGGTGCCGTTCGCCCGCGGGGTGAAGCAGGCGGTGAAGATGCCGGTCGTCGCGGTGGGCCTGATCACCGAACCCGAACACGCGGAGGCCATCCTCGCCAATGGCGATGCCGACATGATCGCGCTGGCCCGCACCATCCTCTACGACCCGCGCTGGCCGTGGCACGCCGCCGCCCAACTCGGCGGCCAGGTCAGGGCACCCAAGCAGTACCTGCGTTCGCAGCCCTCGCGGCACCGGCACCTGTTCCATACCGATGCGGCGATGAAGGCTGAGGCGCAGTGGGTGCGTGGAGACGACTGGCGCTACGTTTGATCCCTCCGATCCGTTGTGGGAGCGCGCTTGCGCGCGATTGGGTTTGCCGCGAGCACCCATCGCGCGCAAGCGCGCTCCCACAACGTCGCCCGGCGGCATACGTTGGTATGATTGCCAGCCATTGTACCGATTGGTACAGTGCAATCTCCCCGGTACAGGAGATAGCATCATGGCCGCACCCGTTCCTCCGTTCACCCACGAAACCGCCGTCCAGAAAGTCCGCCTCGCCGAAGACGGCTGGAACAGCCGCGATCCGGCCCGCGTGTCGCTGGTCTATACGCCCGACAGCGAATGGCGCAATCGCGCCGAGTTCGTCCATGGCCGCGAGCAGATCGTGGAGTTCCTCACCCGTAAGTGGGCAAAGGAGCTCGACTACCGCCTCATCAAGGAACTCTGGGCGTTCACCGGCGACCGCATCGGCGTCCGCTTCGCCTATGAGTGGCACGACGACAGCAACAACTGGTACCGCTCCTACGGCAACGAGAACTGGGAGTTCGGCGAAGACGGGCTGATGCATCACCGCTACGCCTGCATCAACGACATGCCCATGAAGGAATCGGACCGGAAATTCTTCTGGCCGCTCGGCCGCCGCCCGGACGACCACCCGAGCCTTTCCGACTTGGGCCTCTGATGCCGCGCCTCGTTTACGAACGCGCCGATGTCCTGCCGTTGCTCGCGGAAGCCTTCCGCGAGCTCGGCTTCGACGGCGCATCCATGGCGCGGATTACGGAGAAGACCGGTCTGGGCAAAGGCAGCCTGTATCACTTCTTCCCGGGCGGGAAGGAGGACATGGCGGCGGCCGTGCTGGGCGAAGTGGATGCGTGGTTCGAAGACCGCGTGTTCACGCCGCTGGCCACGATGCCGCCTGCCGAGGGCATCCCGACCATGTGGCGCGCCGTGGACGAATATTTCCACAGCGGCGCGCGCGTTTGCCTCGTCGGTGCCTTCGCGCTCGATGAAACCCGTGATCGCTTCGCGGCGGCCATCGGTGACTACTTCGCACGCTGGATCGATGTGCTTACCGCGGCGCTGAAGGGTGCCGGCGCGCCCGAGCCCCGGCAGGCCGCACTGGAGATCGTCGGCGGCATCCAGGGCGCACTGGTGCTCTCGCGGGCCCTAAACAATCCGGGCATCTTCGTGGAAACTACGGCTCGACTCCGCCAGATGGGCAGCGCCACGCCGTGACGAAAACCAAAATCCGTTGTGTCTGGGCGGGCAGCGACCCGCTCTATGCCGATTACCACGACACCGAATGGGGCGTGCCGCTGCACGACAGCCGCATGCTCTGGGAACAGCTGATGCTGGAAGGCTTCCAGGCGGGCCTGTCGTGGATCACGATCCTGCGCAAGCGCGAGAACTTCCGGAAAGCGTTCAAGAACTTCGACCCGGTGAAGGTCGCCCGTTTCACGGAGAAGGATATTGAACGCCTCCTCGGCGACGAGGGCATCATCCGCTCACGGGCCAAGATCGAAGCGACGATCCAGGGCGCCAAGATCTACCTCGACATGAAGGCGCGCGGCGAAGACTTCGCCGACTACTGCTGGTCGTTCACGAACGGCAAGGCGCTGCATGGCGATGGCAAGACCGTGCACGCGCAGACGCCGCTCTCCGCCACCATCTCGAAAGACATGAAGAAGCGCGGCTTCAAGTTCGTTGGCCCGACCATCGTCTATGCGTGGATGCAGGCCGTGGGCATCGTCGACGACCACGCCCGTACCTGCTTCCGCTACCGGGCTCAGTAAGAGCCCGGTGGTGCCTTTTCGCCCCACCAGCCTTCCTCCGGCCGGTGGTGGGCCTTGAGTCCGCCGTAGAAGGTGAGGGCGCGCAACGCCCACTGGCGGCTCACGCCCAGCATGTATCCAAGCGGTGCCTTGAAACGGTCGCGCCAGTAATGGTGGCCGGGCGTAGCCGGATGCATGCCCAGGTACTTGCGGCACACCCGGTTGAACTGGTGCACGCGCGCGTTGCGCACGGTATGGCTCGTGTAGAAGGTGACGCCGATCGAGATCGATACGGCGTCATCGCCATGGACCCAGTCGGTGTCGGATCGCGTCATGTGCGGCGCAGTGGTCGGGAAATACACGCCGTCTCCCGGGCCGCTATCGAAATCGTGGCTCGTGGCGCGCGATGAATCCTTCAGCCGGACATCGCGCAGGGTATGGCTGACGATGAAATCCTCGACGTGCGCGGCGCTCACGGCGTCGCGATCGTCGGGCTCCCAGACGCTCAGCGTCTTGCGGCCGTGCAGCTGCATCCAGAAGTTATTCTCGCGATCGATGTGGAATGGCGTGACCGAAGGCGGGGCCGAGATGAAGATGAAGCCGGTGACATTGAAGATGCCTGGCTGTTCCTTCTCGATCAGCGGGCGCAGGCCGTCGATGATTTCTTCCAGCAAGGCTCGGTAACGCGGCACGGCCTCGACGTTGTACAGGGCAATCCACGAACCGCTTTCATGGATCCGCTCGAATACCTGGTCGATGTCGCGCCCATCGGTCGGCCTGGGCTCGTGGCGGAACGCCGAGTCCTGCTGCATGCCAGGTCGCACGAAGCGGCATTGCTCCTTCGGCATCAGCTCGCGCGCCAGGTTGGCCAGTTCCTGTAACTGGAACAGCGCATGGCGATGGAAATTGTGCCGCAGCCGGGTGATCCGGTGCGTGGAGAACCCCGCAGGGTCCAGGGGCCACACGATATGCGGCTCGCCGTTGTCGCGCTGATCCATGGTGACGCTCCCCTCGAAACATGACCCCTGCCAGCGAGGAAAAGCGTCGTACTAACCTGCGGCCCGTGCCATTGGACAGACGGCCTAACCGCAAGGTCCTATCAGCGGGGCGGGGTTGTGGGAGCGGGGGGGGGGGGGGGGGGGGTGGGGGGGGCGGCCCCCCCCCCCCCCCCCCCCCCCCGCTCCCACACGGGCCGGATCACGCCAGCCGCGAGGCGGCGACCGGGGTGTTGCGGAAGGTGACGCCGAGGCGATTGAAGGCGCTCATCAGGGCGATCGCGACGGAGAGGTCGGAGAGCTCCTTGTCGTTGAAAACGGCCGTGGCGGCTGCGTAGTCCTCGTCGGGCACGCCGGTCTCGGCGACGTTCGCGACCGACTCGGTCCAGGCCAGCGCAGCCTGTTCGCGCGGGGTGAACACCTCGCCAGCTTCGCGCCATGCGGAGGTGAGGATCAGCTTTTCGAACGGCACGCCGTGCTTGTGCAGGTCCTGCGAGTGCATGTCGATGCAGAACGCACAGCCGTTGATCTGCGAAACGCGTAGGTAAACGAGGTCGATCAGGTTCTTGTCGAGGCCGCACTGGGCCAGGTAGCCGTGTACGTTCAGGAAGCCCTTGGCGGCGTCGGGGGCGGCTTTCATGTAATTGATGCGCGAGCTCATGGTGGCAACTCCGGTATGAAGGAAGGTGGCTATGGGATGGGGATAGCCTGCGCCCGGCATGGGTCAGTCGCCAGAGCCAAGAATGCGTTCCGGCGATGTACCATCGGCGGCATGGAAGCTTCCTTCGGCATACGAATCGATCGCGGCGCACGGCTCTCGCTGTCGGCGCAGATCGCGGATGGCATCCGCGATGCGATCCGCGACGGCAGGCTTGCCCCCGGCACCCGCCTGCCGTCCTGGAACGACCTGGCAGCCCAGCTGGGGGTCGCGCGGGGCACCGTCCGAATGGCCTATGAGGAACTGGCCGACGGCCAGTTCGTGGTGCCTTCGGGGGCGGCGGGCACGCGCGTCGCGCGTCGCGTCCCGGCGTCGCGCCCGGAGCCGGAACCCATCCGCACGCGCGCTCCCTTCGGTGGTTACCCGGTCGGGCATACCTCCGCGCTGCCGTTCCAGGTGGGCGTGCCGTCGGCGGACCTGTTTCCGGCGGCGCTCTGGTCGCGGTTGCTCGGCCAGGCGGCGCGCGAGACAGCCGCCGCCCCGGCTGACTACCCGGATCCGCGCGGCGAGCCGAACCTTCGGGCCGGGATCGCGGGCTATCTCGCCGTCGCACGTGGCCTGGCCTGCCACCCGTCGCAGGTCTTCATAACGCACGGGTATGCGGGCGCGCTCAGCGCGATCCTCCGCGTGTTACGCGTACAGGGCGCCGATGCGTGGTTCGAGGAGCCGGGCTACCCGTTCGCGCGCACGGCGCTGGGCTGGGCCGGCCTGCGGCCGGTGCCGGTGCCGGTGGACGCTGAAGGCATGGACGTCGCAGCGGGCAGGGCGCTCGCACCGCATGCCGCGGTCGCCCTCGTCACGCCTGGCCAGCAGGCACCCACTGGCGTGGCCATGTCACTGGAGCGGCGCCTCGCACTGCTTGAATGGGCGCACGGTGGCGAGCGCTGGATCATCGAGGACGATTATCTCGGCGAACTGCAGCTCACCCGGCGCGCGGCTCCCGCGCTCGCATCGATGGACGAGCACCGCGTGATCCATATAGGCACCTTCAGCAAGACCATCGCGCCGGGCTTGCGCATGGGCTACCTCGTGGTGCCGGCCGCACTGACCGCCGCGCTCCACGAGGTGGTCGGCACGCTGGAGCCCGCCCCGCCACCGGTCATGCAGCACGCGGTCGCCGCCTTCATCGAGCAGGGGCACTACCTGCGCCACCTTCGCCGGATGAAGCGCGCGTACGCCAGCCGGCGCGACGCCGTGGCCGCGGCGCTCACCCGGGCGGGCCTGGCCTGGGAGGGTGGTGGCCTTTCGCTGTGCGTGCCACTACCCGCGGGCACCAACGACGTCGCGCTGGCCAGGGCCGCGCATGCCGCGGAACTGGCGCCGGTGCCGCTATCGCCGTGGTTTGCCGGGCCGGAGAAGCGCGCAGGGCTCCTGCTGGGCGTGACCAACGCCGACCCGGCGCAAGCGGATCAACTGGTGGAACGGCTTGCGGCGGTGCTGCGTGGCGCGACCGGCTAGAATGCGCGGCTTGCCCTGGAGTACTCCTTGAACAACCCGCTCATCCCCGATGCCGCTCCTCCGTTCAGCGATGAAGACCGCGCGTGGATGGCGCGCGCGCTCGAGCTGGCGGCGCATGCGCGGGACGCGGAGGGCGAGGTCCCCGTGGGCGCCGTCCTCGTGGTGGAAGGCAAGGCCGTCGGCCTGGGCTGGAACCGCAACATCACCCTGAACGATCCCACCGCGCACGCCGAGATCCAGGCCTTGCGTGCCGCAGGCGAAGCGCTGGGTAACTATCGTTTCCCCGGCGCGACCCTATACGTCACCCTGGAGCCCTGCGCCATGTGCGCGATGGCGATGGTCCATGCGCGCGTGGGCCGGGTGGTCTACGGCGCGACCGATCCGAAAACCGGTGCGGCCGGCAGCGTGTTCGACACGCTCATATCGGATCGTCACAACCACAAGGTCGTCGTGGCCGGGGGCCTCGAAGCCGACGCTGCCGGCGACATGCTGCGCCAGTTCTTCCGGTCGCGCCGCTAGGCGAACGGTCGCAGCGCTTCCGCCACCGGCAAGGGAATGGGCAGGGTCAACAGGGCGTCGGCGCGCGTCACGCCGAGGTTGACCGACGCGATGGGCAGGCCCTTGCGCGATGCCTCCAGGACGAAGCGATAACCGGAAAAGACCATCAGCGACGAGCCGACGACGAGCATGGCATCGGCGCGAGCGAGATGGGCCCATGCGGTATCCACCCGGGCGCGGGGCACGTTCTCTCCGAAGAACACCACGTCAGGCTTGAGGATCCCGCCGCACACCGTGCACGGCGGCACGACGAATCGTGAGAAATCCACGTTATCGAGGTCCGCATCGCCGTCCGGCGCAACCGTGGCCTGGAGTTCGAGCCAGGCCGGATTCGCTTCCTCCAGGCGGCGCTGCATGGCGTCGCGGCGGGTGATGTCGCCGCACTGCATGCAGCGGACGCGATCCATGCGGCCATGCAGGTCCACCACGTTTACGCTGCCGGCGGCCTCGTGCAGGCCATCGACGTTCTGCGTGAGCAGGAGCTCGATGCGGCCCTGTCGCTCCAGGTTGGCAAGCGCGTGGTGGGCGATGTTCGGCTGCACGGCGCCGAAGTGCCGCCAGCCGATCATGCCGCGTGCCCAGTAGCGCGCGCGGGCCGGTTCGCCACTCATGAAGAGCTGCAGGGTCATCGGCGGGCTGCGCTTCCACGCGCCCTGGCCGTCGCGGTAGTCGGGGATACCGGAATCGGTGCTGATGCCGGCGCCGGTCAGGACGAACAGGCGCGGATGCGCGTCTACGAATGTTCGCAGAGCTTCGGGCGCGGCATCGTACGCATCGGTGAGTGTCATCCGCTTCACTATATCAGCGGTTCGTTGCCGCGGCCTTCACGCAGCCAGGCCAGCGCCCGGGTCGCATCCATGGCGAAGCGGCGGATGCCCAGTGCCATGTCATCCAGCGGGCGTACCGCCAGATCCTGTTCGAGCCGGATGCCCATGGCGGAAAGCCCGGTGGCTTCAGCCATGCCGAGCGCGCCGGAAACGCGGTGCAGCCATTGCCGGACCGCGTGGGCATCCGCCCGGGCCAGCGCGCCCTCGAGGTCACCGACGTCGGCGGCGAGGGCTTCACGAAGCGCATCGATAACCTCGCGCATCGCCGCGTCGCTACCCAGCATCGTGCGCAAGGCGACGACATCCACATGCGGCGCGGCAGGCGGCACGATGAAGCCCAGTTCGATGGTAATGCGGAACACATCGGCTGCCTCGATGGCCAGCGCACCGCCCAGGGTGTCCAGCCGTCGCCTGATCGCGTCGATGACCGAAGCGAACGGGTCCGTCGCGGCTGCGTTGGACGGCTTCAGGGTCACGCTGAAGTGCGCCACCTGCCTTCCGGGCTCGTCACGCACAACATCGATCGCGAGCGTCACCACATCGCTCGCCGGGTGGTCGATGGCGAGTTCCATAAGCGGCTGCAGCATGTCGCCCAGGCCGCGGATGGGTCCGACCAGATCGGGGCCGAGCGTGGGATCGATCTCCAGCGCGAGTTGCAGGCCGCGTCGCTGGGCGCGCCCACGATAGCGTTGCCCGAGACGTTCGAGCAGGTCAGGCAAACCGGCGGCATGTGCGATGCGTGCGGCGCGCGCGGCGCGTGCATCAAGCCAGCGCTCCACGGTCGTGCGCCACCAGTGTGCTGGCATCCCCATGCGCGATGTGCTCAACTCAGCGCCCCGCGGAGCACAGGCATGGCAACGCGGCCACATGGACAGCGCCACATCGAAGGATCACTCATGGCCTATCGCGTCATCATTGCCGACGACCATCCGGTCGTGTTGAAGGGCATCGGACTTGCCCTGTCCCGTAACGGCGTCGCGCGTGTCACCGGCGAGGCGGATTCGCCCGAAGCGTTGCTCAATCTCCTTGAAACCACCGCATGCGATGCGCTGATCACGGATTTCAGCATGCCGGGGTCTGCTCGTGATGGCCTTGCGATGCTGCAGGCCGTGCGCTCGCGTTACCCGGGTCTCCCGGTGATGGTGATCACCACCATCGCCAATCCCGCGTTGTACCGCGAGATCCTTTCGATGGGTGTGTTGGGGCTCATCGGCAAATCGGGCGACGCGCGGGATATTCCCGAGGCACTGCGTGAGATCGTTGCCCGTCATGTGTATCTCGGCGCCTCCGTGCAGGCCGTGCTGGGCGTGGAGCAGGGCACGGTGGTCGACCGCAGCGGTACCCTGGCCGACCTGTCGCCGCGCGAACTCGAGATCCTGCGCATGTTTGCCGCCGGCCACGGCGTCACCGATATCGCCCGGGCCACAGGCCGCGGCCTGTCCACCGTCAGCCAGCAGAAGACCAATGCCATGCGCAAGCTGCGCCTGGCCAACGACAACGAGGTTTTTGAGTACATCGAGCGGCTGCGCCTGTGACTGCTGAACGGACGCTGCCACGATAGCCAGCGAATGCGGCCGGGGACATAGAAGAATTCTCAAAACTACGCGATCCTTGCCAGCTGGCGGGCGCGGCAACGTGCACGCCTGCTTGACAACCCCAGGCACGCGCCGTGCCTACAATGCCCGACCCCGGGGCCCCCGCGGCTCCCGTAGCAAGGAGATTCATCGGTGAGTGCCAAGATCAGCCCCCTCGCGGGAAAGCCCGCTACCGAGAGCAAGCTCGTCGATCTGTCGGCGCTCGTGGCCGCCTATGCGGACCTGAAACCGGATCCCTCGGTCCCCGAGCAGCGCGTCGCCTTCGGCACCTCCGGCCATCGTGGCTCATCGTTCGAGCGCTCGTTCAACGAGGCGCATGTCCTCGCCGTGGTCCAGGCGATCTGCGAGTACCGGAAGAAGGCGGGCGTCGATGGCCCGGTCTACGTCGGCATCGATACCCACGCGCTGTCGCAGCCGGCGTTCGAAAGCACGCTGGAGGTACTCGCGGGTAACGGCGTCGAGACCATGGTCTCGGCCGGCGGCGAGTACACGCCGACTCCCGCCGTGTCGCACGCCATCCTGGTGCACAACCGCGGTCGCGAGGCAGGCAAGGCCGATGGCATCGTCATCACGCCGTCGCATAACCCGCCGGATAACGGCGGCATCAAGTACAACCCGCCGCATGGCGGCCCCGCGGATACGGATGCGACGAAGTGGATCGCGGACCGGGCCAATGCGCTGATCGAGGGTGGCCTGCGCGACGTACGCCGCGTGCCCTACGCGCAGGCCGCGAAGGCGTCGACCACGCACGCTTTCGATTTCCTGCAGCGCTATGTCGGCGACCTGGGCGACGCACTTGATCTTGAGATCATTCGCGCCAACGGCGTGCGCATGGGCGTGGATCCGCTGGGCGGCGCCGGCGTGCATTACTGGAGCGCGATCGGCGAGCGCTACGGCCTGAACCTCACCGTGGTGAGCGAGGCGGTCGACAAGACCTTTGCGTTCATGTCGCTGGACTGGGACGGCAAGGTCCGCATGGACCCATCGTCGTCGTACGCCATGCAGCGCCTGATCCACCTCAAGGACAAGTTCGACGTCGCCTTCGCCTGCGATACCGACCACGATCGCCACGGCGTCGTCGCACCCAGCGTCGGCCTCATGCCGGCGAACCACTATCTCGCGGCAGCGGCGTGGTACCTGTTCCAGAACCGCCCCGGCTGGCGTGCGGACGCGGCCGTCGGCAAGACCGCGGTCAGCACCGGTTTGCTCGACCGCATCGCCACGCACCTGAAGCGCCCGCTGCTCGAAGTGCCCGTCGGCTTCAAGTATTTCGTGCCGGGCCTGTTCGATGGCAGCGTCGGTTTCGGTTGCGAGGAAAGCGCGGGTGCATCGTTCCTGGCGAAGGATGCCTCCGCCTGGTCGACCGACAAGGATGGCATCCTCGCTGCGCTGCTGGCCGGCGAAATGACCGCGCGCACCGGCGGCGATCCCGGCAAGCTGTACCAGGAGATCACCGGCAAGCTGGGCGATCCCGCCAATTCGCGCATCGATGCGCCCGCGACGCACGCGCAGAAGCAGAAGTTGTCAAAGCTCGATCCGGCGCAGGTCACCTCGAAGACGCTCGCCGGCGACCCGATCACCACGGTTATCAACCAGGCCGATGGCCAGCCCATCGGCGGTATCAAGGTGAGTTCGGCGCAGGGCTGGTTCGCGGCGCGGCCCTCGGGCACCGAAGACATCTACAAGGTCTACGGCGAAAGCTTCCGCGGCAAGGACCACCTGGCCCGCGTGCTCGAGGAAGCCCAGGCCATGGTCGACAAGGCATTGGGCTGAGCCATGGCGCACGAACCCATCCGCGTGCTGGTCGGCTCGCGTAACCCGATCAAGGTGGCCGCGGTCCAGCGTGGCCTGGCGCCGCTTTTCCCGGGGCGCCTGGTCGAGTGCACCGGCATGCACGCCCCCTCCGGCGTCCCCGACCAGCCGATGACGGCGGCGGAGACCCGCGAGGGCGCATTAAACCGGATGAACTACTGCCGCCAGCACGGCGAGGCGGATTTCTTCGTCGCGCTGGAGGGCGGGGTCGATGTCACGGAAGACGGCCCGGGCACCTTCGGCGTCGTCGCCATTGGCCACGGCGATGTCGTCTCCGTGGGGCGGAGCGCGTGGCTGCCGCTCCCGCCGGCCGTGTACGAGGCCCTGCTGGAGGGCGACGAACTCGGCGATGTGATGGACCGGCTGTTCGGTACGGTCAACATCAAGCAGCAGGGTGGAGCGATCGGCCTCGTCACCAACGGCCATGTCACCCGCGAGGACGCTTACGCCCAGGCCATGGCGCTGGCGATGGCCCCGTTCCTCCACCCGGAGCTCTACAGCCTCGACCTGTAGGGCGGGGCAAAGGTGTTGTGCCGCCGGCGTAACGATTTAGATCGATTCAACCCCTTGAATCCGGCCCAAGGCCCCTTATCCAGCATGGCATCGGTGACGGTGTGTCCGCCGCCATCCCTTGCCTCGGATACCAGGTCATGACCTCTTCAAGCCCGCTCGAACCCGTCCCGTCCTTCGATTACGTCATTTTCGGCGCCACCGGCGACCTCACCATGCGCAAGCTGCTGCCGGCGTTGTACCGGCGCTTTGCGGAAGGCCAGGTGCCGGCGGATGCGCGGATCATCGGCACGGCGCGTTCGCCGCTGGATGATGCCGCGTATCGCGAGCGGGCACTTAAGGCGCTGCGCGAGTTCATCCGTGGCGACGAGCTGGTCGACGCCACGGTGGAGCGATTCCTGCAACTGGTGCACTACGTGAGCCTCAACGGTGCGGACGCGAACGGCGACTGGGCGAGCCTGGCGGCAAAGCTGGCCAGCAATGATCCGGCCCGGGTCCGCGTGTTCTACCTGGCGACGGCGCCCGACCTCTATGGCGCGATCGCAGCGAACATCGACCAGAAGGGCCTGCGCACCGCGCACTCGCGCATCGTCCTGGAAAAGCCCATCGGCACGGATCTCGAGACCGCACGCAAGGTCAACGAGGGCGTGGGCCAGCACTTCCCGGAAAACAGCATCTACCGCATCGATCACTACCTCGGCAAGGAGGCGGTGCAGAACATCATCGCGCTGCGCTTCGCGAATCCGATGCTCGAGCGCATGTGGGACCACGAGTCCATCGAGTACGTGCAGATCACCGCCGCGGAGACCGTTGGCCTCGAGGGTCGCGGTGGCTATTACGATGGCTCTGGCGCCCTGCGCGACATGATCCAGAACCACCTGCTGCAGGTGCTCACGGTGGTCGCCATGGAGCGTCCGTCGTCGCTGGATGCCGACGCGCTCCGCGACGAGAAGGTGCGCGTGCTCACGTCGCTGAAGCCGCTCGACCGGCATAACCTCGCGGCCAACGTGGCGCGCGGCCAGTACGTCAGCGGCACCTCGGCCGGACAGAGCGTGCCCGCGTACCGCGATGAACTGCCCGATGCGGCGCCGAGCAAGACCGAGACGTTCGTGGCGTTGAAGGCGGAGATCGATACCCCGCGCTGGCAGGGCGTGCCGTTCTACCTTCGCTCGGGCAAGCGCATGCCGGAGAAGCTCACGGAAGTGGTCATCCAGTTCCGCGCTGGCGAGCCTGGCCTCTTCGGCGAAGCGCGCCCGGGCAGCCGCCTGGTGATCCGCGTGCAGCCCAACGAGAGCGTGATCCTGCCGCTCTTCGTGAAGCAGCCGGGCAATGCGTTCGGGCTGGACGAAGTCGATGCGCTGTCGAAGCTGGGCGAGCCGGGCCGCGTGCGCTTCCGCGACTCGTACGAGGGCCTGATGCTGGATGCCGTGAAGGGCAGCCCGGCCCTGTTCGTCCGTAAGGATGAGACCGAAGCCGCCTGGCAGTGGGTGACCCCGATCCTGCAGGGCTGGAGCGATGCGGCCAGCGGCCCGGATGCGTATGAAGCGGGCACCTGGGGGCCGGAATCGGCGCGCGCGTTGCTGGCCCAGGCGGGTCACCAGTGGGTGGAAGACCTGGCCGCCTGAGCGGCCCCTTCACCCTCCCGGGGCATTGCATCCACGCCGCTCGCCCGCATTATGTGGGGAGCGGCGAAGCGGGCGACCGCGGCGCCGATCATCCCCAGGAGGCTCCCCATGTCCGACTACCGCAAGACCCCCGAGGCCCTCGCCCGTCTCAGCCCGGAGCAGTTCCGGGTGACCCAGCAGAGCGGCACCGAGCGCCCGTTCCATAACGCCTTCCACGAAAGCAAGGAACCGGGCATCTACGTCGATATCGTCTCCGGCGAGCCGTTGTTCTCGTCGCTCGACAAATTCGACAGCGGTTGTGGCTGGCCCAGCTTCACCCAGCCGCTCGAGAACGAGCACGTTGTGGAGAAGCACGACGCCAGCCACGGCATGGTCCGTACGGAAGTGCGCTCGACCCATGGCGACAGCCACCTGGGCCACGTTTTCCCGGATGGCCCGCGCGATCGCGGCGGCCTGCGCTATTGCATCAATTCCGCATCGTTGCGGTTCATCCCGGTCGCCGACCTGGAGAAGGAAGGCTATGGCGATTACGCCAGGCTGTTCACGAATGCCAATGGAGGTGCCGCATGACATCGAAAGCCATTCTCGCCGGCGGTTGCTTCTGGGGCATGCAGGACCTGATCCGCAAGCAGCCCGGCATCATCAGCACGCGCGTCGGTTACTCCGGCGGCGATGTGCCGAACGCAACCTATCGCAACCACGGCACGCATGCCGAGGCGATCGAGATCGAGTTCGATCCGGCGAAGATCAGCTACCGGAAGATCCTGGAGTTCTTCTTCCAGATCCACGACCCGACCACCGTCAATCGCCAGGGCAACGACCGCGGCACAAGCTACCGTTCGGCCATCTTCTACCTGGATGACGAGCAGAAAGCGGTCGCCGAGGACACCATCGCCGATGTGAACGCCTCCGGCCTGTGGCCCGGCAAGGTGGTCACCGAGCTGAGCCCGGCCGGCCCGTTCTGGGAGGCGGAGCCGGAGCACCAGGATTACCTGGAGAAGTACCCCAGCGGTTACACCTGCCACTTCATCCGCCCCGACTGGGTGCTGCCGCGCCGCGCGGCCTGACCCCATCGTGCCACCCGCCGGCTCTGGTATAAGAGCCGGCGGAGTGTCGGCGGGGAAAAGGCATGGCGGTTGGCGAGGGCAGGGCGGTTCCACCCGCGTGGCGGCGCCATGCGCTGTGGCTGTGGATCGCGTTGCTGGTGGCCATCGGGTTGCTCCGGGCCACCAACCGTTTCCTGATCGACGTGGCCAACGGGTATTCGAGCCCGTTCGCGCCGAAACTCATCGAAGAACTCACCGGCTCGCTGACCTTTGGCGCGTGCCTGCCGCTGCTGTTCATCGCCCTGCGTCGCATGCCGCGCACGCTGCTTGCCCATGCTGGGCTATTCCTAGCACTGTCCGTGACCCAGACGACGCTCATGATCGCGTCGCGCGCGGTCGTGTTCCGCCTCGCCGGCGACCCGGGGCTCGCGTATCCGGTCACCGTGTGGCGCTATCTCATGGAGATGCCCACCCAGCTGTTCTTCTATGCGGTGATCGTGGCCGGCGTGTGGTTGTTCGATCGTTACCGCGAAGGCCGAGCGCGCGAACTGCGTAATGCCCAGCTCGAATCCGCGCTATCCGAGGCGCGCCTCGAAGCGTTGCGCCTCCAGCTCAATCCCCATTTTCTATTCAATACGCTCAATGCCGTTTCCGAGCTCATGTACGAGCGGCCGCGCGTCGCCGATGAAATGCTCGCGCGCGTCGGCGAGCTACTGCGCGCGACACTTGCCGCCGGCAGCCAGGAGCATGCGTTGCGCGAGGAATGGCGCCTGCTGGACCTGTACCTGGATATCCAGCGCGCGCGCTTCGGCGCGGGCCTCGATGCCGGGAGGAATGCGGATGAAAGCCTGGCCGATATCCAGGTGCCGTTCCTCGTGCTGCAGCCACTGGTTGAAAACGCCATCGAACACGGCGGCGTCGGCGATGCGCGTTACGTTCGCATCGAAGCGCGACGCGACGGCGAGCACGCAGTGCTGACTGTCCGCGACGGTGGCGGGGGCACGACGGCGCGTCCCGGACACGGCATCGGCCTGGGTAACGTGCAGGCGCGTTTGCAGCATCTCTACGGTGCGGCGGCCGGCGTGCGTCTGGAACCTGCTGGGCAGGGTTCCGTGGTTACGTTGTGGCTTCCCGCACGGGAGGCGTCCACGCCATGAGCCTGCGCGCCGTAGTCATCGACGACGAAGCGCCGGCCCGGGCGAAGCTTCGCCGTTACCTCGCCG
Organism: Luteibacter sp. NPDC104163; assembly: GCF_055584245.1. Lineage (NCBI taxonomy): Bacteria > Pseudomonadati > Pseudomonadota > Gammaproteobacteria > Lysobacterales > Rhodanobacteraceae > Luteibacter > Luteibacter sp. NPDC104163. The sequence continues at coordinate 92,193 of NZ_JBVJMK010000020.1, forward strand.
AGCACGAAGGCATCCTGTGGGTCGGCGAGGCTTCCGACGGGCCCTCCGCCGTGGCGCTCATCCAGCGCGAGCGCCCGGATATCGTCTTCCTCGACATCAGCATGCCCGGCATGGATGGCTTTGCCGTCCTGCAGGCGCTGGGCGATCCGCTGCCGGCGGAGGTCGTCTTCGTCACCGCCCACGGCGACCAGGCCGTCCGTGCGTTCGAGGTCCATGCGTTCGATTACCTCATGAAACCGGTGGGCCCCGAGCGTTTCGCACGCACGGCGCGACGCCTTTGCGAGCGCATCGTGCCGTCCATCGCAAAGCTCGATGCCTTGCTCGGCGATGCACCGCCACCCGCGCACTATCTCGAGCGCTTGCTGCTGCCCACCGGCGACTCGGCGGCACTGGTGCCGCTCGAGCGTGTGGACCGGATCGAATCGGACCGTAACTACCTCGACGTCTACGTGGAAGGGACGCCGCGACGGCTGCGCGGCACGCTCGACGCGATGCTGGCCCGCCTGCACCCCTCACGCTTCGCCCGGGTGAACCGCTCCACCATCGTGCGCCTGGATGCCGTGGTCGAAGTGCAACCCTGGCCGGATGGAGAGAAGCGCCTGGTACTGGTCGACGGCAGCCGGGTGACGTGGACGAAGCGCTACTTCGATGCGGGTATCGCCGGGGCGTTCGGTTCGTCCCCGGGCTGAGCGGGTTCGTCCCAGCCACCGCGCCGCGGCCGGTTGCCCCACCGCAGACTAGCTCCACCCAACGGAGCCCAGCCATGCGCAAGAAAGCCCTGATTGCCTCAGCCATCACCCTGGCCCTCGCCGGTACGGCATGGGCCGTGGCCCGCCCTGACCAGGCCGTGCGCGTGGGCGCCGGGCTGGCGGCCCACCACGTCTGCTCGATGACGTTCGTCGGTCACCAGGATCCCGACGCGATCTTCAGGGAACTGGTGACGCCCATGCTGGGCGAGGCCGGCGCGAAACTGCTGAGCGTGCACGTCGATCGCGACCGGCAGAGCGTATCGGTCGACGGCCTCGTTTCGACGCTGGCGACGGCCTCCTACACGCCCGGCTACGGCTGCCGCCTCGACTTGCCAGGCAACGCGCCGCTGGTATCCGATCCGCACCGCCGGCCGGATATCGACGATGGCTTCGCGCCCGGATCGCTGGTCACCACGGACAAGCCGGCTGTCGCCCAGGCGCTCGACCGCGTGTTCGCGGAACGGCCGGGTGAGGCGCCGAAGGTGGTGAAGGCCGTCGTGATCGTGAAGGACGGCAAGGTGGTCGCCGAACGCTACGCCGCGGGCTATGGCATCCATTCGCCGCTGATCAGCTTCTCCGTCGCGAAGTCGTTCACCAATGCCTTCCTGGGCATGCTCGCGCTGGATGGCAAGGTGGATGTGAAGGCACCCCTGAACGCACCCGAGTGGCGCCGTCCGGGGGACGCGCGCGCGGCCATCCGCATCGAAGACCTGCTGCGCATGCAGAGCGGCCTGGACGCCGAGGAAGCGGAATCACCCTTCAGCATGGTGGCGAAAATGGAGTTCCTGCATGGCGATATGGCCGGCTATGCCGCCGCGCAGCCCGCCGCGGAAGCGCCGGGCAAGACGTTTGACTACACCTCGGCGGACACCGTGCTGCTCGATCGCCTGATCGGCGGACACGTCGGTGGCGGCGCTGCCGGCCTGCGCGAGTTCGCGCACCGGCGCCTGTTTGACCCGCTGCACATGGGCGACGTCACGATGGAGTTCGACGGGAAGGGCACCTTCATCGGCTCGACGTATGTGTTCACCAGCGCCCGTGATTACGCCCGGTTCGGCCTGCTGTACCTCAACGATGGCAAAGCGCCGGACGGAACGCGGCTGCTGCCGGAGGGTTGGGTGAACTGGTCGCGCACCTCGGCGCTGGGCGCCCCGTACGGCGCAGGCTTCTGGACCAACGACGGCCCGAGCGATGTCGCCCGTTATCGCGTCGAGGGCGGCTTCCCGAAGGATGGTTTCTTCGCCAGCGGCACGATGGGCCAGCGCATCTACATCGTGCCTTCCGAACACCTGGTGATCACCCGCTTCGGTTACTCCGCGCCGCCGAACTACGGCATCGAGGACGATGTGCGGTTGATCAAGGCGGCGATCGAGGCATACCGCTAAGGCGTCCAGTCCTGACCTTGTGGGAGCGGGGGTGGGGGGGGGGGGGGGGGGGGCCCCCCCCCCCCCCCCGCGCCCCCCCCCCCGCTCCCACAACGGCGTTAGCTGTTTAGCTTCAGCAGGTCGGCGAAATGGTCGATCACGGCGATTGCGCCGGCATTATGGACATCCAGCGACTTGGGATAGCCGTAGGTCACGAGCACGTAAGGCACGCCGGCATCCTTCGCCGCGAGCATGTCGCTTTCGGAGTCGCCCACCATCACTACACGATCGAGCGGCACGCCCGCCTCATCGGCCAGATGCTTCAGCGGCACGCCGCTCGGCTTGCGCTCCGGCAACGTGTTCCCACCGACGATGCCGTCGATATACGGCATCATGCCGCGCGCCTCGAGCAGCGGGCGGACGAATTCTTCGTTCTTGTTCGTGCATACGGCCAGTTTCACACCCTGCGCATGCAAGGCGGCCAGCGTATCGACCACGCCATCGTATGCCACGGCATCCAGCGCGGTTTCCGCGTAGTGCACCAGGAACCCCGGCATGACGTCGTCGATATCCGCATCGCTGCCCGCATCTTGGAACGCGTAGGTGATCAACTGGCGCGAGCCTTCACCGATCCACCCGGTGATCTGCTTCACGTCGTACACAGGCAGCCGCCAGTCGCTCAGGGTGCGGTTCACCGATTCGGCGATATCCGCCGCGCTGTCCACCAGCGTGCCGTCGAGGTCGAAGATGACGAGGGAATAGGGGAAGGCCAAGGTGCCGCTCCGCGGTAAAAACGTTGATTCTACGCCTTCACGGGGCCCAGGCCGTGGCCAAGCAGCGCCGCGGCGTGGCGACGGATGGCTTCGCGATCCACGTCCTTGCGCATCGGGTCATCCTTCCACTTGCGTCGGGCGGCCATGAACAACATGGTCAGCGACATGATCGAAGGCATCACCAGCGCGGGATCGAGGTCGGGATTCAGCAGCCCCTCGGCCTGCCACTGCAGGATGCGTGCGTGGAAGGCCTCCTGCTTCTTGTAGTCGATCTTGTTCCGGGCGTGCTTGCGGAACGTATCGCCCTCGGTGAGCAGGTCGCCGAAGAAAACCGGCGCGATCCACTCGTGTTCTTCGGCGACTTCCACGAAACGCTCGGCCACCTTCACGAAGGCGGCGACGGGATCGCCCCTGTACTCCTCGAAGATCGCCTCGACCCGGCCGCGCATCGGCGCGATATGCGCCTCGTGCACCTCGTCGAACAGCTGTTCCCGGGTCTTGAAGTAGTAGTGCACGGCCGCGGGAGTCATCCCGGCGGCACGGGCAATGGCGGCGAGGGTCGTGCCGTTGTAGCCATGGCGGGCGTACAGCGCCAGGGCGATCTCGATGATCCGGCTGCGCTGGTCGGCGCCGTCGGGCTGCGCGTGGGGTCGGCCCGGGGGGCGGCCACGGCGCGGTCGGGTCGGGTTGTCGATATCGGAATCAGTCATCGCAGATGAATAGCACGGTGTCGGGGTGTTGCCTTGCGGTCCATTGCCGCATATATTAACTGACGACTTAATTAATTTACAGGCCCACCTCGCCGTGAACGCCGTCCACCGTCCCGAACCCGCCGAAACGCCCGCCGGCGTGGTCGAGCCCAGCCTGGCGCCGATCCCGGCCCAGCCGTCGCTGCGCCTGCTTTTCCCGGCGCTGATGCTGGTGATGCTGCTGGCGGCGCTCGACCAGACCATCGTCTCCACCGCGCTACCCACGATCGTCAACGACCTGGGCGGCCTCAGCCAGCTCTCCTGGGTCGTCACCGCCTACCTGCTGACCTCCACGGTGGTAGTGCCGCTCTATGGCAAGTTCGGCGACCTGTACGGCCGCAAGATCGTCCTGCAGGTGGCCATCGTCATCTTCCTGATCGGCTCCGTGCTGTGCGGCCTGGCCCAGGACATGACCATGCTGATCCTGATGCGCGCCCTGCAGGGTCTCGGCGGAGGCGGCCTGCTGGTGATCACCATGGCGGCGGTGGGCGATGTCGTGCCACCGGCGGATCGCGGCCGCTACCAGGGCCTGTTCGGTGGCGTCTTCGGCCTCGCCACGGTCATCGGGCCGCTGCTCGGCGGCTTCCTGGTGGATCACCTCACCTGGCGCTGGATCTTCTATGTGAACCTGCCGCTGGGCATCCTGTGCCTGCTGGTGATCGCCGCGGTATTCCACCCGCATACGCGCCACGTGAAGCACGCCATCGACTGGTTCGGCGCGGGTTTCCTCGCCGTCGCACTCAGCTGCATCATCCTGTTCACGACCGAGGGCGGCGCGCAGATGCCGTGGGATTCGATCGCGCTGTGGATGATCCTCGTGATGGGCCTGGTGAGCGTCGTGGGTTTCATCTACGAAGAGCGCATCGCCAGCGAGCCGATCATCCCGCTGCACCTGTTCCGCCACCGCACCTTCCTGCTGTGCAGCCTGATCGGCTTCTTCGTCGGGACGGCGCTGTTCGGCTCCACGACGTACCTGCCGCTTTACCTCCAGGTGGTGAAGGGCGTCTCGCCCACGGGCGCTGGCCTACAGTTGCTGCCGCTGATGGGTGGCGTGCTGGTCAGTTCGATCGTCGCCGGCCGGATCATCAGCCGCATCGGCCGCTACCGGATGTTCCCGATCATCGGCACGCTGCTCGGCGCGATCGCGCTGGTCCTGCTGGGCAGCGTGGGTGAAGACGATCCGCTCTACCTGATCTACGGTTACGCGGGCCTGCTGGGCCTCGGCATCGGCATGGTGATGCAGGTGCTGATCCTGGCCGTGCAGAACAGCGTGGACATGAAACTGATGGGCGTCGCGACCTCGGGCGTCACGATGTTCCGCTCCATCGGCGGCTCGGTCGGCGTGTCGGCGTTTGGTGCTCTGTTCACCCACGGCCTGCAGGCGCGGATGTCGGCTGATATCCCCGCGGCATCGATCGGGCCGCGCACGTTCTCGCCGGACATGGTCGCGAAGATGCCGGCGGACCTGCATGCGAAGTTCCTGCACGCGTTCGCGTCGTCGCTGCACGTGGTCTACCACGTCGCCGCGGTGGTGGTGTTCCTCGGCTTCGTGCTGGCCTGGTTCCTGCGCGACGTACCGCTACGCCGCGCGGGCGCGAAGGGCTGACGAAGCGTTTGTCCCAACTGGCTCTGTGGAAGCCAGGCTTTATGGGAGCCTGGCTTTGTGGGAGCGGGGGGGGGGGGGGGGGGGGGGGGGGCGCGCCCCCCCCGCGCCCCCCCGCGCCCCCCCCCCCCCACCCCCCCCCCGGTAGGCAGGGGTGGGCGAGGCCGCGCCGGGGAGTTGGGTGGATAAGAAGT
>NZ_JBVJMK010000021.1:0-13770 GCF_055584245.1 Luteibacter sp. NPDC104163
GGCCCCGGGGGGCGGGGGGGGGGGGGGGGGGGGGGGGGGGGGGGGGGCGGGGGGGGGTGGGGGGGGGGGGGGGGGGGGGGGGGGGGGGGGGGGCCCCCCCCCCCCCCCGCGCCCCCCCCCCCGCTCCCACAAATGCACTAGGCGCCCGGAGACTTAACTTAACCTTAATACTGAACTAATCGGTATTGAATCTCTCCCAGGGCGCCACATCTAAGTTCTCGAGCACGACACCCCCGCCGTGCGGTAGCGCGAGGCCGATCCCCCCATGCGGCCCGCGCAAAAAAATAAAAAGCAGGAGAGTTCCACCATGAAGAAGACCCTTATCGCCCTTGCCCTTGTTGCCGCTGGCGCCGTTGCCGCCCCGGCCTTTGCGCAGGACGTGAACCCGGCCGCCGGCTGGTTCGTGAATGGCAGCGTTGGCCGTACCTCGGTCGACAAGGGCAAGTACGACGGCCATGACACCGGCTACGCGCTCAATGGCGGTTACCGCTGGGGCGTGACCCCGTGGGCCGCGCTGGGTGTTGAGGTGGGTTACAACGACCTCGGCAACATCCACGCGAAGAATTTCTTCAATGACAACCGCGTGGTGGATCGTCGCAAGTCCGAGCTGCATGGCTGGACGGCCGGCGTGAACGGCAAGTTCAACATCGATCCGCAGTGGTACATCAGCGCGCGCGGTGGCCTGTATGCCTGGAAGGGTCACGGCACCAGCAATGACGACATCACCCGCAACAGCCTGGACAAGACCAGCTGGTATGCCGGCGTGGGCGTGGGCTACGACTTCACGAACAACGTGAGCCTCGGCCTGAACTACGACCACTACGATGCGAAGAAGGACCAGCTCGACCTGACGACGAACATGACGTCGGTGTCGGTCGAATACCGGTTCTAAGCATCTTTGATGTGCGATAAAAAAAACGGGGCGCCGCAGGGCGCCCCGTTTTTTGTGCTCCCACAGCAGCCTTTGTGCTTACTTCTTCTTCCAGTTGCCCTGCGCGGCGAGGCTGTTTTCCTTCGCGCGCTCGACGACCGTCTTCTGGGCGGCGTCGTAGTTGCCCTTCTGGTCCTTGGCCCAGGTTTCCAGGGCGGCGGATACGAGCGCACGGCCATACGAGAAGCTGATCGGCCACGGGTGCGGGCCGAGCTTGTTGATCTCGTTGAGGTTCTCGGTGGCCTGCTGGTCGGCCTGGCCGCCCGAGAGGAACACGATGCCTGCGGTGGCGGCCGGCACGGCGTACTGGAAGACGCTGACGGTCGCATTGGCGACGTCTTCGGCGTCCACCTGGTCTTCCTTCGGGGCGTACTTGCCCGGGATGACCATGCTGACCTTCAGGATCAGCGCCTTGAGCTCAACGTTGTGCAGTTCGAGCTGGGCGAACAGGCTCTGCAGGACTTCCTTGTGGACGGTGAAGCTGGTGTCCAGGTCCTGCACGCTGTCCTTGTCGTCCATCAGGATCTCGGGCTCGACCATCGGGACGAGGCCGGCTTCCTGGCAGAGCGCGGCGTAACGCGCGAGGGCGTGCGTGTTGGATTCCACCGCGGTCGAGGTCGGGGTGTCGTCGGTGATCTTGATCACCGCGCGCCACTTGGCGAACTTCGCGCCGAGCTTGGCGTATTCCTGCAGGCGCTCACGCAGGCCATCGAGGCCCTCGGTGACCACTTCGCCCGGGCAACCGGCCAGCGGGTGCGTGCCCTTGTCGACCTTGATACCCGGGAGGATGCCGGCGGCGTTCATCGCCTCGACCATGCTGCGGCCATCATCGGTCTTCTGGCGGATCGTTTCATCGAACAGGATGGCACCGGAGATGTACTCGCCCAGGCCCGGCGCGGTCAGCAGCAGCTGGCGGTACTTGCGGCGGTTTTCCTCGGTGTTCTCCAGGCCCACGGCCTCGATGCGCTTCTTGATGGTCGTGGCGGATTCGTCGACAGCGATGATGCCCTTACCCGGGGCGACCATCTGCTGCGCGATCTGTTCGAGGTCTTCGATGCTCATGGGAACTCCAATGGAAGTAGTGGTATGCCCCGGCAAGCGGGCGGGGCCAAGTGCGAAAACCGGCGGAGTATAGGGGAATACCCCGCGAAAGCCGTTGTGCGGCGCGATCAGGCGATCAAGTGGTCTGGTAGCCCGGCAGCTCGCACTGCTTGAGGATCGCGGCCTTGCGCGCGGGGTCTTCCGGCAGGTTGAAGCCGACGACGTAGTAGGTGAACACCGGATCGCCCACGCGATTCACGCCCGACGGGGCATAGCGGAAATCCTTGACGGCGCTGACGCCGACCTGGGCCAGATCGCCCTCGGGAACGGTCTTGGCGGCAACCACGTTCTGCGGCAGGCCGTTGGAGCCGATCATGTAGGTGACCGCCACGCAGCCCGGCTGGTCGAGGTTCTTGCCTGTGTTCGGCACATCCGCATTGACCGACTTATTGGTCAGGGTCCAGTAGTTCGGCAGGCGGTCGGGGGCGACCTTGCGGTTGGACTGTGCCGCGGCGGTGCCGGCGGCAAGGAGGAGGACGGCGGCGACTGCGCCGGTGAGGATGGATGTGCGGATCATGACGCCCTCGTTGGTTTGCCAGGGCGAGGAGTGTACCGCCCCTGACGTAAGCCGGGCGTGTGGATTCATGCGCCGCCCGATTTTGTATGGGAGGACCCTCGGGCGGGCAAACAGGCCGGCCGACGGGCGCCCGCGGTATGCCCAACAGGCGCAGCCGACTACAATCGATGGCTGCGGCGACCCCGCCGGCATGATCAAGGAACCTCATGAAAGTCACGATTTTCGGCACCGGTTACGTGGGCCTCGTCACCGGCACCTGCCTTGCGGAAATGGGCAACCACGTAGTGTGCGTCGACGTCGATGCCGACAAGGTCGCCCGGCTGAAGCAAGGCGAGATCCCCATTTACGAGCCCGGCCTCGAGCCCATGGTCCTGCGTAACCATGCCGGGGGCCAGCTCGATTTCACCACCGAGGCCGCCCCGGCCATCGCCCATGCCGATATCGTGTTCATCGCGGTCGGTACCCCGCCGGATGAAGACGGCAGCGCCGACCTGAAGTACGTGCTCGCCGTGGCCCGGACCATCGGCGACCACATCGATCGCTACACAGTGGTCGTCAACAAGTCGACCGTCCCCGTCGGCACCGCCGACCGGGTGCGCGCCGCCATCGCGGAACGTCTCCAGGCGCGCGGCGTGGATGTGCCGTTCGATGTCGTGTCCAACCCGGAATTCCTGAAGGAAGGCGATGCGGTTGAAGATTGCATGCGCCCCGACCGCATCATCGTCGGCGCCTCCAGCCAGCGCGCGATCGGCGTGCTGCGCAAGCTCTACGCCCCGTTCAACCGCAACCATGACCGCATGGTCGTGATGGACGAGCGCTCCGCGGAGCTGACCAAGTACGCGGCGAACGCGATGCTCGCCACGAAGATCAGCTTCATGAACGAGATCGCCAATATCGCCGAGCATGTGGGCGCGGATGTTGAGCTGGTGCGCCAGGGCATCGGTGCGGACCCCCGCATCGGCTACCACTTCATTTATCCCGGCGCCGGCTACGGCGGCTCGTGCTTCCCGAAGGATGTGCAGGCACTGGCCCGCACGGCCCACGCCGTGGGCTATGACGCGAAACTGCTGAACTCGGTGGAAGCCGTGAACGACGCGCAGAAGTCGCGCCTGTTCGCCCTGCTCTCCCGGCACTTCGATGGCAAGTTGAAGGGGCTCACCGTGGCCGTCTGGGGGCTGGCGTTCAAGCCGAACACCGACGACATGCGTGAAGCATCGAGCCGCCGCCTTATGGAGCAGCTGTGGGATGCCGGTGCGTCGGTGCGCGCGTTCGACCCGGAGGCGGCGGAAGAAACCCACCGCATTTACGGTGACCGCCCCGACCTCGCGCTGGTCGCCCGCCCCTACGAAGCAATCGAAGGCGCTGACGCGCTGGTGATCGTGACGGAGTGGAAAGCGTTCCGCAGCCCCGATTTCGCGCACGTGAAGGCGCTGCTCCGCACCCCGGTCATCTTCGACGGCCGCAACCTGTACGACCCCGCGACGGTCGAGGAAGCAGGCCTGGCCTACTACGGCATCGGCCGCGGCCGCAGCCTGGCCGGCAAGCACTGACACCCCGCTCTTGTGGGAGCGCGCTGTGGGAGCGCGCTTGCGCGCGATGGGTGCTTGCGACACCAGCCATCGCGTGCAAGCACGCTCCCACAACGGCAGCCAACACAACGGCAGAAAAAAGCCCGCGATTCGCGGGCTTTTTTTTGTTACAGGTCGCGCAGGCTATCCGGGATACCGTCGTCGCCGATCACCAGCAGCTTCAGCGTGTTGGTACCGCCGTGGCGGCCGATGTGGTCGCCGTGGGTCAGGATCACGCGGTCCCCCTTGGTCAGCTTCGCCAGCGCGAACAGGTGCTGCAGGGCCGCGCGCGCCGTGTGCGCCGGATCCAGGTTGCCGGTTTCGAAGGCCACCGGCTGCACGTCGCGGAGCATCAGCATGCGGCGGCGGGCCACGTCCGACGGGCTCATGGCGTAGATCGGCACGGCGAAGCGGTAACGCGACAGCCACTGCGCGGTCGCGCCCGACTCGGTCAGCGAGACGATGGCACGGACGCCGATCTGCGAGGCCAGCACCATGGCGGCAAGCGCGATGGCCTGGTCGGATCGGTCGAGGCTGGTAGCGGCCGGGCGCAGATCATCGCGCGGCTCGAACTGGCGCTCGGCACCGAGGCAGATGCGGCGCATGGCGGCGACCGCCTTGTCCGGGTGGGCACCCGCCGCGCTCTCTTCGGAAAGCATGACGGCGTCGGTACCGTCGATGACCGCATTGGCCACGTCGAGCACTTCGGCGCGGGTCGGGATCGGCGCGCGCACCATCGACTGCAGCATCTGCGTCGCCGTGATCACCGAGCGGTTACGCATCACCGACTCGCGGATGATCTTCTTCTGCAGGCCCGGCAGCTCGGCATCGCCGATTTCCACGCCGAGGTCGCCGCGGGCGACCATCACCACGTCGGACGCATCGATGATTTCGCCGAGCACGGGGATGGCATCGGCGCGCTCGATCTTCGAGACGATGGCGGCATCGCCACCGGCCTCGCGCAGGAGACGGCGGGCTTCGTGCAGGTCTTCCGCCTGGCGCACGAACGAGACGGCGAGGAAGTCGGCGCCCATTTCAGCGGCGAGCTTGATGTCGTTGCGATCCTTGTCGGACAGCGCCGACACGCTCAGGCCGCCGCCCTGGCGGTTCAGGCCCTTGCGGTTCGAGAGCCGGCCGCCAATGGCGACGCGGGTGTGGATCTCGCTGCCGACCACATCGACCACGGCCAGCGCGACCAGGCCATCGTCGAGCAGGAGGATGTCGCCCGCGACCACGTCCTTCGGCAGGTCGTAGTAGCTGACGCCGACGCGGGTCTGGTCACCGGCCGGGGCATCCGGGCGGCAATCGAGGACGAAGGTGTCACCCAGCATCAGGTCGATCGGGCCATCGGCGAACTTCTCGATGCGGATCTTCGGACCCTGCAGGTCGGCGAGGATGCCCACCTCGCGGCCCACGGCGTCAGCCGCGGCGCGGACGGCCGCAGCGCGGGCGCGGTGGTCGTCCGGCGTACCGTGCGACAGGTTCAGGCGAACGATATCCACGCCCTCCTCCAGGATCTTCTCGAGCATGCCCGGCACATCGGTGGCGGGGCCGAGGGTGGCGACGATCTTGGTGCGGCGTACCTGGATATCGGTCATCGTTTCTTACCTTGTCTGTGTGTCTTCAATGAATGGGGACGGGCCGGTCAGTCGAGCGTCTTGTTCAGCAGCTCGGCGAGGCGCTTGCCGGCCTCGCGCAGGCGCAGCTCGGCGGTGGGCAGGTAGTGCGCCACGTAGGCGTCGTCGATCTTGTGGTTCGCGGGGTAGAAGCCCGGCTGGGCGACGACCTGGCAGGACTCCTCGGCCCACTGGGCATACGGGTTATCCAGCGGCGCGATCGGGCGCGGGAGCTTCACCGGGCCCTCGGCGGCCAGCTTGTCGGCGTAGGCATCCCACTTCAGGTCGGTGGTGTAGAGCATCTTCGAGTCCCACACGCTGTGCAGGTTGGTGCCCTTGCCGTCGAACTGGACCTGGTATTCGTTGCCGCCCTTGTCGTCGCGGTTACCGGCGTGGAGCGGCTGGTGGACGTCGCCGACGAAATGGACGACGAACTTCAGGGCCTGGGCACGCTCGGCGTTCGACTTGTGGCGGTCGCCCAGGATGGCGACGTATTTTTCCAGGCCACCGACCACGCACTTGCCGTCGGCACAGTCGACCGGTGGGTTGTAGTGGCACTTCGGGTCGTGGAAGTCGGCGTAGTGCAGCGGCCCCGTGGCCTTGCCCAACTCCTTGTTTTCCGGATCGTTACGCAGCTGGTCGGGCCAGCTTGCGATATCCGGGAGGGAATCGCTGCCGTCGGCCTTCAGGAGGCGCTCGACCTCGGCTTTGGCCGAAGGGTCCAGCTGGCGCCAGGCCAACTCGGCGACGATGCGGTGGCCGATATCACCCCAGGCACCGGCGGTACCGGCCAGGGCGGTGAGGGAAAGGGCTACCAGGGCGGCAATGGTGCGGCGCTTATGGGGCGTCTTCATGGGACAGTAAACGTTTCCGTCGCGGGCGAACGGCCAAGTGTGCCACACCCGGGCTGAGGCACGAATGACAAATCGCGGCATTGCAGCAAGCCGGCCCCTGCGACCTTCCGTTACCATGGAGGTTTAGGCCCCTGGCCCTCACCTCAGTCGCAATTCCCACCCGGAGGCTGCACATGACCATCAAGGTCGCTATCAACGGTTACGGTCGTATCGGTCGCAATGTCCTGCGATCGCTGTATGAGTCGAAGAAGAACGGCCAGGACATCCAGATCGTCGCGATCAATGACCTCGGCGATGCCGAGACCAACGCCCACCTGACCCAGTACGACACGGCCCACGGCCGTTTCCCGGGCGAGGTGTCGGTGGATGGTGGCGACCTGATCGTCAACGGCGACCGCATCAAGGTCTTCGCCGAGCGCGATCCCTCGAAGCTGCCCTGGGGCGAGCACGGCGTGGACGTGGTCCTCGAGTGCACCGGCTTCTTCACCTCCAAGGCCAAGGCCAGCGCGCACATCGCCGGCGGCGCCAAGAAGGTGATCATCTCCGCCCCGGGCGACAAGGACGTGGACGGCACCTTCGTCATCGGCGTGAACGATGACAAGCTCCACGCCGGCCTGCAGGTCATCTCCAACGCTTCGTGCACCACCAACTGCCTCGCCCCGCTGGCGAAGGTGCTCCACGAGAAGGTCGGCATCGTGCACGGCCTGATGACCACCATCCACGCCTACACCAACGACCAGGTGCTGACGGACGTCTACCACTCCGACCTGCGCCGCGCCCGTAGCGCCACGCATAGCCAGATCCCGACCAAGACCGGCGCCGCCGCCGCGGTGGGCCTGGTGCTGCCGGAGCTCAACGGCAAGCTCGATGGTTTCGCGATGCGCGTGCCGACGATCAACGTGTCGGTGGTCGACCTCACCTTCACGGCTGCTCGCGAGACGACCAAGGAAGAGATCGACGCCGCGATCAACGAAGCTGCGAACGGCAAGCTGAAGGGCATCCTCGGCGTGAACACCAAGCCGCTGGTGTCGATCGACTTCAACCACAACTCGCACTCGTCGATCTACGACGCGACGCAGACCCGCGTCATGGGCGGCACGCTGGTGAAGGTCCTCTCGTGGTACGACAACGAGTGGGGCTTCTCGAACCGCATGCTCGACATGGCCAAGGCGCTGATGGCCGCCAAGTAAGGCCACCATGCTGTTGTGGGAGCGTGCTTGCACGCGATAAACCTACAAGGCAGAAAAGAAGAAGGGCCCGCTACGAAAGCGGGCCCTTTTTGTTGCGCGTGTTTCGCATGTCCCGCCGCCCATCGCGTGCAAGCACGCTCCCACAAGCACGCTCCCACAGGGGGGGCGGGCGGCGATCAGGCCTTCTGGATCGTCTGTTCGATCGAGCCGAAGATCGAGCGGCCTTCCTTGTCGGTAACGTCGATACGGATGCTGTCGCCGAATTTCAGGAACGGCGTGGCCGGCTTGCCATCACGCAGGGTTTCCACCGTGCGCTGCTCGGCCAGGCACGAGGCGCCCTTGCTGGTGTCTTCGTTCGCGATGGTGCCGGAGCCGACGATGGTGCCAGCGGTGAGCGGGCGCGTCTTAGCGGCATGTGCCACGAGCTGGGCGAAGTTGAACTGCATGTCGACGCCGCACTCGGCTTCGCCGAACCACTTCCCGCTGATCCAGGTGCGCATGGCCAGGTGCAGCTTGTCGTCGTGCCAGGCATCGCCCAGTTCATCGGGCGTGACGAACACAGGGGACAGCGCGGAACGCGGCTTCGACTGCAGGAAGCCGAAGCCCTTGGCGAGCTCGTTGGGGATCAGACCGCGCAGCGAGACGTCGTTGACCAGGCCCACGAGCTGGATATGGCCCGACGCCACGTCTGCGCTGGCCGCCATCGGCACATCATCAGTGATCACGACGACTTCGGCTTCGAGGTCGATGCCGTACTCCTCGCTCGGCACCACCACCGGATCGCGCGGGCCGAGGAAGCCGGCGCTGGTCGCCTGGTACATGAGCGGATCGGTGTAGAACGAGGCGGGCACTTCCGCCCCACGGGCACGGCGGACGCGCTCCACGTGCGGCAGGTAGGCGCTGCCATCCACGAACTCGTAGGCACGCGGCAGGGGTGCGGCCAGCGCCGCCATATCCAGCGCGAAGGCACCTTCCGCCTTGCCGGCCTCGAGGTCTTCCGCCAGCGCGTTCAGGCGCGGCGCGGCGACGTGCCAGTCATCGAGCGCGGCCTGCATGGTCGCGGCGATGCCGGTGGCCTTCACGGCCTTCGAGAGATCACGGCTGACGACCACCAGGGTACCGTCGCGGCCGCCTTCCTTCAGCGAAGCGAGTTTCATGTGTTTCCTTGATCGATCAGGCGGCGTTCGGGTCGAAGTGCTTCTTCAGCCCGCGCCAGCATTCGTAATAGTTGCCCTGCAAGGCAGCCGATGCCAGCGCCTGCTTGCTGGCATGGATGACCCTGCGGGTTTCGAACATGAAAGCCATCGTACCCGTGATGTGGTCCGGCTTCGTCACATCGGCGTTCGAGGCCTTCTCGAAGCTCGCGTTATCAGGGCCGTGCCCGCTCATGCAGTTGTGCAGGCTGGAGCCGCCCGGCACGAAACCGCCGGCCTTGGCGTCGTACGCACCGGTGATCAGCCCCATGAATTCGCTGGCGACATTGCGGTGGAAGTACGGCGGCCGGAAGGTGTGCTCGGCCACCAGCCAGCGCGGCGGGAAGATCACGAAATCCATGTTGGCCACGCCCGGCGTATCGCTGGCGGAGGTCAGCACGGTGAAGATGCTGGGATCCGGGTGATCCACCGCGATCGAGCCAATCGTATTGAAGCGACGCAGATCGTACTTGTACGGCGCGTAGTTGCCGTGCCACGCGACCACATCGAGCGGCGAGTGGTTGATGTCGGCCTGCCACAGCTGGCCCTGGAACTTGGCGATCAGGGCGAAATCGCCCTCGAGGTCCTCGTAGGCAGCGACCGGCGTGAGGAAATCACGCGGGTGCGCCAGGCCGTTGGCGCCGATGGGGCCCAGGTCCGGCAGGTGCAGCGGTGCGCCAAAGTTTTCAGCGATATAGCCGCGCGCTTCGCCATCGGGCAGTTCGACGAGGAACCGGATGCCGCGCGGGACGACGGCGATTTCCAGCGGCTCGACTTCCACGACGCCAAGCTCGGTGCGAAGTCGCAAGCGGCCCTGCTGCGGGACGATCAGCAGCTCGCCATCCGCGTTGTAGAAGTAGCGGCCCGCCATGTCGCGGTTGGCCAGGTACTGGTGGATGCCCACCCCGACCTGCTCGCCCGGGCCGCCATTGCCGCCCATGGTGAACAAGCCATCGATGAAATCCGTGCCGGCCGGCGGCATCGGCAGCGGATCCCAGCGCATCTGGTTCGGCGTGGGCGGCGCATCGTTGAAGCGGTTGTGGAACGTCGCGTGCGCCAGCTCGCGGAACGGCGAATGCTGTGCCGCCGGCAGGATCCGGTACAGCCAGCTGCGCAGGTTGCGATGCCGCGGCGCGGTGAACGCGCTGCCGGAAAGCTGCTCGGCGTACAGCCCCTTCCCCACCTTCTGCGGCGAGTTCTGGCCGGTGGGCAGCACGCCCGGGACCGCCTCCGTGGCGAACTCATTGCCGAAGCCGGTCTGGTAGCCGTTGGTGTCGTCGGTGTGGCTCATCGAAGTGTCCTGAAGCGATGACCAATAGCCATTGTGGGAGCGCGCTTGCGCGCGATGGAGGTTATCGTAAACCCCATCGCGCGCAAGCGCGCTCCCACAGTTTCTTTCGGCGTTTAAATCACGCCGCGGCGCATCTGGTCGCGTTCGATCGACTCGAACAGCGCCTGGAAGTTGCCGTTGCCGAAGCCTTCGTTGCCCTTGCGCTGGATGATCTCGAAGAAGATCGGCCCGATGTTGTTCTGGGTGAAGATCTGCAGCAGGAGCTTCTTGTGCGTCTCCGGGTCTGCGTCGATCAGCAGCTTGTTCTTCTGCAGGCGCGGCACGTCTTCACCGTGGTCCGGGATGCGGATGTCGATGACTTCGAAGTACGTGTCCGGCGTATCGAGGAAGGCCACGTCCTTCTCGCGCATGGCTTCGACGGTTTCGTAGATGTTGTCCGTGAACAGCGCGATGTGCTGGATGCCTTCGCCGTTGTACTCGCGGATGTATTCGTTGATCTGCGAACCGTGGTCCGAGCTCTCGTTCAGCGGGATGCGGACCATGCCATCCGGCGCGGTCATCGCCTTCGACACCAGGCCGGTCTTCGCGCCCTTGATGTCGAAATAGCGGATCTCGCGGAAGTTGAACAGGCGCTCGTAGTAATCCGACCACTTCTGCATGTTGCCGAAGTGCAGGTTGTGGGTCAGGTGATCGATGAAGGTGAGGCCAAAGCCCTTCGGGTGTTGATCCACGCCCGGGAAGAAATCGTACTCTGCCTCGAAGCAATCGCCCTTCGCGCCGTACGTGTCGATCAGGTACAGGCAGGCATCGCCGATGCCCTTGATCGTCGGCACGTCGAGCGCGAGCGTCTCGGTCTTGTCGGCGAACAGCTCGGCACCGTTCGACACGGCGGTCTTCTGCACGTCGGTGGCCGGGCGGTTGAAGCGGATCGCGAAACCGCAGGCCGAGGGGCCATGCTTCGACACGAAGTCGGCGGCGAACGAGTTCGGCTCTTCGTTGACCAGGAAGTTGCAGGCGCCCTGGCGATACAGGGTGATCGCCTTGGTCTTATGCTTGGCCACGGCGGTGAAGCCAAGGCGGGGGAACAGGTCGTGGAGCAGCTTCGCCTCGGGCGCGGCAAACTCGACGAACTCGAAGCCATCGACACCCTGCGGGTTTTCGAACGTGGTGACTTCCATACCGATATTGGGCTGGGCGCTCATAAGCGATACTCCTGGCTAAAGGGGCGGCTTGCGCCGTCTACCCACACCTTATAGTTTCACTTGTAACCATTTGCAAGGATCGGCGCAGCATGACCCTCGAAATCGTCCCCGCCCATGCCCCGCTGGAGCTGGAGCACTTCCTGCCCTACCGGCTTTCGATCCTGTCGAACACCGTCAGCCAGTCGATCGCGGACGAGTACCAGGACCGATTCCAGCTCAGCATGACGGAATGGCGCGTGATGACGATCCTGGCCCGCTTCCCGGCCAGTTCGGCGACCCAGGTGGTCGAGCGCACGCGCATGGACAAGGTGGCGGTGAGCCGCGCCGTCGCCCGCCTGGTCGAGGCCGGCCGGATCGACCGCGGCACCTACGACGGCGACAAGCGCCGCTCGGTGCTCAACCTCTCCGAAGCCGGCTGGGCCATCCACGACGAGGTGGCCCCGCTCGCCCGCGCCCATGAGCGCGAGTTGCTGGAAAAGCTCAGCGAGGACGAGAAGGCCTGGCTGGAGAAGATTCTGGACAAGCTGCTGGGCTGAGTCCGCTCAAACCGCAGGTTCAAAAATGCAATGTGGGAGCGCGCTTGCGCGCGATGGGTGGTACCGCACACCCCATCGCGCGCAAGCGCGCTCCCACAATCGCCTGGGCTTACTTGATCCCGTGCATCAGCTTGTTGATCAGCGGCGCGATCAGGAACAGCAGGATGCCGGCGCCGATCAGCAGCTCGAAGCTGAAGGAGAAGCCCGACAGGGCCGACGCCACGGTCATGCCGCTTTCGCCACTGATATGGCCGGCCAGCAGGCCCGAGAGGTTGTTGCCGATGGCCGTGGAGAGGAACCAGCCGCCCATCGCCAGGCCGACCACGCGTATCGGTGCCAGCTTGGTCACCATGGAAAGGCCGATCGGCGACAGGCAGAGCTCACCGATGGTCTGGGCCACGTAGCAGGCGGCCAGCGGCCAGAACGGGATGAGGCCGCGGCCATCGACCAGGCTCTTCAGCGCGTACATCAGCACGAGGAAGCCGAGGGCGTTGAAGATCAGGCCCAGGCCGAACTTGCGCGGAATCGAGGGCTCGGCCCGGCGCTTGGCCAGCCACGCCCAAACCAGGGCAACCGGCGGCGCGAAGACCAGGATCGCCGCGGAATTCACCGACTGGAACCAGCCGACCGGGAATTCCCAACCGAACATGAGGCGGTCGACCAGATTCTGCGCCAGGAAGTTGAACGAGCTACCGGCCTGTTCGAAGAACATCCAGAACAACACGTTGAACGCGAACAGCACCAGCATCGCGATGACGCGGTGGATCTGGATCGTGTCGTGGCGCACGGCCTCGATCACCAGCATCACGGCCACGCCGACGAACAGCGCACCGAGCAGCCAGGCGATGAAGATGGCACCGGCCTTCGCCATCAGCAGGTACACCAGCGGAATGGCGACCACGATGCCGATGAGCACGGCGAGGAAGCTCTTGCCGGCGTGGCGCTCGGGCGGCGGCACGCCCACGCCCTTCAGCTGCTTGCGGCCGATCAGGAACCAGATGAAGCAGATGACCATGCCGATGCCGGTGGAGGCGAATACGGCGCGGTAGTTCTGCTGCAGCGGCGTGTCGGTGAGCACCGACGCGATCCAGCCGGTCACGAGCGGGGCAAGGAAGCCACCGAGGTTGATGCCCATGTAGAACAGGGTGAAGCCACGATCGCGGCGATCATCGCCGACCGGGTAGATCTGGCCCACGAGCGACGAGATGTTCGGCTTGAACAGGCCGTTGCCGACGATGACCGTGGCGAGGCCGGCCAGGAAAATATCCTGCTGCGGCACCATCACCATGAAGAGGCCGAGCCCCATCACGGCGGCACCGACGAGGATCGAGCGCTGGTAGCCGAGCACGCGGTCGGCCACGTAGCCGCCGAAGATGGCCGAGGCGTAGACGAGCGCGAGGTACGCGCCGTAGGTCCGGCTGGCGTAGCCCTGGCCCGAGGCGTCGCCGTTGAAGAACTCCGCCACGATGTACAGCGCCAGCGCCCAGCGCATGCCGTAGAAGGCGAAGCGCTCCCAGAACTCGGTCATGAACAGCATCCACAGGGGACGCGGGTGACCCATGATCTGGGGATACTCGGGCACGTACTGTGCCTGGCTGGGGGCGGATGAAGTCATGGCTTCCCTTGGCGTGAATCGATGAGGGTGTTTAGCGGGCCCGGCCCACTGCGTCAATCGTGCACCGCCGTATTCCTGTGGGAGCGGGCGTGCGCGCGATGGGGGGTGTGGGGCGCCCCCAAACCCCCCCACCCCCCCCCCCCCCCACAACGGGTG
>NZ_JBVJMK010000021.1:13780-66335 GCF_055584245.1 Luteibacter sp. NPDC104163
AATCGCCCCTTTTTTTTTTGGGGGGGGGGGGGGGGGGGGCGGGTGGGGGGGCGGCCCCCCCCCCCCCCCCCCCCCCCCCCCCGCTCCCACGGATCAGGTGGTCGGCAGGTGAAGGATTAGGTACCCAGCAGGGTACGGACCTCGATCAGCTCCGGGAAAAAGCTCTGTTCCAGCGCCTTGCGCAGGAAGGCGACGCCGGACGAACCGCCGGTGCCGGGCTTGAAGCCAATGATGCGCTCCACGGTTTTCATGTGGCGGAAGCGCCAGAGCTGGAAGTTCTCTTCGATATCCACCAACAGCTCGCTGAGATGATACTCAGACCAGTACGCGCCCGTATCTTCATAAATACGCTTGAGGATGGGCAGCAACGCCGGCTGGCTGTGCCAGGGCTGGGTGAAATCGCGCTCGAGCAGCGCCACCGGCACCGGGTGGCCGCGCCGCGACAGGAAGCGCAGGTACTCGTCGTAAAGCCCCGGCGCCTCGTAAACGGCTTTCAGCCGCGCATGGCCGGCGGGGTCGTGTTCGAACACCTTCAGCATGTCGCCATGCTTATTGCCCAACAGGAACTCCACCATCCGGTATTGCAGCGACTGGAAACCGGACGATGGCCCCAGCACGTCGCGGAACTGCAGGTACTCGGCCGGCGTCAGCGTCTCCAGCACGCCCCACTGCTCGTAAAGCTGCCGCTGGATCTGCTTGACCCGGGCAAGCACTTTCTGGGTTCCGCCAAGGTCATCCGCCCGCAGGCGCGCCAGCGCGGCGTCGAGCTCGTGGATCATCAGTTTCAGCCACAGCTCGGAGGTCTGGTGCTGGATGATGAAAAGCATCTCGTCGTGGTGCTCGGGCTCGCTCAGCGGGTGCTGGGCGGTGAGCACCTGGTCCAGCCGGAGGTACGAGCCGTAGGTCACCCGCCCTTCCAGATCGGTGCGGATGCCAGGTTCGAGGTCGCGCTGGGGGTGGGCCATGGGCGTCTTCACATATGGGGTGGACAGCGCACGAACGGCGCCACGAAGCCATTTCGGGGCTAAGCGGCGGCCTTGTCATGCTGCGGCGTGCCTTGCCGGGCCATAATACCCCTGATATCTAGTCCGGCTCGCAAGACCTGATAAGCCGTTCGCGCCCCGCTGGATGGGCCCGTCCGCTTCCCCAATCGTGCGTGTCGTTTCTAACCTTCCCCTGGGAGCGAGTCGTGTCCATCGCCGCCAAGTTTGAAATTGAATACCTGCAGTACCTTGACCAGGATGGCAAGGAAACCGGCAAGGAGTTGCCTGCTTTCGCCAAGGATCTCGACCACATGGTCGAGCTCTACAAGCTCATGGTCTCCACCCGCGTATTCGATGCCAAGTCGATCGCGCTGCAGCGTACCGGCAAGCTCGGCACCTACGCCTCGTGCCTGGGCCATGAGGCCGCGCACGTGGGCATCGGCAGCGCCATGCGCCGTGAGGACTCGCTGGCCGTGTCCTACCGCGAGTACGGCGCCCAGCTGTACCGCGGCGTGAAGCCGCGCGAGGTCTACACCTACTGGGGTGGCGACGAGCGCGGTAACGACTTCAAGGATGCCCCGGCGCACGATTTCGCCTGGTGCGTGCCCATCGGCACCCAGTGCCTGCACGCGGCCGGTTCGGCGCTGGCCTTCAAGATCCGCAAGGAGCCGCGCGTCGCCGTGTGCACCATCGGTGATGGTGGCTCGTCGAAGGGCGACTTCTACGGCGCGATCAACGTCGCCGGCGCGCAGCAGCTGCCGCTGGTCGCCGTCATCGTGAACAACCAGTGGGCCATCTCGGTCCCGCGCCGCATCCAGAGCGGCTCCGGCACGCTGGCCCAGAAGGGCATCGCGGCCGGCCTGTTCTGCATCCAGGTGGATGGCAACGACATCATCGCCGTGCGCAAGGCCATGGAAGACGCGCTCGAGCGCGCCCGTTCCGGCCAGGGCGGCACGGTGATCGAAGCGGTGACCTACCGCCTCGGCGACCACACCACCGCCGACGATGCCCGCCGCTACCGTGGCGAGCAGGAAGTGAAGGACGCCTGGGAACGTGACCCGGTGCCGCGCCTGCGCAAGTGGCTCGAAGCCAAGGGCAAGTGGGACGACGCGAAGGAAGAGGCCTGGAAGGCCGAGTGCGACGACTGGATGGACAACGAGGTGAACGCGTACCTGGAGACGAAGAACCAGCCGGCGACGGCAATGTTCGACTACCTGTACGCCGAAGTCCCGGCCGACCTCGAAGCGCAGCGCGAGCTCGCCGCTTCCCTCGATCGCAAGTCGTAAGGAGCCTTTCCCATGGCACAAATCACTCTTATCGAAGCGGTGACCCAGGCGCTCGCCTACGAAATGCGCAATGACGACAGCGTCGTCGTGCTCGGCGAAGACGTCGGCGTCAACGGCGGCGTGTTCCGCGCCACCCAGGGCCTGCAGGAGCAGTTCGGCGAAGAGCGCGTCATCGACACGCCGCTGGACGAAGGCACCATCGCCGGCCTGACCATCGGCCTGGCCGTGCAGGGCATGAAGCCTGTCGCCGAAGCCCAGTTCGAAGGCTTCATCTACCCGATGATGGAGCACATCGCCTGCCACGCCGCGCGCATGCGCAACCGCACCCGCGGCCGCATGACCGTGCCGGCCGTGTGGCGCGCTCCGTGGGGCGGCGGCATCCGTGCACCGGAGCATCACTCCGAGGCCAACGAGCACCTGTTCACCAACATCCCGGGCCTGCGCGTGGTCATGCCGTCGTCGCCGGCGCGTGCCTACGGCCTGTTGCTCGCCGCCATCCGCGATCCGGATCCGGTGATCTTCTTCGAGCCGAAGCGCATCTACCGCCAGTACAAGGAAGAAGTGCCCGATGATGGCGAGGCGCTGCCGCTCGACGTCTGCTTCGTCCTGCGCGACGGCACCGACGTCACCCTGGTCACATGGGGTGCGCAGGTCAAGGAATGCCTTGAAGCCGCCGACGAACTCGCCCAGCAGGGCATCAGCGCCGAGGTCATCGACGTCGCCACGCTGACCCCGCTCGATTTCGACACGATCGCCGAATCGGTCACCAAGACCGGCCGTTGCGTCATCGTGCACGAAGCGCCGAAGACCGCCGGTTTCGGTGCGGAAATCGCCGCGCGCCTGTCGGAAGAATGCCTGTACAGCCTGCTCGCGCCGGTCGAGCGCGTCACCGGCTTCGATACGCACATCCCGCTGTTCCGCCTGGAAATGAAGTACCTGCCCAGCGTCGAACGCATCGTCGAAGCCGCCCAGCGCACGCTGGCCGCCTCCTGAGGAACCCCTAGACATGGCCGATATCAAGACCTTTTTCCTGCCGGACCTCGGCGAAGGCCTGCCCGACGCGACCGTCGTCGAATGGCACGTCAAGGAAGGCGACACGATCAAGCTCGACGCCCCGCTGGTGTCGATGGAAACCGCGAAGGCCGTCGTTGACGTGCCGTCGCCCTACTCCGGCACCGTGAAGAAGCTGCACGGCGCCGTCGGTGACATCATCGAAACCGGCGCCTCGCTCGCCGATTTCGAGATCGACCCGAACGCTCGCCAGCGCGCCGAAGCCGAGTCCACCGGCCACCACCACGGCCCGAAGAAGGGCGTCGGTTCGCCGGCCACGGACGATCCGTCGAAGGTCGTCGCTTCGGATGACGGCGGCGAGATCGATCCGCCGAAGGCCGGTGGCGACCGCGAAGACGAAGGCACCGTCGTCGGCGCCATGGTCAGCGGCAACGCCGTGCACACCGAGCAGGTCTCCAGCGCCGGTGGCGTCAAGGCCGTGCCGGCCGTGCGCGCCGCCGCCAAGAAGCTCAAGGTGGACCTCACCCGCGTGCAGCCGACCGGCGCCGGTGGCGTCATCACCATGGCCGACGTGAAGAACGCCGCCGCCAACGGCAGCGCCGCGGTGGGTTCCGCCCCGGCGCGTCCGGCCGCCGCCCAGCACCTCGCCCCGACGTTGCCGGAGCCGGGCCCCGCCCCGACCCGTACGCCGGTGTCGCTGGCTGGCAAGGCCGTCCGCACCGCGCCCCCGGGCAAGGAAGCGATGGGCCAGCCGGAGCAGCTGAAGGGCGTCCGCCGCAACATGGCGCGCGTCATGGCCGATGCCCACGCCCAGGTCGTCCCGACCACGCTGGTGGACGACGCCGACCTGCACGCCTGGATCGGCAAGCAGGACATCACTGCCCGCCTGATCCGCGCGATCGTCGTGGCGTGCAAAACGGTGCCGGCCCTGAACGCCTGGTTCAACGGCAAGGACCTGACCCGCACGCTGCACCCGCACGTGGATATCGGCATCGCCGTGGATACGGACGACGGCCTGTTCGTGCCGGCCCTGCGTAACGCCGACGTGCTCGACGGCGCGGGCATCCGTGCCGCGATCAAGCGCCTGCGTACGTCGGTCGAAGACCGCAGCATCCCGGCCTCGGAGCTCTCGGGCTACACCATCAGCCTGAGCAACTTCGGCATGTTTGCGGGCCGTTACGCCACCCCGGTCGTCGTGCCGCCGACCGTCGCCATCATCGGCGCCGGCAAGCTCAGCCACGACGTGGTCGCCGTCATGGGCGGTATCGAAGTGCACCGCCGCATGCCGCTGTCGCTCACCTTCGACCACCGCGCCGCCACCGGCGGTGAGGCAGCGCGCTTCCTGAAGGCGCTGATCGACGACCTGGGCCTGCCGAACTAAGCCCTGGCCGACAGTGTGAAATCGAAAAACGCCGCCCCTGACCGGGCGGCGTTTTTCGTAGGAGCCCACCCTGTGGGCGACGCCGTTCGCGGAGAACCCGCATGGCCTGCGGCGTTATCGCAAAAGATGTCGCCCACAGGGTGGGCTCCTACAGTAGATCTTGGCGATTGGCGGTATCCTTGCTGCCATGCTCAACAACGACACCCTCCGTAGCATCCGCTACATGCTCGACCTGGGCGACGTCCACGTCGTCGATATCCTCGCGCTCACCGGCTTCAAGGCCACCCGTGAAGACGTCGAGGCCTGGCTGAAGAAGGACGAGGAAGATCCCGGCTTCGTCGCCATGCCCGACCTGGCCATGGCGCACTTCCTCGATGGCCTGATCGTCCACCGCCGCGGCCGTGACGAAAGCCAGCCGGCCCGCCCGGTCGAAGCCCGGATCAACAACAACACCGTGCTGAAGAAGCTGCGCGTCGCCTTCGAACTGAAGGAAGACGACATCCTCGCGATCATGGGCGATGCGGGTTTCCGCGTCTCCAAGGGCGAGGTCAACGCCCTCTTCCGCCAGCCCAAGCACAGCAACTTCCGCGTCTGCGGCGACCAGTTCCTGCGCAACTTCCTCAAGGGCCTGACCCTGCGCCTGCGCGGCAGCAAGTAATTCCCGCGCGCTCAGGCCGTACAGGCTTTTGTGGGAGCGCGCTTGCGCGCGATGGGGGTGCCGCGAGCACCCATCGCGTGCAAGCACGCTCCCACAGCACGCTCCCACAGCACGCTTCCACAGCGTGCGCCTGGAATCAGATCGAGCGGCGTTTCCAGATCAGGTGGCGGATGACCAGGGCAACCGCGAGCACGGCGACGAAGGCACCGTAGCCGTATAGCGCCGGCACGACCTGCTGCCAGATCGCCCCACTCTTCGGGCCAAACTCATCAGCCGCGGGAAGTTCGACCGCGTCGTACGCCATGAGCGCCGCCTGGATCGAAAGGATCACCGAGCCTACGAGGGCCAGTGCATCGAAGGCGCGCCGCGCGGCGGAGCGCGGCAACGTCTTCGGGTAATGCCAATAGGCCCACCCAAGCACGATGAGCCACGGAGCGAGCAACATCAGTGCGAGGTAGCGCATGGGCGTTTAGTCCTGGTCGGCAGCCAGCGCGTCGAGGGCGGCGCGCAATCGGAGCATGGCGGCGGCACGGGCCACCTCATCGGGATACGGCTGGCCGCTGGCGGCCAGCTCGCCGTTGACGAGCAGCACCACGTGGTCGCCCTGCGATTCGATGATCGCCGCGGCACCGCCCAGCGTCGAGAGCATCTGGCGCGCGGCACCGGCAGCCTTCGGGTCGGCGTGGGCCACCGAGAGCAGCAGCTCTTCGCCATCCGCGCCGAACAGGCGGAAACGGAAGCTGCCATCGGCCTCGCGGAAACTGGCGAAGCGTGGTGGCTTCGCCTTCGCTGCGGGCTTCGCTGCCACCGGCTCCACCTTGGCCGCCGGACGGAACGTGCGCAGGCCGACCGCGTCGCGCAGTTGCTCCAGCAACGGCACGGCGATCGCACGGGCCTTGGCGGCGCCGGCGAGCAGGATGTCTTCCATGTCGTCAGGGCGCGCCATCAGCGAGTCGTAACGCTCACGCATGGGCGCCACGTCGGCTTCGATCCGCTCGAACAGCACCTGCTTCGCCTCGCCCCAGCCGATACCGCCATGCAGCGCATCGGCGAAAGCCGCGCTCTCATGCGGGGTGGCGAACGCCTTGAAGATGGTGAACAGGGCGGAATCGTCGGTGTCCTTCGGTTCGCCGGGAGCCCGCGAATCGGTCACGATCTTCATGATCGTCTCGCGCAGCGCCTTCGAGCCGCCTTCGAACAGCGGAATGGTGTTGTCGTAGCTCTTCGACATCTTGCGGCCATCGAGGCCCGGCAAGGTCGCGACCTGCTCCTCGATCTGCACTTCCGGCAGCACGAAGTAATCACGGCCATAGATGTGGTTGAAGCGCTGCGCGATATCGCGCGCCATCTCGATGTGCTGGATCTGGTCGCGGCCGACCGGCACCTTGTTCGCGTTGAAGGCCAGGATATCGGCCGCCATGAGCACCGGGTACATGTACAGGCCCGCGGTGACGCCGGCATCGGCGTCTTCCTGCTCGGCCACGTTCTTGTCCACGGCCGCCTTGTAGGCATGCGCGCGGTTAAGCAGCCCCTTCGCCGTGACGCAGGTCAGCAGCCACATCAGCTCCGGCACTTCCGGGATATCCGACTGGCGGTAGATCGTCGCCGTGTTCGGGTCCAGGCCGCCGGCCAGCCAGGTGGCCGTGATCTTCATTCGCGAGGCAGCCACGCGGTCGGCGTCATCGGCCTTGATCAGCGCGTGGTAGTCGGCCATGAAGTAGAAGGCATCCACGTTGGGATCCTTGCTGGCGACGATGGCGGGACGGATGGCCCCGGCGTAATTGCCGAGGTGCGGCGTGCCGGTGGTGGTGATGCCGGTGAGGACGCGGGTACGCATGGGGACCTTGCTTTGAAACGGACGGAAACCGCCCGAGTGTAGCCCGCGCGCCCGGCCCCGGGCGACCCCTCAGCGCATCAGGGTCGACTTGCCAAACAGCGACTCCACCAGCTCCACCGCCAGCTTGGCCGTCTGGTTCCGCTTATCAAAGGCCGGGTTCAACTCGACGATGTCCAGCGAACCCACCCGGCCGGTGTCGGCGATCATCTCCATCACCAGCTGTGCCTCGCGGTAGTTCGGGCCCCCGCGCACGGTGGTCCCCACACCCGGCGCGATGCTCGGGTCGAGGAAGTCGACGTCGAAGCTCACGTGCAGGTGGGTGTCCTCATCGACCCCGGCGAGCGCCTCTTCCATGGCGGCCTTGATGCCGATTTCGTCGATATAGCGCATATCGTAAATGTCGATGCCCACCTCGTGGACCAGGCGCTTTTCGCCCTCATCCACGGAGCGGATACCGATCTGGCGGATCATGTCCGGTGAAATCGCCGGCACGGTGCCACCGATGCCGGTGAGCTCATCGGGCCCGTGGCCGCACAGGCAGGCGACCGGCATGCCGTGGATGTTCCCCGAGGGCGTGATATTGCTGGTGTTGAAGTCCGCGTGGGCATCGAGCCACAGGATGCGAAGGTTTTTGCCCTTCTCGCGGCAATGCCGCGCCACGGCCGAGATCGAACCGATCGCCAGGCAGTGATCGCCGCCCAGCATGATCGGCAGGTGCCCGTCGTTCAGTGCGGCATAGATCGCCTCGTGGGTGGCCGTGTTCCAGGCCACTGCCTCGGGCAGGTGGCGGTAGCCGTTGGTGGGCGGCTGCCACGGGTTCAGGGGACCGGCGACGTTGCCGCGATCCACGACCAGCATGCCGCGCCTCTCGAGGCGCTCCGCCAGGCGGGCGACACGCAGGGCCTCGGGGCCCATGGAACTGCCGCGGTGGCCGGCGCCGATATCGGTGGGGACGCCTACGAGGGCGACCGAACGGGTGGTTGGGCTCATGGGGTCAGGCTCAGTGATTCGGGCTTTCTTTCACCAGCGGGCGGCCATCGGCGCGCCATGCGTCGGCACTGCCTTCCAGCAGGTGCACGTTGGTATAGCCCAGGGATTGCAGGGTGTCGCGGGCACGCGCGGCGCGCTTGCCCGACTTGCAGTAAACGACCAGTTCCTGGTCACGCTTCACGCCGAGGGCGCCGCTGCGGGTGGCAACTTCATCCACCGGAACGTTCAGGGCGCCTGCCAGATGACCCTCCCGGTATTCCTCCGGGGTACGGACATCCAGCAGCGCCGGGGCGTCATGCCCGGCCATGCGGGTCGCCATGGCATCGCGGGACACATCCTGCGCCCAGGCCGCAAACGGCAGGACGAGCAAGGCGCACACCAGCGAAACGCGGGAATTTCTCATTCCGCAAGTTTACACCGGGGTGGATCACAGCCACGTTGCACTGCGGCAGGGACCAAATGACGAAGGCCACCTACCCTCATAGGGGCGGAACCTGACGCACACGGACGGACGACGCCCACTACTGAGCCGTCCATGTGTCTGGCGCAATAACCGTTGGCATCCCAACCCCGGCGAATCCCTGATGCATCACTACATCACCTGCGGCCTAAGTAACGTCTGGCTCGTGGACGGCTTCAGAACGTCCAATACACCGTACGGACCGGCCATCGCGATTTCCGCCCTTCCAGAGCTTTACACAGCCATCGCCATGGCCCTGATAAAGAAGCCATCAGCGCTCTGTGGACCCGAAGTTCGATTTTTAAGGAAGCACACCGGGCTGTCGAAATCGGAGTGGGCACGTGGACTCGAAGCTGACCAGCGAACGGTGCTGCGCTGGGAAACGGAAGAGCAAGGCATGCCCTGCCCGACCGAGAAGCTGCTGCGGCTTTTCGTACGCGCCCACATTGACCGAACCGCGACCGTCCGCGAAGGAGTCGAGAAACTTTCGTTCGACGCGACGAGGTCACTTGTCCTCCCCCTCCTCTTCAGGAAGACAGGCGACCGCTGGAGCTTCGTGACCATTAACTCATCGAATCAGTGCGGATATCACGGTCGATGCTGTTCCAATGCCCTTATCCAAAAGTCCCGAGGCGCACCATCGAACTGTATGGAACGAGGCAAAACGGTTCGTGATTCGACGAGTCGAAAGCGTGCCCGGGGCTAGCGAATATCTTCTCTTCATCGACGAGAGTGGGGATCACGGACTCGCGCACATTACAACTGAGTACCCCATCTTCGTGCTGTGCGGAATACTCATTCGGAAGGATGAATACCTGCGAAAACTATGCCCTGCGATAGGCGCGCTAAAGATGTCGTTCTGGGGCCACGACCAAATCATTCTTCACGAACGGGATATCCGTAAGTGCCTACCGCCTTACGAATTCATGCGTGTATCGGGTGCTCGCGCCATTTTCCTGGAAGATCTGGAAGCGATCATGGCTGAAACTGACTACGCAGTCGTCTACAGTGTCATCAAAAAATGGGAATACATCACTCATTACGCCAGGCCGCAGGACCCCTATGACCGGTGCCTGCGATCTGTCCTGCAGCAGGCATTTCTTCACCTCCGTCAAGTTGGCCAAGCAGACTCAACCACCCACGTGATCGTGGAGTGTCGCGGCCGGAACGAAGACTCCCAACTTCGAAATGTTTTTCGCCGGATCGTTGAAGGCGAAAATGACTTCAGGATCGAGCTACCCTTTTCGCTAACCATGACGTCAAAATCGGCGAACTGCTCCGGCCTCCAGATGGCCGACATCGCCGCAAGGCCCATCGGACTGAGCGAGCTGCGCCCGACCCAGCCTAACCGCGCGTTTAGCGTTCTGAAGCCGAAGATCGTACAGAGCACGCACGGGAGCGCCGAAGATCGCTTTGCAGAGCAATCCGTCGGCCAAAAATGCGAAGGGCCTCACCGAAGTGAGGCCCAGCGCCGACCGGAAATGTCCAGTCCAACTTGACCTCAAGGTATCTGTCCCGCTGGAGGAATGCAAACCTTTTTGTCGATCGTCGTTGGTCGTGGCGCGCTGACGCCGCTTCGACGACCTACTGGCGAACGTGCAACGCAATCGTGCTTGAGATACTACTGAGTTTGCGAAGCCCCGCCCTGCTCCACCTCGCTCACTTGCCCAAGGCAGAGCACATCTCAGCCGCCGACAGAATCGTGTTATGGCTAGCATCGACATGTATCCACTCGACTGGCGGTTGCGGCAGTGCATGGATCAACGCCTCCGTGCGAGCCGCTGGAATCACCTCATCGTGGTTCGCCTGAAGCACGATCACGGGCACGCCCTTCAACTGACGCGCAGCCGCTTCACTATCAAGAGGATCATGCATCAGCCAGCTCACCGGGAGACCACCCATGTTGTCGTCCGCGACGCGGGTCATCTTGTCGTAGGGCGTTACCAGCCACAGCTTGTCGGGCTTGCGCGCAAGCGCCACCTGCGTTGCCACCCCGGTGCCGATGCTTATGCCGAGGATGCCAACGTGCGCATGTGTCTTCCGCACTTCGTCCACCAGCGCAATGCCATCGGCAACGAACTCGCGTTCGCGAGGGCGGCCCATCTGGCCTTCGTAACCGCGGTAAGGCATGAGGTAGATCGCGCGCTTCGAACAAGCGTCCAGGGTCGGCGCGTAGCCCGATAGGCTCATACCGTTACCTCCGAAGACCACGAGGGCGTCCTCGGCCCCAGGATGGAGTACCCAGCCTCGCATGACGCCATCCGGACGTTCGACCTTGAGCGCACCGGGCGGCATCGTCGCCCTGGCTCCGGGATAGAGCAGCGTGTCCTGCATCGCATAAAGGGACGCGGCTGCGACGCCAACGGTCAGCACGAGGAAAGCGGACAACAGCAATAGCCAGCGCACCGTGCGTTTCATGCATCCCCCGGATACAAAAAAACCTGCATCACGGCAGGCTTTTCGTTGCATTGGTGCCGGCACCCGGATTCGAACTGGGGACCTACCGCTTACAAGGCGGTTGCTCTACCAACTGAGCTATGCCGGCGAAGGCGGGGAGTTTATCAGAAGCAGCCGGTGGGTCGAGCGGTGGCGCCCGGGGCGCGGATCGCGCGGCGGATGTCGTTGCCGGCGTCGTCGGGGACGACTACGTCGAGCCACCAGACGGGGGTGGTTTCGGTGCGTTCGCTCATCCGCGCGGGGAAGCCCGCGGCAATGACTTCGTCGCGGCGCTTGCGGGCGTTGGCCGGGTCGTGGAACAGGCCCAGTGCCACGGAGTTCTGCATCTCGCCCTGGACGGTCACCACGAAGTAATCCTTGATGCCCTTCGCCTCGAGGCGCCGGGCCTGCGCGAGGGCCAGCTCACGGGTGTCCTGAGCCGGCAGGAACACGCGCCAGCCATGCGATTCGGTCGTCTGCTCCTGACGCTGCCGGCTACGGACGGTGCGCGAGGCCAGCGTGGTACGCGTGGTACGCAGATCCACCTGGGTCGCAAACGGGCCGATCGCGAGGCAGCGGTAGCTGCGCTTCGCGCTGGTCGGCACCGAGGCGGGCGGTGCGGGCGCCTCCGCGGCGGCCTTTGCCACCTCTTGTGCGGGTGCGGGCGGTGTCGGCGTGGGCTTGGCGGGAGTCACCGGAATGGTCGCCACGGCGGTGGGTGCCTTTTCCGCGACCGTCGCGCTGGACGCGACCGGCACACTGGAAGCCACCCCGCTCGATGCGCCAGCAGGCGCGCCAACACTCGACGCCACCGGCAACTCGGTCAGCAGCTTCAACTCCGGCACGCCCTTGTCCGAGGCCTCCACGGCGTGCGGACCGCTTTGCCCCAGCAGCAACCACGCGGCCACCGCAATGTTGAGGGCGATCAGCAGTACGAACAGCAAACGCAGCAGCATGGTGGCCTTGGCTCGTGTAATGGGCCTGCGCGCGTTCCCCTGTAAGAACCGGCAGCGACTGGATTCTAGGGGATTTTCGCTGCCCCGGCGTGCGTCTTCGCCCACACTGCGAGCCCGCGCAGGACGGCGTCGGGCACGATGCTCACCGCGTGCTCCAGCAGGGGCGCGAGCAGTTCGGCGTCGCCACCGCCCAGGGTCACCTGGGGCGCGCCGCCCAGCTGCGGGGCAGCGCGGCGCACGAAGCGATCGACCAGGGCCGCACTGGCCTGCCAGCAACCGGAGGCAAGCCCATCGGCCGTGTTGTCGGCGAGATCGCGGACGGCACCCGCCTGCGTCGGACGAACCTGGACGGTCGCACCGAGCACGGATTGCTGCATGAGTAGCGGGCCGGGCGCGATCCAACCGCCGAGGTGGCGGCCGTCAGCATCGAGGGCATCGAGCGTGAGCGCGGTGCCGACACTGGCGAGCACGCACGGTGCCCTGCCCGCGTCCCAGGCGTGAACCATGGCGAGGAAGCGATCAACGCCCAGCCGGCCGGGTTCGGCATACGCATTGCGCACGCCGCAGGCTTCGGCGGGCGTACGCACCCAGGTGGGTTCGCAGGCAAACGCGTTGACCGCCGCGACGGCGACCGCCGTTTCGCGCGCACCATCGACCACCGACGCACCGACGACACGATCGGGCCGCGGCCACGTGGCCCAGAGCGTGGCCAGCTCATGCGCGATATCCGCGTCCCAGCCAAAGGCGCCGCGATGGGTGAAGTCCGCACCGTCATATAGCGCGAACTTCAAGCGCGTATTGCCGAGGTCGAGCAGCAGGATCATGCGCCGCTCCTGCGCACGGAAATCTCGGCGCTATCGACCGTCACCGCTTCGCCGTCGGCGCGACGAACACGCAATGCACCGCGTTCGTCGACGCCTTCGCCCGTGGCGATGTATTCCCCGCGCGGATCGATAACGCGCAGCGACTGCCCGTTGAGCAGGTCGTAGGCCGCGTATTCCTTCGCGAACGCCGCGAAGCCCTGGCGCTCGAACAGCCGCAAGCCTTCGGCCAGTGCGCTGACGACGGCCGCGGCCACGGTGTTGCGATCCGGCGGCTGGCCGCCGCTGAGCGCCGCGAGGTCGGTGATCGGCTGCCCGGCACGCTCGTGCAGGGTATCGGGCAGGCGAATGTTGAGGCCCACCCCGATCACTGCGGCGCACGGGCCCGAATATTCACCGGAGAGTTCGACCAGGATGCCGGCGAGCTTCGCGTTCCCGGCCAGCACGTCGTTCGGCCACTTCAGGCCGGCGGTACGGATGCCGACCCGGTCGAGTGCGCGCAGCAGCATCACGCCGACCGCGAGCGACAGGCCGGACAGCGCCGCAAAGCCGCTGTCGAAGCGCTTCAGCACCGAGAGGTACAGGTTCATGCCCGGCGGCGACAGCCAGGTACGGCCGCGCCGGCCGCGTCCCGCCGATTGGGTTTCGGCGAGGACGAAAGCCAGGTCGTCGAGCACCGGATTGCGCCGCGCCAGCTCGCTTGAGGTGGAATCGAGCTCCCAGTGGACTTCCAGCATGCCGATATCCGGCAGCACGGCGGGGTCACAGGCGGCCCGGATGGCGGGGCCATCGAGCAGCTGCGTCGGCCAGGGCAGGCGGTAACCACCGCCCACCTTGGCTTCCACCGGCACGCCCTTCAGGCGTAGCGATTCCATCTGTTTCCAGACGGCGGCGCGGGTCACGCCCGCCTGGCGGGCCAGGGAGGCGCCGGACACGGCATCGCCGCCGGCAAGGGCTTCGAGGAGGTCACGTGCGAGCATGGCTACCGTCAGGCCGTCAGGCGGCCCCTGCGGGAGTGGGGAAACGGGGACATCCGCTGATTCTAGGGCAGGCGAGCGGATTTCGCCCGGGTCGCGGCCATGCCCGTGGCCTGGCGACGAACCACACTGGCGCCCCCGTGAATTTTCTGCGAGGATCGGTCGTCCCCCCGTATTGTCCGGGGGCATTGGGGTTTACCGATGAACGCCAGACCTTACATCTTCGGATGTCTGTGCCTCGTCGGTGCCACCGGCACCGCCGCCGCTTCCGACATCGATCCTTCCAGCCTGTTTTCCATGGGCGGGACGGCTTCGTCGTCGTTTGAAGGCAGCGGCGGCCGCTCGCAAGGCAGTGCGCCCCACGAGAACAGCAGCACCGGCGGCGATGTCATGTCGACCCGCCCGGGTGGCTCCGGCCGCGCCAGCGGCGGTTCCTCGTCGAGCAGCTCCCCAGTCGCGGATGACGACCCGAACCGCGAGGGCCCGGCCCCCGTTCGTGCGCCTACGCCGAGCTGGCAGTCGCTGCTCCCGGGGTCCATGCTCTGATTTTCCGCGGTTGGCCGTCGTTCCTGGCGCGGTTCCGTGCGCCCGTACCGCCCATCGATGATGCCCGCTGGAAAGAGGCGGTAGCGCGCGTACCCATGGCCCGGGCGCTCGATGCCCCGCGCCTGCACTACCTCCGCCAGCTGGCCGCGCTGTTCCTGCATACGAAGCGGTTCCACGCCCTGGGTGGCGCGGCGCTGGACGATTTCTGGCAGCTCGTGATCGCCATGCAGGCGAGCCTGCCCGCCCTGCCCCGCGGACCAAAAGCGTTCAAAGGCTGGACCAATGTCCTGGTCTACCCCGGCGAGTTCAACGTGCGGCGGAGCCACCGCGATGCGCACAGCGGTGTCGTCACCGAGCAGGACGACACGCTCATCGGCGAAGCCTGGGATCGCGGCCCCATGGTGCTCTCACTGGCCGATGTGAAGCTCGACATCGAAGCGCCGTGGGATGGATTCAACGTCGTGATCCACGAGATGGCGCACAAGCTCGACATGCTCGCCGCACCGGCGAATGGCGTTCCACCGCTACTCCCGGGCATGAACCGGCGCGAGTGGATCGCGACCATGCAGCAAGCCTTCGATCGCCTGGTGAAGCAGACCGAGCGCGGCCGCGAGACCGCGATCGATCCGTACGGCGCGGAAGCACCGGAGGAATTCTTCGCCGTGACCAGCGAACTGCATTTCTCCCAGCCGGCGCTGCTACGCGAAGCGGAATCAAAAGTGGCGAAGCTGCTGACCGACTTCTACGGCCCCTCGCCCGCGTAGCTCAGCCCGGCGGAATGGTTACCCGGAAGCGGGCGCCGCCCAGTTCTTCGGAGTGATCGACGTGCAGGGTGCCCTGGTAGGCCTTGATGATGTCCTGGACGATCGACAGGCCGATGCCGTGGCCTTGCACGCGCTCGTCGCCACGGACGCCGCGCTGCAGGATCTTCTCGATCTTCTCGTCCGGAATACCGGGGCCGTCGTCTTCGACAATCAGTTCGAGTCCGCTGCCACCCTTGCGCCCCGGCCGGGTCGCCCGCGCGGTGAGCAGCACGCGGTGCGAAGCCCACTTGAACGCGTTCTCGACCAGGTTGCCCATTAGCTCCAGCAGGTCGCCCTGCTCGCCCGGGAAAGCCACGCCATCTTCCAGTTCGAATTCGCAAAGCACGTTCTTGGCCGCGTACACCTTCTCCAGGCTTTGCACGAGATCTTCGGCATGCCCGGCGATCGGCTCTTCCGCGGCGATGATGCGCCGGCCCGAGGTTGCCGCGCGGGAAAGCTGGTAGGCCACGATCTCGTCCATCTTGCGCACCTGGTCGAGGATGTCGCCACGCAGGTTGTGCGCGTCGCCGTCGGTTTCCAGTTGCGAGCGAACGACCGCGAGCGGCGTCTTCAGGCTGTGTGCCAGGTCGGCCAGCGTGTCGCGGTAACGGGTGCGCTGCTCGCGCTCGCTATCGATGAAGGCGTTGAGGCGCCGGGTCAGCACGGTGAGTTCCACCGGGTACGGGCCATCGAGGTGATCGCGGGCACCACGCTCGATATGGGCGAGGTCGCTCGACACGCGTCGCAGCGGCAGCAGGCTCCAGCGCAGCAGGAACAACTGCAGCAGCATCAGCATCATGCCGAGCATGGCCAGCCAGAGGAACTGCGTGCGGCGGTACGTGGCCACCTGGCGCTCGAACTGGTCCTCGGTCTGCGCGACGGCGAAGGTCAGCGGGACGCTACGCTTCTCGGTGCTGTCCAGCGAGACGCCGTAACTGAAGACGTAGAGCTTGCCGCTGCGCGTCTCCACCGGTTCGAAAGCGGTCTCGCCGGGCGAAAGCATGCGTACGAAATCGAAATCGCGACCCAGCGCCGATGACGATTCCCAGCGGAATCCATCGTTGCCCACGATGATCGCGTAGAGCCCCGAGCCCGGCCGCGAGAAATCGGGATTGGGCTGGCTATCGGGCGTGGTGACCTTGCCGGCGCGGGTGATGTCCGTACCGGTGATGTATGCGATGGCGTAGTTGTGCAGCCGGTCGTGCATGGCCGACAGCTCGGAGGCGTAGTTGGCCTTGTTCTGCGCAAGGCCGGTCAGGCCAAGAAAGGCTGCCAGCGCAAAGCCCGTGGCAAGCGCGGCGCGCGCAGCCAGCGACAGGGGGCGGCGCTTGGTCGATGAAGCGGTTTCCATGCTTCGCAGTTACCTACATGGCGGCGCGGCGTCGTGCCACGCCGCCACGATAATCTTAGTCTTCGTCCGCTTCGTTGCGCGGGATCGCGAAACGGTAGCCGCGGCCGCGCACGGTTTCGATCGGCTTGAGCGCGCTCTCCGGATCCAGCTTGCGACGCAGGCGGCCGATGAACACTTCCAGCACGTTCGAATCGCGATCGAAATCCTGCTGATAGATGTGTTCGGTCAGGTCGGCCTTCGACACCAGCTCGCCGGCGTGGAGCATCAGGTACTCGAGCACCTTGTACTCGTAGCTGGTGAGGTCCACCTGGCGGCCTTCGACGGTGACCGTCTGGGCGGTGGTATCGAGCTTGATCGGGCCGCAGGCGAGGATCGGCTTGGACCAGCCACTGGCGCGGCGGACCAGCGCGTTGATGCGCGCCAGCAGCTCCTCGACGTGGAACGGCTTGACCAGGTAGTCGTCGGCGCCGTGCTTCAGGCCTTCGACCTTGTCCTGCCAGCTGCCGCGCGCGGTAAGGATCAGGATCGGGTAACGCTGGCCGTGCTCGCGCAGGGCCTTCACCAGGTCCATGCCGGAGAGCTTGGGCAGGCCCAGGTCGATGATGGCGAGGTCGAACGGGACCTCGCGGCCGAGGTAAAGACCTTCTTCGCCATCCTGGGCGGCATCGACGGCGAAGCCATCGCGCTTCAGGCGCGCGGCGAGGGTCTCGCGCAGCGGGGCCTCGTCCTCAACGAGCAGGATTCGCATTAATGTCTCTCCTTGGTATCCCCGGCGGTGGCATCCAGGGGTTTGGCGGTTTCGGTTCGAAGGGGCACCACTTTCACGTGCCCGTCCAGAGTGAGGACCTTGACCCGGTATTCGGTGATTCGCCCGCGCTCGACAAGGCGGGTATCCGCTGAAAGCACCTTCCCCCCGGTTTCTTTCTGCACCTTGGCTACCGCCTGCTCCAGCGTCATCGACTGCTGGGCCAGGGCGGCAAACGGCGCGCCGGCACAGATGGCGGCGAAAAATAGCGGGCGGAACGTGATTTTCATGTCAGGCGCGGTGTCATGCGAGTCGGCCGATCATGCCGATGCCCGCCCCGCCCGAAGCTGAACGAAACTAAGCCGCTTGGCGCAGGGGGGCCATGGCGGACTCGATCAGGCTCCAGTCGGCCCCCGGCAGGTGGGCACCCTCCGACAGTTGCCGGCGGAAACCACGCGCACCCGGCTCGCCCTGGTAAAGGCCCAGGATGTGGCGGGTGATGTGCTTCAGGGCCGTACCCCGGGCCAGTTCGGCCTCGATATAGATACGCATGCGCTCGAGGACATCGGCCCTGTCGGCCATTGGCGCGCTATAGAGGGCCGTCTCCAGCTGCGCCAGGACGAACGGGTCGTGGTAGGCCGCGCGGCCCAGCATCACCCCGTCGACATGGGCCAGGTGCTCCTGGACAGCCTCGACCGTGGTGATACCACCGTTGATCACGATCGTCAGGTCCGGGAATTCCTGCTTCAGCCGGTAGACCCGGCCGTAGTCCAGCGGGGGAATCTCCCGGTTTTCCTTCGGGCTCAGCCCCTCGAGCCAGGCCTTGCGTGCGTGGACCACCAGGTGTTTCACCCCGGCCTGCACCATGACCTGGGTGAAGTGCTGGAGATCGGCGTATTCGTCCTGGTCGTCCACGCCGATGCGGCACTTCACCGTGACCGGCACGTCGACCACTCCGGCCATGGCGCGAACGCAGTCCCCCACCAGTTCCGGCTCGCGCATAAGGCAGGCGCCGAACTTGCCGGACTGGACCCGATCGGAGGGGCAGCCGACGTTGAGGTTGATCTCGTCATACCCCGCCTGGGCGCCCAGGATCGCAGCCTTGGCCAGCTCGGCCGGATCGCTCCCGCCGAGCTGCAGCGCCACCGGATGCTCCTCGTGGCTGTGCTCCAGCAGGCGAACCTGACCGCCACGCACCAGCGCGGCACTGGTGACCATCTCGGTATACAGGCGCGCATGCGGCGACAGCAGACGGTGGAAGTACCGGCAATGCCGGTCCGTCCAGTCCATCATGGGGGCTACGGTGAGGCGAAAGGCAGAGGGGTCAATGGGTTGCATGGGGTCATTTTAGCAACAACCGCTTGTGGGAGCGCGCTTGCGCGCGATGGCCTTACGTCTCCGACATGCGTTGCGCCCGCAAACTGACACGTAGCTCCGGCAAAAAGCGCGCACGCAAACCGTTACAATGTAACAAAGCCATAAGCGGAGCCTCCCGTGTCGACCTTTTCCGATCCCCAGGCCGTAGCCCGATATGCACAGGGACCCGTGCGGCAGGTGCCGGGTTTTCACGGCATGCAGCAGATGGCCTCGCTCCTCCTCGCGGAATCCGTTCCGGCCAATGGGCATGTCCTCGTGCTCGGCGCGGGCGGCGGTCTCGAGCTGAAGGTCTTCGCGGAAGCTCACGCGGGCTGGCGGTTCACGGGCGTGGACCCTTCCGCCGAGATGCTCGGGTTGGCGACGACGACACTGGGCCCGCTTGCTTCGCGCGTGGACCTGCGCGAAGGCTATATCGACACCGCTCCCGAAGGCCCGTTCGACGGGGCGACCTGCCTGCTCACCCTGCACTTCCTCACCGCTGAAGAACGCCTGCACACGCTGCAGGAACTTCGTCGGCGCCTGAAGCCGGGCGCGCCCCTGGTCGTGGCCCATCACAGCTTCCCGCTGGGCGATGGCGAAAAGGAACGCTGGCTCCGGCGTTACGCGGCGTTCGCTGCCGCTTCCGGCGTGCCCGAAAAGGATGCGAGCAACGCGGCATCAGCGATAAGCGCGCGGCTTCCATTGCTCTCGCCCGAGACCGATGTCGCACTCATGCGCGAGGCCGGGTTTATCGACACCGAACTATTCTTCGCCGGCTTCACGTTTCGCGGCTGGGTAGCTTATGCACCACCGGCTGGGTCCATGGCTCCATAGCTCCGGGCAAGCGCCTGGTCCAAGCCTGCCAGCGGGGCAGCGAAGGCCTGCCACGCCCTTGCAATATCCCGCGTAACCGCGGCGGAAACTATCGGTAACGGGTGGACGCTACGTTCACCCTGCGCAAGCACGAGATCGGTATCAACCGGTTCCGGCCAGGTCATGGCGGGCGTGAGATTGCGCCCAACCACTACCAGTGAGACATCCCATGACGACCAGGCATTCGATGCTTACGGGCGCGGCCCGTTGCGCCCTTCCGCTGCTCCTCGCGGGCGTAGCCCTCCCCGCTGCCGCCGGCTCCATCATCAATACGAACGCCTATGTGGCGAACCAGAACGACAATACCGTGTCGGTGATCGACACGACGCGCAATGTCGTGACAGCGACTGTTACCGTTGGTAGCAGCCCGTTCGGCATCGCCGTCAGCCGTGACGGCAGCAAGGTCTACGTGACCAACTCGAACGACAACACCGTGTCGGTCATCAAGGCATCCACCAATGCGGTCGTCGCCACGATCCCGGTTGGCGCCTTCCCGTACGGCGTCACCTTCAGCGTGGATGGCCGCTCGGCCTATGTGACGAACGCCAACGACAGCACCGTGTCGGTGATCGATACCGCCACCTACAGC
Source organism: Luteibacter sp. NPDC104163 (assembly GCF_055584245.1). Taxonomy (NCBI): domain Bacteria; kingdom Pseudomonadati; phylum Pseudomonadota; class Gammaproteobacteria; order Lysobacterales; family Rhodanobacteraceae; genus Luteibacter; species Luteibacter sp. NPDC104163. The sequence goes on from NZ_JBVJMK010000021.1 coordinate 33,840, forward strand.
GTGGTCGATTCGCTCCCCACCGGCACCGTACCGTTCGGCGTGGCCGCGGGCATCTCTGGCAAGTACGTCTACACCGCCAACTTTTTCGACAACACGGTGTCGGTGATCAACACGAAGACGAAGCAGGTTGAAGCCTCCGTGCCGGTGGGTTCGGCGCCGGTCAGCCTCGACGTGGGCCCGTTCGGCGCGCGCGTCTATGTCGCGAACCAGGGCACGAACAACGTCTCGGTGATCGACACCGCGAGCAACACCGTGACCTCGACGATCGCTACCGGCAACGCGTCCGATGCGGTCGCGACGAGCCTCCTGGGTACGCGCGCCTACGTGTCCAACCTTGCCGATGGCACGGTGTCGGTCATCGACGCCGGCAGCAAGACCGTGATCGCGACGGTTCCAGTCGGCATCGCACCGGGCCCGATCGCGGTCAGCCTGCCGCTGGCACGCGTCTATGTCACGAACTCCGGATCGAACACGGTCTCGGTGATCAATCCGGCGAACAACAAGGTCGTCGCGACCGTCAACGTCGGCAACGGCCCATCGGCCGTCGCGACGCAGCAGGTCGACTAAGCTTCCGTCGCCGTAGCATGCGAAACGGCCGCCTCGATGGGCGGCCGTTTTTTTACTGCCCCTCCGGCGGTTCCCAGAGTTCCACCTTGTTCCCCTCCGGGTCCATGACCCAGGCGAACTTGCCGTAGTCCGATTCGTCCACGTCACCAACGACCTGGCACCCCTCGTCGCGCAGCGCTTTTACAAGCGCGTGCACGTCATGGACGCGATAGTTGATGGTGAATGCCTGGCTCTCGGGCACCTGGCCATCCTTGCCTGAGGAAACCGACCAGATGGTGGTGCCGCAGGTCGGCTCACCCTTGTCGTCCGTCCAGGTGAAGGCGGCGCCGCCCCACTCCTGTACGTCGATCCCAAGGTGCTTCTGGTACCACGCCCGCAAGGCCGGGGCGTCCTTGGCCTTGAAGAAAATGCCGCCAATACCGGTGACGCGTTTCATGGGACCTCCGACCGTGGGCGATGGAAACGCGAGCGTACCGCAAGACCGGCTGCACGCGGGGGCCGTCGACACAGCCGATACGTAGGTGCAATCGATGCGGGGGCGGCCCTGCTGTAATGCGTCTCTTCCCCGCATTCCCGGAGCCTGGCGATGAAGCGCCTGCCTACCCTGGCGAAACTCGCCCTGCTCGCCGCCATAGGCATCGCCGTGCCTGCCCACGCCGGTGCCGTACCACCCTTCGACGGCGCCACAGGCTGGTTGAATTCCCAGCCCCTCGTCGATGCCAACCTGCGCGGCAAGGTCATCGTGGTCAATTTCTGGACGTACTCATGCATCAACTCGCTCCGCCAGGTGCCGTACGTGCGCGCCTGGGCGGAGAAGTACAAGAAGCAGGGGCTGGTGGTGATCGGGGTGCATTCCCCCGAGTTCGCCTTCGAGCGCGACGCGGGCAACGTGCGCCGTGCCCTGGCCGAGTACAACGTGAACTATCCGGTGGCCATCGACAGCGATCACCAGGTGTGGGACGCCTTCAATAACGAATACTGGCCCGCCCTGTATTTCATCGATGCGAAGGGCAAGGTGCGCCACGTCGAATTTGGCGAAGGCAACTACGACAAGTCAGAACTGGTCATCCGCCGCCTGCTTGAGGAAGCAGGCAACCCGCCCACGAGCGGACCGCTCGTCGCCCCGGTCGGTGAAGGCGCGGAAGCGCCCGCCGATACCGCGGACGAGCGCTCGCCCGAGACCTACACCGGCTATGCCCGCACGGAACAGTTCGCGTCCCCAGGCGGCGTGGTGCAGGACCGCATGCACGGCTACAAGGTGCCCGACGGCCTCGGCCTGAACCACTGGGCACTTGCCGGCGAGTGGACCATGGGCCGTGAGTCGGCGAAGGCCGAAGGCGCCGACGGCAAGATCGTCTACCGCTTCCATTCGCGTGACCTGCACCTCGTGCTCGGCCCCACGGCCGGTGGTGGCAGCGTCCGCTTCCGGGTCACGATCGACGGCAAGCCGCCGGGAGCAGCCCACGGCGTCGATACCGACGCGAGCGGTAACGGCAAGGTCGACGAGCCGCGCATGTACCAGCTGATCCGGCAGACCCCGCCGATCACGGATCACGTCTTCGAGATCGAATTCCTCGATCCTGGCGTGCAGGCGTACTCCTTTACCTTCGGCTGAGAGACGGCCGCGCCAGCAATCAGCTACATTCCTGACCCGGCGGCCGCGTGGCCGCACTTCGGGGGATAAGGGTGAGGAAAGCATCGTTGGTGGGGGCCACGCTGTTGGCCCTGGGCACGCTTGCGTCCGGTGCGCAGGCCGCCGAGAGCGCGAAGGCCGGCACGAGCCAGGCCGCGGTACCGCTGGACGCCGCCTGCAAGGGCAAGCCGGGCAAGGTCGATAGCGCAGGCTTCGTTCGCATTGGCGGCATCGAACAATGGGTCACCGCCAAGGGCGACAGTTGCGCCAACCCCGTCATCCTGTTCATCAGCGGCGGCCCCGGCAATCCCCTGAGCCCGCTCTCGGACACGATGTACGGTGCGTGGTCGAAGGATTTCATCGTCGTGCAGTGGGACCAGCGTGGCGCGGGCATGACCTATGGGCGCAACCCGCCTGCCGAAGGCGAGACGCTGACGATCGAGCGGATGGCAAAGGACGGCAACGAGCTCGCCGAATATCTCGCGCACCGCTACGGCAAGCGCAAGGTGATCCTGTGGGGGAGCTCGTGGGGCTCGATCCTTGGCGTTTACATGGCGAAGGCCCGGCCGGACCTGTTCTATGCGTACGTAGGCACTTCGCAGGTCGTGAACTCGCTGGAGAACCAGGCCGAGAGCTACAAGAAGCTCATGGCCCTGGCCGAAGCGGCTAACGACCAGCCGTCGCTCGCTATCCTGAAGCAGGTCGGCACGCCGCCGTGGACCGATCCGCGCAGCTTCGGCAAGGTGCGCCGGGTCATCCGTGCGTACGAAGCGAAGGTCACGACACCGCCTCCATCCACATGGAAGCCGGCACCGGAATACACGACGCCGAAGGCCACGGAGGACTATACGAACGGTGAGGACTATTCCTTCATCAACTTCGTCGGCATGCATGGCGACGGTATGCTCGCCCACGCGAACCTCCCCGCCCTCGGCACCGACTTCGCTATCCCGGTCTTCCTGATCGAAGGGAAGCAGGACCTGCTCGCCACGCCGGACGTCGCGCGCCGCTGGTACGACCAGATCAAGGCGCCGGAGAAAGGCTGGGTACTGCTCGAGCACGCGGGCCACGATCCGAACCAGGACGTGATCGATGCGGAGTACAAGGTGCTCCGCGAGCGTGTGCTGCCGCTGACGCGCGAAAAGTAGCAACGTCGAAGCGGGGCACGGATGCCCCGCTCAGTCCGGTTCGGGCGACAACGCGGTTTCCGCGACGCTGCGCAAGGCCTGCGTGATGTGCTGAAGCGTGCTCGAAGGCACCGCTGCGCATTGCCAGTAGAGCGGCACGTAGAGCGTGCGTTCTTCATCGATCGTGGCGATCTGGCCGGCGGCCAGTGCAGGCCTGGCGAGCAGGTCGGGCGCCAGGCACCAGCCGAGCCCCTTTGCCGCCGCTTCGACGAAACCCGTGGACGTGGGAAGGTAGTGGATCGGTGGCGTGACCTTCGCCCGGGTGACGCGACGCACATAGCGCGCCTGCAGCTCATCCTTGCGGTTGAACACGATCATCGGCGCGGCGGCAAGCGATGCCGCATCCATGCCGCGTGGAAAATGCTTCCGCACGAAAGCGGGCGATGCGATCGCGTGATAGCGCATGCGGCCCAGCGCGAAGACGTTGCAGCCCTGCAGGGGTTTGCGCTCCGAGGTGATCGCGCCCAGCACCGCACCCTCGCGCAGGTGGTCGAGCGTGTGATCCTGGTCGTCCACGCGTACGTCGAAGAAGTAACCATGCCCGGCGTGCAGGGTGGCCAGCGCCGTGATCACCCACGTGTGCAGGGAATCATCGTTGACCGCGATCGCGACCGGCCGCGACTGCGCCGGCCGCACTTCCTCGGGCAGGAAGTCCGCCAGGGCTTCCGCCTCGAGCGCCTGCATCGGCCTGAGGCGGAGCAGCAGCCGCTCACCGGCGGCCGTCGGCCTGCACGGGACCTGGCGGACAACCAGCACCTGGCCGAGCCGGTCTTCGAGCGCCTTGATCCGCTGCGAGATGGCTGAGGGCGTCACCGAAAGGCGCCGGGCGGCATGCTCGAAGCTGCCTTCCTCGATGACGGCGGCGAATGCGGCCAGCTGGGGATGAAGGAGATCCATGTGGCCAGATTAGCAAATCTTATCCGACTGAAGATTCTTTAGTTTGTCTAAGCAGCATAGGGGCGACATCATGGGGGCCTTCCTCCGGTGACATCCCCATGATCCTGACTACTGCACTCGCTGGCTTCGCAGCCAGCGCCGGCCTCATCATGGCCATCGGCGCCCAGAACGCGTTCGTATTGCGGCAAGGCCTGCAGCGCTCGCACGTGGGTGTCGTCGTGGCCATCTGCGCCCTCAGCGACATCCTCCTGATCCTGCTCGGCGTGGCCGGCATTGGCGTTCTCGTCGAACGGGTGCCGTGGCTGCTCCAGGCCCTGCGCTTCGGCGGTGCCGCCTTTCTCGGGGTATATGCCCTGATGGCCGCCTGCCGGGCCTGGCGAGGCGGTGGCGGGCTAGCCCCCTCCGGCGGCGTCCAGCCCGCGTGGTACAAGGCGGCCCTTGCCTGCCTCGCCTTCACCTTCCTCAATCCGCACGTCTATCTCGACACCATGATCCTGCTCGGCAGCCTTTCGACCGGCTACCCCGACACGTTGCGCTGGGTCTTCGCGGCCGGCGCCTGCGCTGCGAGCGTGGTCTGGTTCCTCAGCCTTGGCTTTGGCGCGCGCCTGCTCACGCCGGTCTTCAGGAATCCGACGGCGTGGCGCATCATGGATGCGGCCGTGGCGCTGTTCATGCTGCTGCTTTGCGTGGTGCTGCTGGTGCGTCCGCTGCACTGAGTGCCTTTCCCTCCCGGCTATCGATAACGTCACATGTACGTACCCGCCCTCTTCGCCGAAACCGACGCCGCCACGCTGTTCGCGCTGCTCCGCGAGCATCCGCTGGGCGCACTGGTCACGCACACCACCGCCGGCCTGGACGCGAACCACCTGCCCTTCCTTGTCGACGAAAGCCGCGGCGCGAAAGGCACGCTGGTGGCGCACGTGGCGCGCGCGAATTCGCTCTGGCGCGACGTCGCGGCGGGCGATGAGGTGCTGGTCGTCTTCCGCGGCGCGAACGGCTATGTCTCGCCCAACTGGTATCCGAGCAAGCACGAAACCCACCGCCACGTGCCCACGTGGAACTACGAGGCGGTACACGTCCACGGCCGCATCCGCGTCATCGACGACGAAACCTACGTGCGCGGCGTCGTGGCCCGACTCACCCGCGAACACGAATCCCGGCTGCCGGAGCCATGGCGCATGGGCGATGCCCCGGCCGATTACCTTGCCGAGGAACTGGCCCATATCGTGGGCATCGAAGTCGAGATCACGCGACTGGAAGGCAAGCGGAAGCTCAGCCAGAACCGCACGCCGGCCGACTTCGAGGGCGCGGTACAAGGCGTCGATGGAAGCGGGAACCCCGCGCTGGCCGCCGCAATGCGCCGGGCAGCGATCAAGCGTGATCAGTAATCGTTGACCACCGTGCTATTTCGCACGCTTGGCAGGGGCTTTCTTCTTCGTTGAAGCATTCAGGGCGGCGGCGGCTTTCACCAGCGCCTTGAACTTCACGGCATCGACCTTCTGGTCCTTGCCGATATCCAGCGCGCGGCGCATGTTCCCGTCCAGGCTGGAATTAAAGAGCTTCGCCGGATCGGACAACGACGCACCTTTGGCAAAGGTCAGCTTGATCTTGTCCTTGTAGCTCTCACCGGTGCAGATGATGCCGTTGTGCTCCCACACGGGCGTACCCATCCACTTCCATGTCTCGACCACATCGGGCAACGCCTCGTGGATGAGCTTTCGCATGCGCGCGAGCGCTTCACCGCGCCAGTCGTTCAGGCTTTCAATGCGGGCATCGATCAACACCGTGGCGTCGATGCTCTCCGGTGCTTCCCTGGTCGCTTTCATGGCGTCTCCTTAGGGTTGGCGGGCGATCCAATGTTAGTACCGATGCGCCACAGCACGCCGGAGGGGTCGACGATGACAAAGTCCCTTATCGCCCAGGGACGGTCTGCAGGTGGATCGGCGCGAATTCCATACCTGGTGACCAGGCCTGCATCCTCGACGTGACGCCACCACGCATCCACGTCCTCCACCAACATGTGCATCATGAAGTTAGTTGCGTGTTCCTTCACGTAGAAGGCTTGTAGCAGGAAGGCGCACTCGCCCGCCTTCAGGTAAGCGAGGTCTTCGGATGAGTAGGCCACCTCGAACCCAAGATCGGTGTAGAAGGCCTTGGAAAGTTCAAAATCCCGGGCAGGGACGAACGCCTTGATCTCGACGGTTTCCATGTTCATCTGAACTGTATTCTCAGCCGGGGTCCGGCTGCATTTTGCACGAGTGCCGGCGTTCACGGCAGGGGCCCGCGGACAAGGCGCCAGTTGCCGATCCTGTCAACCCCCACATCGTCGCTGCACGTGAGACCGGCAGGCACTAGAATGCGCGGCCGCCCGTCCGCTACCGCGCCTCTATCCCATGCACATCGTCGTCAACGAAGAACTCAAGGCCTACATCGATCCGCTCACCCCGGATGAGCACGAGTCCCTGGAGCGCAGCCTGCTGACCGAGGGTTGCCGCGACGCGCTGGTGCTGTGGGGCGATACGCTGGTCGATGGGCACAACCGCTATGGCATCTGCCGCAAGCACGATATCCCGTTCAAGACCGTGCAGAACGAGCGTTTCCAGTCCATGGACGATGTGCACCTGTGGATGATCGAGCAGCACCTTGGCCGGCGCAGCGTCTCGGATTTCCAGCGTGGCGTGCTGGCGCTGCGCAAGCGCGAGATCCTGGCCGCCCGCCGCGAGACCGAGGAGCCGGCAAAGGACGAGAACGACCTGCCCTTCGACGCGGAGGGCTCGGCCCCGGCCAAACCGAAGGCCCCGCGCCCCAACCCGAACGATAGCCGCAAGGAAATCGCCCGCGAGGCGCGCATCAGCGCCAACCAGGTCGGCATGATCGAGAAGATCCGCAAGGAGGCCGCCCCGGAGGTGGTCGCCGCGGTGAAGTCGGGCACCCTGTCGATCAGCGCCGGTGCCGCCGTGGCCTCGCTCCCGGAAGACGAGCAGCGCGCCGCCGCCACGGCGGGCGACCAGGAGCTGAAGGAGGCCGCCAAGCGGGTCCGCGAATCGAAGCGCAAGCCGCGCGAGAAGCCGTCGGGCGACGTGGTGGCCCTGCGCGAGCAGGTCGCGGAGCTGGAAGCCGAGAACCGCAACCTGCGCCGCCAGATCGACGCCCTGCGCGCCCGCCTGGGTGAACCGCCCCTCGAGGCCCCCGAAGAGGCATGATGTAAGCCATGGGGGAGCGCGCTTGCGCGCGATCCGGCCAGGCCGGACCCCAGCCAAGGCGCGCGATCCGGCACCGCAGGGAACTCCCCCCTTAACGGGCGTTCCAACCCCGGTACACCGGACGCTGCCTTAGGCGTTCTTTGGCAGGTCCCCCGGAGCGTTCCATGAAGTCCATCCTCGCCCTCACCACCCTTTCCCTGCTTGCTGGCGCCGCCATGGCGCAGGACGCCGGCAAGCCGCTCAACCTCAACCTTTCGCCGAATTACGTGCCTGCGGCTTCCAGCACGGCGCCGGCACCGGCGCAGGCCCCCGCGGTGGCCGACAACGGCTCGAAGAACGGCACGGCTTCCATGAGCCATCCGGCCGCAGCCGCGACCCCGGCCCCGGCCAGCGCGGCGGCCCAGGCGGCACCTTCCGCCGGCGGCAAGGAGAGCGTCGCCGTCACGCCGTCGCGGGCGAAGGATCCGCCGGGCACCTACTACGGCGACACCAGCGGCCAGATGGCCGGGGCCGATATCGAGGACGATGGCCCGCGCTGCGATGACGCCACATATAACAAACCCCAGGTGCACGGCAGCGTCAGCACCGGGGTCGTCAGCGCCAGCCACGGCGGCAGCGGGAGCTACCAGGGCGGTGCGGTGAGCCTCTCGCAGGCCTTTGGCAGCTGCGAGCATCCGACCGGTGGGGTCAGTATTTCGGTGGGTGGGGCTACGGGGCGGTTTCACGGGAGGTAAGTAGGGGTCGGGCGGTACGGCAGGCCTTATCGCGCGCAAGCGCGCTCCCACAAGGGAGGGGGCCGCGAGGGGCTGACTGTCACCGGGCATGGGGTAGGATCGGGGCACCTTCGCCGCGCGAGCTGCCGCCATGCCCGTTCCCGCGTCTTCCCTTTCGCAGCGCGGCCAGTTCCGCGCCCTCTACAACGGCCTTAAGAGCCAGAAGGCGCTCGACCGGGTGCCGGTCATCCTCTGCGAGGGTGATTCCTGGTTCTCCACGCCGCTGTACATGAACATGCTCGACTGGATCGTTTCGCCTGCACCGCAGGACAACGAGCGTGGCGTTCCACTGCTCGGCCAGGGTGGGCTGTTCTTCCGCGCCGAGCACAGCGGCGACCAGGCCATCCCCCAAAGTGAGCACCCCAGCCGCTCTATGTTCACCCGGGATAACGTCGACGACCTCGTCGGATGGTTCGGCCGTTTCAACTTCGATATGGTCCTGCTGAGCGCCGGCGGGAACGACTTTGTCGATACGTGGCTGCAGAAGACCATGGCCGGTCAAAAGAATCTCTCACCGCAGCAGGCCTTCGACGTCATCGTGGCCACGGGCCGGTTCGATGACCTGCGCAACGCGTATGCGTTGTTCCTCGACACGTTCCACGCAGCGAAGCCGAACGTACCGATCCTTGCGCATACCTACGACTACCCAAGGCTGATCGGCAGCGAGGCGAAACTGGGCCTCGGCAATCTTGGCGCCGCTGCGCTGCTGAAGAAGTCCATCGGGCCGTGGATCGGGCCTTACATCGAACCGGTGATCCCCGGCGGCCTCCCGGCGTGGCGCGCGTTCGTGAAGCTCCTGATCGATGGGTTCGCGGAGCGCGTGCTGGAACCGTTGAAGGCATCCGCCAGGTACGGCGGCATGTTCGATTACGTCGACCTGCGCGGGCAGCTCACGCGTGACGACCAGTGGAACGATGAGATGCACCCCAACGAGGCAGGCTTCCATCTGCTGGCGACGGTATTCCGGGCGGCATTGATTGCGAAGCTGCCGCCCGCCAAACGCTGAGGGTCCGGCTAAACCGATGCAAAGAGGATGATGCGGTCGGCGGCTTCGGGATCGGCGGCGTCGCTGCGCAGCCAGGGTTGTCGCGCGAACGTGCGTGTGCACGGGCCAAGCGCGAGAACGCGCAGCGGCCGCTTGCGTGCTTCCGCCTCTATGCGCGCGACCACATCGCGCAACACCGCCCCGATGAACGGCGTGAACAGGTAGAACACATCCGCCTGCGAGAAGTCGACCTCGCGCGCATCGGCGCATGTGAAATGCACGGCATCCAGCCCCAATGTCAATGCCGCAGCGCGTGCGCCATCCACATAGGCAGGCTCACGCTCCACGCCGGTGACCGTCGCACCACTCAGGATCCGCATCAGCAGCGGCACATGGCCCAGCCCCGACCCCAGGTCCAGAACATGGTCTCCGGGAGTGAGCGCCGCGAGGCGCACCGCATCGACGATGTGCCGCGCAGGCGTCGGCTGGTAGAACACCATGTCCGCCGGCAGGCGCGATACGGCCGGCACCGGCTCGTCGACGGCCAGTATCCCCGCCACCAACGCATCCAGTGCGTCGTAATGCGCGCCGACCGGCTCACCGATATCGAGCCACGGCGCGAGCGCCGCCTTCCCTTCCCCGCCGCGGATCGCCGCACGCAACGCAGCGAACAGCGCCTCGTCGGCCGCGCCCATCGCATCGAACAACGCATCGGCGCGTTGCCGTTGCGCGTCGTCCGTCATCGCCAGCGACAGCAGGTCGAGGCGATCCATGGCATCCGCGCGCCAGCGGAACGCCCCCGGGTCACGCCAGGTGGCATCGGTTTCCAGGAGTTCGAGGAAGGCACAAGGGACATCGGTCATGCCGGCCATGGTAGTGGGCTTTTGCATTGACGCGGTTCTCACGCTGGCTACGTCCTGCTTGAGCCGCCGTGCACCGCTGTGGAATGCTCGGCGATCGGCACGCCCGCCCCAGGAGCTCCCATGAAGACGTCGCACCGCCTTGTCGCCGCACTCGCCGCCGTAGTCGCCTTGCCCGCTTTCGCTACGCCGCCGCTGGTGACCATGGTCTTTCGCGATGGCGGGCGCCCCGTACTCAACATCGCCGATCCGCAGGGCCAGGTGCTCGTCGACGCCACGCTCGGCCTGCGCACCACGGGCAGCGACCTGACCCACGGCCTTCGCCTGCTCGGCACCACCCAGCGCAATCTCACCGAGAGCTATCGGATGACTACCGGCAAGCGCCTCGTGCGCCATGCCAACCTCACGGAAAACCGCTTCGCGCTGCAGAACGACAAGGGCGAGAAGCTCGATGTGGTCGTGCGTGTCGCCAGCGACGGCGTCGCCTTCCGCTACGAGCTGCCGGGCACGACCCAGGTGACGGTGACCGGCGAAGCCACGAGCTACACACTTCCCGCCGATGCCCGCGCCTGGTTGCTGCCCTACGACCCGAGCAACGAGAAGGAGCGCATCCAGACCTCCGCATCCGCCGCCCCCGGCGGGGACTACGGCTATCCCTCCCTGTTCCTCGTCGGCCAGCGCTACGTCCTGATCACCGAGGCCAATGCGGACGGCCGCTACGACGGCAGCCGCCTCACCCACGTGGCGAACTCGCCGTCGTACGGCCTCACCCTGGCCGATAGCCGGGTGGACAGCACCGGCGTCACGCCCTGGCGCACCATCATCGCCGGCGACCTCGCGACCGTCACCGAATCGACGCTCGTGGATGACCTTGCGGACCCATCGAAAATCACCGACACCTCGTGGATCCGCCCGGGCAGCGTCGCGTGGTCATGGATCAGCGACCACGATAGCCCGAAGAGCTTTGAACGGCAGAAGCAGTTCGTCGATTTCGCGGCGGCGAACCGCATGCCGTATGTGCTGCTCGATGAAGGCTGGAGCGAAACGTGGGTGCCCCAGCTCATCCGCTACGCCAACGCGAAACACGTGGACGTGCTGATCTGGTTCCCGTGGACGATGCTCGATACGGCAGCGAAGCGCGAGGCATGGCTCACCCGTGTCAAAGGCTGGGGCGTCAAGGGCGTCAAGATCGACTTCATGGGTTCGGACAGCCAGGCACGCTTCCGCTGGTACGACGAGACGCTCGCCGATACCGCGCGCCTGCAGCTCATGGTCGATTTCCACGGTGGCACGATCCCGCACGGGCTCGCGCGGACCTGGCCCCACCTGATGACGATGGAAGGCGTGCGCGGCGCGGAAAACGATCCGCCGGCGGTCGGTAACACCATCCAGCCGTTCACACGCAATGTCGTCGGCTCCATGGATTACACGCCGGTCGCCTTCGACGTCGGCCGCCAGGAAGCCAGCATCGCGCACGAGGTGGCGCTGCCGATCGTCTTCGAATCCGGCTTGACGCATCTCGCCGACAGCCCCGAGGCGTACCAGCGCCGCCCCAATGCGCTCGCGTTCCTGGACCAGATCCCGACCACCTGGGACGAGACGAAGCTTATCGCCGGCGCCCCCGGCGAAGAGGCGATCTTCGCGCGTCGTAGCGGCGATCGCTGGTTCATCGGTGCGATCTCGGCGGGCCCTGCGCGCCGCCTGAGCGTGCCGCTCGCGGGGCTGGGCGTGGGGCCGTGGCGAGCCGACATCATCCGTGATGGGACCGGTCGCGGCGATGTCGCCCGCTCGTCGCAGAACGTCACCGCGGACGGCACGCTGAGCTTCGACGTACCGGCCAACGGTGGCTTCGCGGCCATCCTCTGCCCGGTCGCCAAGGGCCAGTTCAAGTACGGCTGTTACCGCTAGGTAGCCAGCGGCGCCACCAGGCCCGCGCGGGGAAGAGACGGGCGCGGGGCACGCGGACGACGACCCGCGTGCCCTGGCCGGGCGATGATGTGATCTCCGCGACGCCGCCGATGTTTTCGGCGCGCTCTTGCATGCCACGCAGGCCCCAGTGCCCCGGACGGCCCGAGGCGAGGATGTCCGCGTCGATGCCTTGTCCGTCATCGCAGACCGAAAGCACCACGTCGCCGCCATCCCGATGCAGGCTCACGTCAATTCGGCTCGCCTCGGCGTGGGCGATCGCGTTATGCACGGCTTCGCGGGCGATGCCATACAGCTCATCGCGCGCCAGCGGATCCATGCCGTGCCACTCGGCGGCGGTATCGACGATCACCGGTACCGCATGCTCCTCGGCATAGGAGCGCGCCAGCTCCACCAGGCCGACATCCAGCGCCACGGTGTCACCGAGGTGATCGCGCAGGTCACGCACGCGGTCACGTGCCTCCACGAGCGCGAGGTCCGCCCGGTCGAGCGCGCGCTCCATCGACACACGCAACGGATCATCGGGCGCCACGCGGTTCGCGACCGCCTGGAACCGCATCATCAGGCCCTGGATGCTCTGCAGGAGCGTATCGTGCAGCTCGCGTGCGATGCGCTCGCGCTCCGCGTGGCGTTCGTGCAGGCGCTCGCGCAGCTGCCGTTCCACGCGGCGCATCCGCACCAGCACGAGTATCCAGACGATCGCGGCGCCAGCTACCGCCAGGATCACGGCGAACCACGCGGTCTGGTAGAACGCGGGCGCGACGTCGATACCGATGGCGGCGCCCTGCTCGTTCCACACCCCATCCTCGTTCGCCGCACTCACCCGGAACAGGTAATGGCCCGGCGGCGGGTCGGTATAGACCGCCTCGCGATCGGTGCCGGCATCCCGCCAGTGCCGGTCGATACCCTCCAGCCGGTAGCGGAAGTGCACGCGCTCCGGCATGGAAAGGCTCGTCGCCGTATACACGATGCGCAGGCGTGCACTCTTCGCGGGCAGGCGGATGCGTCCGTCCGCTTCGTACCAGCCCGTATCCGTCACGATGCCGCGGATCGCGACCGGTGGCGGGAGCGTATTGCGCGGCACGTCGGCCGGGTCGATCGAGACGACGCCGCTGGTCGTCGCGAACCACAGCCGGCCATCGTCAGCGGCGACGGCCGTCGGTAACGGGCGGAACTGGGCCGGCGTGCCCGGCAGGCCGTCGAGTGAATCGAACAGCGCGACGGGAATGCGGAAGGAGTCATCCTGCTGCGCGTGTGCGACATCGGCGCCGAGGATGCGGACGATGCCCTGAGACGCGTTGGCCCAGTAGTCACCGGCACGATCGCGCACGATGCCCGAGACACCGCGCAGGTCCATCTGCAACGGGAGCGGATGAACGCGGCCCGCCCGCACGACGTTGATGCCGCGCTCGCCGCCGACCCACATGGTGTCGCCATCCGCGCACAGCGCCGTGACGTTGCCGACGGCCAGGCCGTCGCGCTCCCCCAGCACGGTGTCGTGGCCGGTCTCGTCGCGGACGATGATCGTGTCCCGGGCGAAGCCCATCCACAGGCGGTTGGCCCGGTCGCGGACGAGCACCAGCGGCGAGGGATCGTTGGCGACGGCCGGCAGCATTTCGCGGTGCCAGCTGCCGCCGGTGTAGTGGTACACGCCAGGCCGGTTGATCGATACCCACGCGCCGCCACGGCCATCACCCGTGATCGCCTGCACGCCCGTGAAATCCTGGACGGGCAGCGTGGCAAACAGGGTGGGCGTATCGCCGTGCATGGTCCAGACGCCGTTGGGGCCGCCCAGCCAGGTCGCGTGCTCATCGCGCGCGGCGGCGGTGATCGCCTCGGGGAAGTCCACCGTCGTGGCGCCTACCGCGTCCACGCGCATCAGCGGCCGGTTCTTCGTCCCGATCCAGATGCCGCGCGAGGCCGCCGGCACGATGGCGAAATCCGTGGCGCCCGAAGGTGTCGGCGCGGGCAACAGCCGGCTGGCGCGGAAGCGGTCCAGGCCGCGGCTGCCGCCGACCCACAGGTTGCCCTCGCGATCCTGGATGATCGCGCTGATGTAGTCAGAGGTCAGCCCATCGCGCTCGACGAAACGCTCCGCGGCGGTGCCCTCCGCATCGATCCGTTGGCGCGAGCGCTCCTCGACGCGCGGCACGCGGCGCAGGCCCTCGCCCAGCGTGGGCACCCAGAGCGCGCCATCCCTGTCGAACAGCAGGCCCGATGACGACAGCCGCAGGATGGGTCCCGCGGCGGCGGGATCGCCCGTGCCGCGCCACGCTGGCAATACGCCCCGGTCGACATCGGCAATCCAGATCGTTCCATCCGGCGCCTCGCTGATCCGGTTGATCTTGCCGACATCGCGGGTTGCGACGACGAAACGATCGCCACCCGGTGGCAGCCATGCGAGCGCCACGTCGGATGCCACCCACAGCCGCCCCTCACGGTCCACCGTGAGGTTGCGCGCGCGGATGCCAGGCAGGCCCATCGCCGGGCCCACCACCTGCCAGCGGTTGCCGCGCAGTTCCACGAGGCCGTTGAAGGTTGCGCCCCACACGCGGCCATCGGGCGTGCCGGCGATCGCGTAGATCGTCGCCGTCGGCAGCCCCGATGACGCGCCGTAATGCACAGCGGCGTCGTTCTCGATGTAGCTGGCAAAGCCGTAACGGAAGCCGACCCACAGGCCACCATCAGGCGCCGCATAGAGCGAGGCGACGCTGGACGCGGGGAAATCACCGCCGCGGCGCGGCCGGTAGCGTTCGAAGTGCACGCCGTCGAAGCGGTACAGGCCCGTCTGCGTGCCCAGCCAGAGGTAGCCGTCCGCCGTCTGGGCGAGCGCCGTCACCTGGCCTGGCGCGCCTTCGCGCACGGTCCAGGCCGTGTGGTAGAACTGGCTGATGCTGCGGTCGCGGGTATCCATGCCCATCGCGGCGCCCGCGAGCGCCAGCCAGGCCACCAGGGCCAACGTTACCGCCCGCATCGCGGCGATCGCCTGTTTGAACCGCACTCCCCACCCCATCGCTTCCAGGGTGCAACGATAGCGGTTACGTGAGGCCGAGTCGCTTCGACCTATGGCCGATGGGTGCTGCGCCCAGCCCATGCATGGCAAGGAAGCCCAGCGCGTCGGCCAGCACGCGGCCGGCCGCGGGGGAGCGGTTGGGGTTGGCCAGCACATGGGCCGCATGGTCGTAGGCGATGAATTGCCGCGCGGAGGCCGGCGTCCCCAGCCAGGTGAAAGCTTCGCGCATGGCCGCGACCGAGGTCAGCGTATCGCTGTCGCCCGCACCACCATCCCAGGCGCCGACAAGGACGGGGCAAGCCACCTTCGCTAGATGCTCCGGCTGCATGCGTTCGACGAACAGGCGGGCGATCGCGCGGTACGCATCCGAGTGCACCACCGACGACCAGTACTGCCGCTGATAAGCGCTGCGATCGCCGGGCGGGATCACCGGCCCTTCCAGCAGCGTCGCGGCACGCAGTTGTTCCTCGTCGAATACGCGGATGCCCGGCGACCAGGCGATAAGGGCCGCGACCTTGTCCGGGTGCGCCGCCGCCAGGTCCAGCGCCAGCGAGCCGCCCATGGAGGTGGCGACGAGCACGACGCGCTCGCCAAGTTCCAGGCCGATCCGGAGCGCGGCATCCGCATCGTCACGCCACGCCTGCGGCGAAGCACCGGCCATGGCCATCGGTGCGTCGGTACCGTGGTCGTGCAGGCGGTTGGCGTACAGGTGCGCGCCGCACGCGGACGCCAGCGCCCGGTGCGCGGGATCGCCTTCGGCCTGGCTCGCGGTGAAGCCATGCAGGTAGACGACGGCAAGGGGCTGCCGCTCATGCGGAACGCCATCGGCAAACACGATGCGCGCCTCGTTGTCGGGTTTGAGGCACGGCGTGGCCAACTCGCGCCGGGCGATATCCTGCGCCAGCGCGTCCAGCGACGTCATGCGGCCGAATCCGCCGGCGCGCCCGCCTGGCGTCGCTGCAAGGTGACGTAATGCCCGACGGAGCGGCACAGGGCATCGAGTTCGGACACAGCCGGATACATATCGCCGCCCGCGTCGATCAGCACGCCCAGGTCATCGCAGACGCGGCCTGCACCGGGCACGCCGAGGTTACCGAGGACGTTGCGCAACGCATGCAGCGATTCCGATGCCGCCGCGATGTCACCACCGAGCATCGCCTCGCGCAACGCATCGACATGCCCGTCGGATGCCTCGGAACACAGGTCGAGGAAGCTGGCGAATTCCGCCGGGCTCGCCAGGGCGCGCATTTCATCGAGCGGTGTCGTGAGGCCCACGCGCGGTTCGATCCCTGGCAGTTCCGGCTGCCACGCCTTCGCGGCCGTCGCCAGCGAGCGTTCGGCGGCGATGGCTTCGATGATATCGAGCAGGCGCTGCGCAGCGATCGGCTTGGTCAGGTAAGCGCGCGCACCGGCCTTGAACGCGATGCGCACCGCATCCTGGCTGGAATCGGCGCTCAGCATCACGATGGGCGGCACGGCCTGCGTACGTCGCAGGACCTCGATCCGTCCCAACACGTCCCATCCGGAACTGCCCGGCATGTGCAGGTCCATGAAAATCAGATCGAACGCGCTGCGCTCCAGGCTCGCCAGCGCCTCGTCACCGCTGGCGCTGAAGACGCAGTGGTGGCCGGCGCGTTCGAGGATACGGCCGACGATCTCGCGGTTCGAAGCGTTGTCGTCGACCACGAGGCAGGTCTGCGGCGTGACGCGCGTCCGGTGTGCATCGAGCAGTTCCACCAGTGGCACGTCGGCCATGCTCCGTGCACCGTGCGCCGCGCGCGGCATGGGGAAGCGCCAGGTGAACACCGAACCGCCCATCGGGTTGTCGTTCACCTCGAGGTGGCCGTTCATCTGCCCGGAGACATTGCGCACGATGTAGAGCCCGAGGCCCACGCCTTCCTGGCGCCGGCTCTCGCCCACGCTCACCTGCTGGAACGGATCGAAGATCCGCTGCTTGTCGGTATCGGCGATGCCGATGCCCGTATCCGTCACGGTGCAGGTGATGATCGGGTCGCGGCCACCGACGCCTTCGGTGAGCTCCACGCGGACATCCACGCTGCCGCCCGGCGGCGTGAACTTCAGCGCGTTCGAGGCCAGGTTCGAGAGCACCTGTTCGATACGGCCCGGGTCGCCCATGAAGACGCCCTCCACCGACGCATCGCGCGAGACGCTGAAGCCGATCCGCTTCTCGGCCGCCGAAGGACGGCAGACGGCGCCCACCGTGGCAAGCACCTCGTCGAAGGCGAAGGCGTGCTGTCGCAGGGTGAAGCTGCCGCCGGCGAACGACGCGACGTCGAGCACGGCGTTCACACGGTGGAGCAGCGCGTTCGCGCTGGTCGAAAGCAGGGCGACCAGCCGGCGCTGGTCATCGTTGAGGAGCGTGGTGTCGATGAGCGATGCGGCGTGGATGACCGTGCTGAGCGGCGTGCGCATCTCATGGCTCATCATCGAGATGAACCGGTGCTGCGCTTCGCGCGAGGCGATCGCTTCGGCGGAGACCTCGCGCAGCGCATCGATCATGCGATACAGGGTCATCGGCAGCACGACGGTCAGGGCGAGCGCGTACAGCGCATACGCGGGCCGGCCGATCCAGTAGCCGTCGGGCGCGGCCACGGCCAGGATCGCCACCGAGGCCACGACGCTCGCGGCGAAGGCGCGCCGGCTATAGCGCATGCCGACGGCGACGGAGAGGAACGGGAGCACGGCCGTGACCGTGATGACAAGCATGAAGCCCGCTTTCAGCAACAGCGCGGCCATGGCGAAATTCGCGACCTGCCCCACCGCGTCGAGCCGGTCGGTCTCCTTCAGCCAGCCAGCCCGGAGGAACAGCATCCAGAAGGTGCTCGCGACGAACAGCGTCAGGGCCAGGGGGAAAGCCGTGTGCGACTCGTGCGCCATGGGCACGGGGCCGTGCAGCCATGCCGCGGTCCAGACCACGATGAAGCCGAGCAGGACGGTACGCACGAGCGATACGTGATGCTCGCGGAAGCTCGCCACGATGCGGTCGATGCGCGGATTGCGCAGCCGCGCGGCGACCTCGCTGAGCATCACCGGTCCGGCACGTTTGCCGCTACCGCGATCGATCTTCATGCCAGCCCTGCTTCCACCACGTCCCCCGATACCCGCCTAGTCTATGTTCTGCGCCGGGGCTGGCAAGTGGCCCGTTGCGCAGGCTTTCGAACAGGCGCCGCCAGCTTGCAGAACCTTGCGTGTTGTTTCGACCCTATCCTCATCGCCCTCGCCAACGCCTTTCGTATCCATGCCTGGCTCACCGGGCATGCTGGGACGCACCTGTTTTTCGCAGAATCCGGCGGCGAGCTTTTGATTATACCCGGATCATAAGCGGCCAATCGCAGCAAGAATGAGATTTCGCACGATCCAAATTGTGCCGTTTTGAATCATCCGGTGGTCCTCCGCAGCTTCGTTCGAAATATTCTTTCGGCTTTTTCTGGGGGCTCGCGTAATCGTTTTCATGGCGCGGACGACGGGCCATGAAAGTGCACAAATACCCATAGTTACCTAATTTTCTGCTGCGATGCCGCATTTCATTCGGACGGCTAAACGGCCAGGCGCATGCACCCTTTCGATGCTGGACATCCCCGCTAGGCTGCTGTACACCTTGCCGGGCAATTCATTTGGATCGAGGCAAATGGATTATTTGCGACGGAGCGCGGGGAGGGGCTCTTCATAGCTCCGGCAAACGAAAGCGGCGGGCACGTACCCGCGGCTTCGGCCCCGTGTTGCCGTTTGTTTTCGGCATTGACCATTCGGGGAAGGCATGAAGTACCAGTTTCTGAATCGCAGGACCGCCCTGGCCATCGCCATGGCCACCTGTCTGGGTGGCGTCGGCACCGCTTACGCGCAGTCGACCACCGGTAACCTCAACGGCTCCGTGCCGGCCAACGGCAAGCAGTCCGTCGTGGTCGAGAGCACCACGGGCTTCCGCCGCGAGACCGCCGTCGACGACCGCGGCCACTACTCGCTGACCCAGCTGCCGCTCGGCACCTACACCGTCACCCTCATGCGCGATGGCGCACCGGTGGATTCGCGCAAGAACGTCCAGCTGCGCGTCAACGCCAGCACCGACGTCTCCTTCGCCGCGGCCGCCCCCGCCACGTCCGCCGACGCGACCTCGCTTAGCGGCGTCACCGTCACGGGTACCGCGCTGCCGCCGATCGACGTGACCTCCGTCGACTCGCGCACCGTGATCACCTCCGAACAGCTCGCCAAGCTGCCGCTCGGCCGCAATGCCGAAGCCGTGGCTCGCCTGGCACCGGGCGTCGTGAACAACGGCGGTGGCTTCACCAGCGACACCGGCCGTCCGCTTGCCAGCTTCGGCGGCGCGGCGTCCAACGAAAACGCGTACTACGTCAACGGCTTCAACACCACCGATCCGCTCAACGCGGCCGGCGGCCTGCAGCTGCCGTACGGTGCGATCGACCAGCAGGAAATCTACACCGGCGGTTACAGCGCCAAGTACGGCCGTTCCGACGGCGGTGTGATCAACCAGGTCGGTAAGCGCGGCACCAACGAGTGGCACTTCGGCGCGCAGATCCTGTGGGAGCCGAACTGGGCACGCGCATCGGGCCCGAACATCCATTACACGAACACCCCGGCCTCCGCGCCCGCGGGCGACCTGTACCAGCCCAAGAGCCAGGCGGATAAGTGGACCACCACGGTCAGCGCTTACGCCGGCGGCCCGCTGATCAAGGACAAGCTGTTCTTCTTCCTCGCCACCGAGTTCGAGAAGACTGGCACCCGCGACGTCAATCCGGTGGACAACAGCACGCCGGCGCAGACCAAGACCTACGAGAATCCGCGCTGGTACGCCAAGCTCGACTGGAACATCAACGACAACAACATCCTTGAGTTCACGGATGTCGGCGACAAGCGCTCGGCCAGCGGCACGCGCTACGGTTACAACTACGTCGACATGGTTCGCACCAACACCATCGGTCCGCTCAACGACACCAAGGTCGGCGGCGACTTCTGGAATGCGAAGTACACCGGCTACATCACCGATAACCTGACCATCAGCGCCCAGTACGGCAAGATGTCGGTGAAGAACTACGACCAGGCGGGCAACTACGATCCGACCCTGGCGCGCGTCGACGGTTCGGGCAACCAGAACCCCGCGCTCAATGGCGGCAGCGCGATCAAGAACACCCAGGTCGCGGACATCAGCTCGCCGGGCCGTGGCAACAAGTCGAACAACCTCCGCTTCGACGTCCAGTACGTCGCCGGCGACCACACGCTCTCGGCGGGTATCGACAACGTCAAGTCGCAGGTCCTCGATTTCGGCACCTTCAGCCCGGGCCCGGGCTACGCCTGGAACTACGGCTTCCAGAAGGATCCGAACGAAGCGATCGACAACACCCCGGGGCGTAACTTCGTACCGGCTCCGGCGCTGTTCCCGAACGGCCAGTCCGGCTACTGGGTGAGCAAGAACGTCGTCTACAACCTGGTCAACGTGCGTTCCGACCAGAAGGCGCAGTACATCGAAGACAAGTGGCAGGTCAGCGACCGCTGGCTGGTCTCGGTCGGTCTGCGCAACGACCAGTTCACCGACTACAACCAGTTCAGCCAGCCGTTCATCAAGCAGACCCGTCCGCAGTGGGCCCCGCGCCTGGGCGCCACGTGGGATGTGAACGGTGATGGCTCGTTCAAGCTGTACGCCAACGCGGGTCGTTACTACCTCGGCCTGCCGCTGAACCCGGCGACGGGTGCGGCCGCCGGTTACACCGCGACCCAGCAGTTCTTCACCTACTCGGGCATCGCCGCCGACGGCACGCCGACCGGCCTGACCCAGATGAGCGGTGTCGTGTCGGGTAACAACTCGTACGGTATCCCGCCTGACCCGCGCACCGTCGCCGGCAAGAACCTGAAGGCCGAGAACCAGGATGAATACATCCTTGGCTTCGACAAGACCTTCGGTGACAACTGGACCTACGGTTCGAAGCTGACCTACCGCAAGCTCAACACGGTCATCGACGACTTCTGCGATATCGACCTCGTCACGAACAAGGCTATCGCTGAAGGCCACACGGTCGGCTCGACCAACAGCTGCTACCTGGTCAACGGTGGCCACGGCAACACGTTCACCCTGCTCGACCCGGCCGGCAATCCGTTCACTGTCGACCTGTCGCGCAAGGAAATGGGCATGCCCGCCACGCGCCGCAAGTACTACAGCGTGGAGCTTTACGCCGAGCACCAGTTCGATGGCACGTGGTACGGCAAGTTCGATTACGTGTACTCGCGCTCCTACGGCAACACCGAGGGCCAGTCGCGTACGGATTCGCGCCAGAACGGCGCCGCCGGCAGCATGGACTGGGATAACAGCTATGTCATGAACTACGCCAACGGCCCGCTGGGTAACGACCACCCGCATGTGTTCAAGGCGTATGGCTTCTGGCAGTTCGCACCGGAATGGCAGCTGTCGAGCAACTTCCAGATCGCCTCGGGCGCCCCGGAAGTCTGCCTCGGCTACTACGGCCCGGGCCAGACCGACCCGGCGCATTACGGCTCCGCTTATCACTGGTGCGATGGCCAGCCGTCGCCCCCGGGTGACAAGGGCCGCCTGCCGTGGACCTACCAGTGGGACCTGGGCCTGACCTACCGTCCGACCTGGGGCGGCGACCGCCTGGCGTTCTCGGCCAACGTGTTCAACGTGACCAACCAGCAGCGCGCGATCTTCCGTTATCCGACCGAGTGGCAGTCGCGCGGTACGCCGCACCCGTACTACCGCGCTCCGCTGATTACGCAGGATCCGCGTTACGCCCGCCTGTCGGTCTCGTACGACTTCTAAAACCGCTTCATCCGATCCCTGTGTGACGCTTGCGCCCACCTCCCGGTTCCAGCACCTCCCCTGCTGGCTCCGGGAGGATAGGGCGCTCTTTTTTTGTCAGGCTTCGCCGGACGCGGCGACGACCATTTCGATATAGCCGAGGATCTCGGCCACCTGGATGTCGAAGACGCCCGCGTCGCCGTTGTCGTACGCCTGGCGCCAGACCGCGTAGCCATCGCGCCAGGTCTCGTCATCATCGCCAGCCCCGTCCGGTTCCAGCAGGCTGTTCTCCAGCGTCGCCCGCGCGACCGCCGCGTGGTGCATGGCGGGCTGCAGGCCGCCCGGCACCTTGTGGTTGCGCAGCTTCACGCCAAGGATCGAGATGTGGAAAACCTCCCCGTCCTCCGGCTCGACGTCCTTCTTGCGGATGACGACCCGCGAGGCCTCCTCGCCTGGGCGGGTGCGGTAGGTCCAGGCCTGGCCCGGGGTGTATTCGGGTCGTGTCATGGGGGACATCCTTGGAAGGGAATGGTGGATCTTAGACCACCCCGAGACGCCTGTAAGACGCCCTGTGGGAGCGCGCTTGCACGCGATGGGGTCCGCGGCGCCGCCCATCGCGCGCAAGCGCGCTCCCACAGGGCTTCCCGCCCGCCTCCGGCGGGAATCCCCGGGATGCCGTATCCTTATACGCCTGAGCCCGCACCCACCCCACGGGGAGCGGCGCCACGCGCCAGGCAGCGCGGCCCACGGGTCGCTTCCCCAGCTGATCAACGGCTTGCCGCGCGGGGCGCGGTGGCTTCGTCCCTATTTGTTCAGAGGCAACGCAAACCATGGTGGCACTGGCGACCGAGCACGTCATCGACGTACATCACTGGAACGATTCGCTTTTCAGCTTCCGCACCACGCGCGATCCGGGTTTCCGCTTCGAAAGCGGTCACTTCGTCATGATCGGCCTGGAAGTGGATGGCCGCCCGCTCATGCGCGCCTATTCCATCGCCAGCGCGCACTACGAGGAACACCTGGAGTTCTTCAGCATCAAGGTCCAGGACGGCCCGCTGACCTCGCGCCTGCAGCACCTGAAGCCGGGCGACCCGGTCATCGTGAGCCGCAAGCCCACCGGTACCCTGGTGCTCAACGACCTGAAGCCGGGCAAGCGGCTTTACCTGCTCGGCACGGGCACGGGTTTGGCGCCGTTCCTGTCGATCATCCGCGACCCGGAGACCTACGAGCGCTTCGACAAGATCGTGCTCGCCCACGGCGTCCGCCACGTCAACGACCTGGCTTACTCGGATTACATCGAGAAGGAACTGACGGCCCACGAGTACCTGGGCGACCTGGTCCGCGAGAAGCTCATCTACTATCCGACGGTTACGCGTGAGGAATTTCGTAACCGTGGCCGCATCACCGACGCCATCGCCGACGGCGAAATGGCCCGCGTCACCGGCCTGCCCCAGCTCAATCCGGCCGAAGACCGCGTGATGCTGTGCGGCAGCCCGTCGATGCTCGACGACATCTGCGTCCTGCTCGATGGCGAAGGCTTCCAGGCCTCCCCACGCACCCGCGAGCCGGGTGATTACGTGATCGAACGGGCCTTCGTAGAGAAGTAAGCCCTGCTCTTGTGGGAGCGCGCTTGCGCGCGATCGCGCGCAAGCGCGCTCCCACAGGCGTTTCCGTTATTTGCGGATTCGGCCCTGCCCCTCGTTATCCCAATACCCAAACACCCGCCGGGCGATCAGCTTGTACAGGCGCTTGCCGGTCGCCCGCCACAGGCGGGAGTGCGGCGCGGGCTGGTCGAGGATGCTGCGCTGCCTCACCGACAGGCGATGCGCTGCGTACGTGCGCTTGTGCTTCAGCAGGTGGCGCAGGTCCTCCCGCGCCAGCACGCGGAATAGCGCGCCACGCCGCCCGCGCGTCCACGCGATCTGGAAATCGACGAGGCCCGGCGTGCCGTCTTCGCGCACCAGCCAGTTCGGTTCCTTCGCCAGGTCGTTATGCACGATGCCGCGGCGGTGCAGCACGGCTAGCAGGCGCAGCGCATCGCGGTAATAGGCTGGATCCAGTGGCCGCCCTACCTGCATCGGCTCACCCGCCATGTAGCTGCGCTCGAGCACGCGGCCATTCCACGCCAGCAGCCGCGGCACGCCATCCACGTCCTCCAGCCGGGCCAGCGCGCGCGCCTCGCGCGCCGCCGCACGCCGGGCGAACCAGCGCGCCCACCAGCGAGCGGCCGCGATATCGCGGCGGATCAGCAGGACGCCATCGCGCTCCACGCGTTCGATGCGGCCGAGTTCATCGGCCTTGAGCAGGGTGACGGTTTCCGTCATCGCGTTCTGCACGCTGTTCCTTCGTTACGTTGACGCTCTCTGCGCCATGCGGTGTCTACGCTAATATGCGAGCCTCGCAGGGAGAGAATGCCGAAATGCTGGTGCGACACATCCTGTCGCTGGTCATCGCCACCGCCGGGCTCGCCGCCTGTCGCGACGGCGCCGACCGGACGAACGGCGGACAAACGCCACCGCCGCCGCAGGCGAGTGCCGACAAGGATAACCGTTCCAGCCAGGATGGCCTCTACACCATGGAGCTTTCGCTCCCGACCCTGCCGGCGAAAGCGGGCCCGCTGCGCCATGCCATCGATCGCTATGTCGATGGGCAGAAGCGCGCCTTCCTCGATAGCCTGGACGCCCCCGGCGCGCGCTCGCGTGCGCGTGAGATTCCGTGGGACCTGAACCTGGATATCGCGATTTCGGCCCGTACCGACCGCTTCATCAATGTGCAGGTGGATGGCCAGGCGTTCACCGGTGGCGCCCACCCGGCACCGATCGTCGACAGCTTCACCTTCGACAAGGAAGCCGACCGGGTCGTCGGGATCCGCGAGCTGTTCGCCGACCCGGACGCCGCCGAACACGTCTTCGCCTCCGAGGCACGCCGCCAGCTGATCACCCAGCTCGATGACCAGGACGAGCCGCTGGCATCCGACACGCGGCTGATCGAGGAAGGCACGGCACCGGGCAAGGACCACTACCGCGTTTTCAGCCTCCTGACAGGGCCTGACGACAAGGTGCACGGCCTCACCTTCATCTTCCCGCCCTACCAGGTGGCCGCCTACGTGGCCGGGCCGCAGGCGGTGGACGTGCCCAGCGATGCGTTTGTAGCCCTGCTCAAGCCGGAATACCGCGAGGCGTTCCGTTGATGGAGTTCGGCCTGTACCTGCTTTCCGCGTTGCTGATCGTAGGCGGCATCGCCGGTGCGATCCTGCCCGTGCTCCCCGGCATCCCGATGATCTTTGGCGGCATCTGGCTTGCAGCCGCTGTCGATGAGTACCACCACCTTGGCTGGGGCTGGCTCATCGCCATCGGCATCGTCGGCGCCGTCGGCGTCGCGCTCGATTTCGTTTCCGCCTCGCTCGGGGCAAA
This sequence comes from Luteibacter sp. NPDC104163, assembly GCF_055584245.1. NCBI lineage: Bacteria > Pseudomonadati > Pseudomonadota > Gammaproteobacteria > Lysobacterales > Rhodanobacteraceae > Luteibacter > Luteibacter sp. NPDC104163. The sequence goes on from NZ_JBVJMK010000021.1 coordinate 59,081, forward strand.
GAAGCTCGGGGCCACGCCACGTGCCCTGTGGGGTGCGGGGATCGGGACAACGGTGGGCATGTTCTTCGGCATCCCCGGTCTCATCATCGGGCCGTTCGCGGGCGCCGTGGTGGGCGAGCTGAGCTCCGGCAAGAGCATCCTCCGCTCGGCCCATGTCGGGGTCAGCACGTGGGTGGGCATGCTCGTCGGCATGCTGGCGAAGGTGGTTATCTCGTTCCTCATGCTGGGCATGGCGGGCGTGGCGCTGCTGCTCGCCTGACCCATCCGGTGGCACATGGCGAGCCCACCGGGTCCCGGCTAGTCTCCGGACACTCACCCGGGGAGAAGCCCATGTTCCGACGCCTGACCCTTGCCGCCGCGATCACGTTCGCGGTCGGCAGCCTGCATGCCGAAGCGGCCCAGCCGGCCTGGATCGCACGCAGCAACGCCGACGCCCAGCTGCTGCTGGACCTCACGGCCAAGTTCAGCCCCGAATCGGCCACCGATATCGGCGTGAAGGGCTACGACGAGAAGACGGCCGACCTCGGCCCCGACGTGGACAAGCGCCAGCGCGCCGCGCTGGTCGAGGTGCGCGGGAAACTGCAGAAGCGCCTGGCCGAGGAAAAGGATCCCAACGTCCACCAGGACCTGCAGATCCTCATCAAGCAGATCGATGGCAACATCAAGGGCATCGACCTCAACGACAAGTACATGCTGCCGTGGTTCGACGCCGGGCAGATGATCTTCAGCGGCGAGTTCTCGCTGCTGAACGCGGAGAGCACGCCCGAGCAGAACAAGGCCGCACTGGGGCGCCTGAACTGCTATGTGGGCCTGACGAAGGGTTGCACGCCGCTGGTCGACGAGGCGAAGGCGCGCACGACGGAAAAGCTGGGTGACAAGAAGCTGCTCGGCCCGGTCAAGGCCGATGTCGAACAGAAGCTGGGCAACACCCAGCGCTACGTCGATGGCATCCGCAAGCTCTTCGCCGAGAAGAAGATCAGTGGCACCGATGCGGCGATGACCGCGCTCGACAAGCAATTGAAGGATTACAACGCCTGGGTGCAGAAGACCGTGGTGCCACGCGCACGCACCGATTTCCGCCTGCCCGAGCCGATGTACGCCTACAACCTCGAGCAGGTCGGCCTGGATATCGCGCCGCGTGATCTCATCGACCGCGCCGAGCTCGAGTTCATGGAAACCTCGTACGCGCTGCAGCAGCTCGCACCTGTCGTGGCAAAGGCCGAAGGCCTACCCGATGGCGACTACCGCGATGTGCTGAAAGCGCTGAAGAAGAAGCAGCTGGCCAAGGACCAGGTCGTGCCGACTTACCACACGGTGATCGGCAAGATCGAAGACACGATCCGCAAGCAGCGCATCGTTGAACTGCCCAAGCGTGAGCTCGCGATGCGCCTGGCTTCGGAAGCGGAGAACGCGCGTACGCCGGCGCCGCACATGGATCCGCCGCCCTTCATCAACAACACCGGGCAGCGCGGCACGTTCGTGCTGACGACGGGCAATCCCCCGGCGAACGGCGACGCCTCGCAGATGTATGACGACTTCACCTTCGAAGCCGCCGCATGGACGCTTACCGCTCATGAAGGCCGCCCGGGCCACGAGCTGCAGTTCGCCGCCATGGTCGAGCAAGGCGTATCGCTGACCCGCAGCCTGTTCGCCTTCAACAGCGTGAACGTGGAAGGCTGGGCGCTCTATGCGGAAGCCGAGATGGTGCCGTACGAGCCGCCGGCGGGCCAGTTCATCGCCCTGCAGTTCCGCCTGCTGCGTGCCGCGCGTGCGTTCCTCGATCCGATGTTGAACCTGGGCCTGGTCACGCGCGAGCGCGCCCACGACATCCTCGTGCATGACGTCGGCCTCTCCGAGCCCATGGCTCGCCAGGAACTCGATCGCTACACGCTCAACTCACCGGGCCAGGCGACCGCGTACTTCTACGGTTACTCGCGCATCCTGCAGCTGCGCGCGGAAACCCAGGTGCAGCTCGGCGACAAGTTCGACCGCAAGGCCTTCAATGATTTCCTGATCGCACAGGGCCTGCTGCCACCCGACCTGCTGGCCGAAGCGGTACGCACCCGCTTCATCCCGGAACAACAGAAAAAGAAGTGACCGGCCTTAGCGGCCGGCGTCGGGGATGACGTAGAGCAGGATCGCCAGGTAGTGCAACACACTGCCCGCCAGCACGAAGAGGTGCCAGATCGCGTGGCCGTACGGCAGGCGGCGCGCGACGTAGAACGGGACGCCGGCGGTGTAAGCCACGCCGCCGGCGAACAGCAACACGAGTCCGCCCGTCTGGACGTTCTCACGCAGCGGTTCGATCGCGACGATCGCCACCCAGCCCATCAGCACGTACATCACCACGGCCGCCTTGCGGTACCGCTTGAGCAGGCCGAGCTCCGCGGCGCTGCCCAGCAGGGCCAGGCCCCAGATCGTGCCGAATAGTCCCCAGCCCCAGGCGCCCGGCAAGGCCAGCAGCGTGAACGGCGTATAGGTTCCGGCGATCAGCAGGAAGATCGCGATGTGATCCAGCGTGCGGAACACGCGCTTCGCCACGCCGCCGGGGATCGAGTGGTACAGGGTGGAGGCGGTGTAGAGCAGGATCAGCGTCGCGCCGAACACCGAACTTGCGACCACCGCGCGGGTCCCGCCGCCATACATGGCCGAAAACGCGACCAGTACCGCCAGCCCCGCGATGCTCAGGACGATGCCCAGGCCGTGGATCACGCTGCTCGCCAGCTCTTCGCCAAAGCCGTAGCGCGGGTGGGCGCTTTCGAGGGTCATGGTTATTCCGCGGTGCACAAAGTGGTCTCCGAGGGTACCCCATGCCACGCCCCGATGCGAAACGTTCGCAACGGGGACTTGCCTCGCGCCACCAGCCGGTGTTCCATGCGGGCATGACCCTCGAACTCCTCCTCAACGTCCCGCGCCTGCCCCTGCAGGGTGCCGGCCTCCGCGCCGCCCTGGCCATGGCCTCGCGCATCGGTGCCCGGCTCGATGCGCTGCATGTGGTCGATATGCCCGCCGCGGCCTTCACCGTGCCCGAGGCGGTGCCCATGCAACTCGACGCGGTACGCCAGCGTGCCACCGAGGCGCGCGCGGTTTCCGCCGATTGGGCCGACCTGCTCGCGTCCCAGGGGCTGAAAGGCAAATGGCGCGTCGGCAACGGCGATACCGTCACCCTCCTTACGCACGCGTCGGCGGGCTATGACCTCGTGGTGATGGAACGCTCCTCGACCATGCGTGGCGATGCACCCATCGGCTTCGGCGTGGTCTCGCGGACCGTGTTCGGCGCCAGCCGTGGCGTGCTGGTCGTACCAGATACCGCGCCCGTGGAAAGCCTCGGTGAGAACGTGCTCGTGGCATGGAGCGGCAGCCGGGAATCGGCACTCGCTGTGCGTTCGGCGTTGCCGCTGCTGCGCAAGGCCGGCACGGTGACTGTGATTGACGGCAGCCGTGACGAGGAGATCGGTACCTGCGCCCTGCCCGACACGGATATCTGCGGCTGGCTGGAAACACACGGGGTGAAGGCCGACGTGCGCAAGCTCGACGAGGGCGCCTTGTCGGCCCCGGGCCCCGAACTGCTGAAGACCGCCCATGACGCCGGCGCGGATCTCATCGTGATGGGTGCGTGGGGGCGTTCGCGGCTCTCGGAACTGGTGCTGGGTGGTACCACCCGGTACCTGTTCATGCAGTCCGATATTCCGATGCTTGTCGCGCATTGAGGCGCTGATCGCGCGCAAGCGCGCTCCCACAAAAAGACGCTGGCCTGCTCTTGTGGGAGCGGGCTTGCCCGCGATAGACGGCGGCATTCGGTCAGCGCTGACGGAAATAGCCGTCCAAATGAAACTATTGCAAGTTCCTTCGGACCCTGCCTAATCTGGACCCGGACCTGAACACGATCCCCGCCAGTCCCCACTGGCCGTGTTCCCGCCCACACAACACGCAACTACTACGCAGCACCTTCACCCACATCGAAGGAGGTCGCTCATGTCGTTCGCTCGTCCGCAGGCCCTGTCCGGCATTCACCCGGATACCGTCCGCATCGCCGCCATGAGCGCGGCGATTGCCCTCAACGCCGCCGCGCTCATCGCCGTCATGCGGCCGATGGCCGCCCAGATCGCCACGTTCACGCCCACCCCGCCCAGCATCACGCTGATCAGCCATCCCACGCCGCCCAAACCGCTGCCAGTTCCCGACATCGAGCTGAAGCCCGTACCAAAGGCCGTGCCGAGGACGCCGGTCAAGGTGCGCGAGGTCACGCCGCCACCGCAAGCGGTCACCACCACGTCCGATGAAGGAACGATCCAGGCACCGCCGGTCGTCGAGGCACCCGTGACAGCCGCTCCCGTAGCGGAAGCCGCGCCGGTGGAAACCAACCTCGCCTACGTCTCGGCGCCCGCGCCGAAATACCCGCAGCAGGCGATCCGCGGCCGCATGCAGGGGACCGTCACGTTGCGGGTGTTGGTGGACGAAGCCGGGAAGCCGCTCGACGTGGTCGTCGAAAGCAGCAGTGGCCACAAGGTGCTGGACGACGCGGCGCGCAACCAGGTCCTGGGCAGCTGGCGGTTCCAGCCGGCGGTGCAGAACGGGCAGCACGTGAAGGCGTGGGCGCGAATCCCGGTGACCTTCGACCTGCATTCGTTATAGCGACGGACCTTGTTGTGGGAGCGCGCTTGCGCGCGATCGCGCGCAAGCGCGCTCCCACAGGGGCGATGATCAACGCGAGGCGGGCATGACCACGACATCGGGCTTGCGGCTGGCGCGGGCGATCAGCCAGACGAGGCCGACAAGGAGCGCTACCGGCAGCAGCACCGGCAACAGTGCCAGCACGACGACGGGGGCGATCGCCAGCATGAGCACGCCGCCGACCACGGCACCCACCAGGCTGGCGACGATATGGAACACGCCACCGATGATGCCGAAGACCAGCTTGAGCATAGCGCCCACCAGGGCGAAGGCAAGCCAGAAACCGGCGAAGAGGACGACGAGCGAGGTCAGGACAAGCATGGTGTGTCTCCGTGCATCGGCCGCCAGGTGGGCGGTGCACAGGTTCGATGCGGCCTCCCGGCAAAGGGTTTAAAGCGGGGGTGAAAGACCGGGGTTACGCATGTTTAACAGGTCGCATGCTCCACTGGCGCCAGTCGATTTACGGGGGCGGCCCGTTCCATGGGTAAGCGTTCTTCCATCATCAAAACCTTGCGGGACATCGCGTTCGATCATTCGGACGTGGCGGTGCCTGACCTGGCCTCCATGGGCCGGGAGCTGGGCAGCGCCCTGCATGCGCGCCATGACGAAGTCACGGCCGCCCTTGGCCCCCTGCGCGAGCGCCGGCGCGGCTTCGAGCGCTGGATGCTGGCCGAGCGGACGAAGCCGGCCGTGAGCGTGCTGGTCATGGCGTGGCCGCCCGGCTATGCCACCCCGGTGCACGACCACGGTGGCCTCTGGGGCCTGGAAGCCACGATCGCTGGCGCGCTCGAGGTTGAGTCGTTCCTCAAGGACGGCACCGATGAAACCCTGCGTAGCGTCGGCCGCACCTGGCTGGGCCCCGGCGATGCCACCTGGTTCGAAGGCGTCGAAGAGCACGCCCATCGCTGCCGCAATTTGTCGCGGCATGACACGGCGCTCACGCTTCACGTGTACGGTGGTGATCTGGCACAGTACCTCGCGTATGAGCAGCCCGGTCCCTCCGGACACTGGATCGCACGACCGAGGCAATCGATCATCGCGGGACGCCTGACGGCCTGACGGTCTCACGGCCCTCACCCCAACCCACGGGCGAAGGACCAGAACACATGTTTCAAAAAGTCGCCATCATCGGCGGTGGCGCGGCAGCGGCGACGCTGGTTAGCGAGCTCCTCGAACGCAGGACGCCCAAGCCACTGCACCTGACCTGGTTCGCGGGTAGCGCGCAGCCGGGTCGCGGCGTCGCCTATGGCACGCCTTCCGACCGCCACCTGCTCAACGTGCGCGCCGCGTCCATGGGCATGTTCGTCAGCAAGCCCGGTGGCTTCCTCGAATACGCGCAGGCCTCCAAGCCGGAGGTCAAGGGTTCCGATTTCCTGCCCCGTCGCCTGTACGGCGACTTCCTGCAGTCGCGTGTCGACGCTGCCATGAAGAACGCAAAGGCGCTCGGCCACGATATCAACCTCATTCCGTTTTCCGCCGAGTCGCTCGTTCCCTCCAGCGAAGGTGTCACCGTCGGTTACGGCGACGAGGAAGCCCACGCGCAAGCCGCCGTGCTTGCGATTGGCTCGCTTCCGCCGCGGCCGCTGGCCGGCGTCGACGACGCGGCACTGGCGAGCGGCCGTTACGTCACCGACCCGTGGCCGTACCTTGCCGCCGCGGAAGCCGACGACCGCCCGCTGCGGGTACTCGTCATCGGCCTCGGCCTGACCGCCGTCGATGTCGTGCTCGAGCTTTCGGCGCGCTGGCCGCAGGCACGGTTCACCGCGTTGTCGCGCCATGGGCATATGCCGGAACCGCACCTCGCCGCGGCTTCCGCTCCGGGCGACGATGGCAACGAACTCGCCGAGCAGATGCTTGACGACCCGAACATCCGCGGCTGGCTGCACCAGTTGCGGGACGCGGCTACCAACGCCGATGACTGGCGCACCGTGGTCGACGGCATGCGTCCGCATACGCAGGGCCTGTGGCAGGCACTGCCGGACAGTGAGCGCGGGCGTTTCCTGCGCCACGCCCGCTGGGCCTGGGAACGTGCGCGCCACCGCATGCCGCCGCAGGTCGACAAGAAGGTGCACGCACTGGAAGCCGCCGGCAAACTCCAGCGCCTGCGCGGCCGCATGCAGTCGGTCTCACTGCGCATGGATGGCGACCTCGACGTCGTCCGCCGCCTCACCGGGTCGGATGAAACGGTCACAGAGACCTACGACATCGTTATCCAGACGGTCGGCCTGAATACCGACACGCTGCGCACGGACCACACGCTCATGCGCCAGCTGGTCATCGACGACCTGGTGACGCCGGATCGCCTGGGTCTGGGCCTCGCCGCCCAACCCGATGGCCACCTGCTCGACGGAAACGGCAAGCCCCGCGGCAACCTGTTCGCCATCGGCAGCCTGCTGCGTGGAACCCTGTGGGAATCCACGGCGATCCCGGAGATCCGCAAGCAGGCGCAGTCACTCGCGAACCTGCTGGTCGCGAAATAGCGCACCACCGGTGGGAGCGGGGGGGGGGGCGCGGGGGGGGGGGGGGGGCCCCCCCCCGCCCCCCCCCCCGCCCCACCCCCCCCCCCCCCAGAGGGGCAGGC
>NZ_JBVJMK010000022.1:0-27306 GCF_055584245.1 Luteibacter sp. NPDC104163
GGGGCTCACGGCCGCCCCCCCCCCCCCCCCCGGGGGGGGGGGGGGGGGCGGGGGGGGGGGGGGGGGGGGTGCCCCCCCCCCCCCCCCCCCCCCCCCCCCCGCTCCCACAACGGCGTTACGGCATCGCCGCCAGGCGGGTTTGCATGAAGCGGACGAAGCTTACCGTGGCGTCCGAGGCCACGCGGCCCGATACCGTCAGCGCGTGCAGCGGCAATGGCTCCGGCTCGAAGGCTTCGAGCAGCGTCGTGAGCTTCCCGCTGGCGAAGCTGCCGGCGACGAGGTAGTGCGGTAACTGGGCAATGCCCAATCCGCCTTCCACCGCAGCGAGCAGGGCGGCGACATCGGCGAAGGCCACGCGCACCTTGCGCCGCCGCGGTGCCACGCCGCGGAAATGCCAGAAGCCCGAGGCGTCCGCGCCCAGCGCGATGCAATCGTCATCGTCGAGCTCGCCCGGGTGGCGGGGTACGCCCACACGGCGGAGCAGGTCGGGGCTCGCGACGGTGACCCGGCGCAAACCACCCAGCGAACGTGCCACCACGTCGGTGCTGTCCGGCAGCGTATCGCGCAGGCTCAGGATCACGTCCGTCTGCTGGCGCAGCAGCAGGTTCATGTCGCCGCCGCCGACCGTGACAGCGAAACGCGTGCGCGGGTGGACGTGGGTGAACTCCGACATGAGGCTCGCGACCATCGGCGAGAGCAGCCCATGCGCTTCGATGCGGATCAGCCGCTGTGCTTCGCCCGGCGCGCGTGAGGCCTGTTCGGCGGCCAGCGCCGCCTCGCACATGGCGGAGGCGTGCTGGTAAACCCGCTCGCCCGTGGCTGTCACGCCAAACTGGCGGGCGTTGCGATGGAGCAGGCGGACACCCAGGCGTTCTTCCAGGGCAAGGATCCGCCGGCTGATCAGCGAGCGGGTCGTGCCCAGCTTGGCGGCGGCGGCGGAGAAGCCGCCGGCCTCGATCGCCTGCACCAGCAGGTACAGGTCGCCAAGATTTTCAATCGAATCCATGCCTTGCACGGGCTTCTCGTCGCTGCTGCGCCGTTTTTGATACGTCGAGATGGTAGGGCCCCCCTTGTGAGCGCGACTTCGCCACAGCGTCAAAGCCGTTTGCTTGAGGGGAATCTTACCCGCCTGAACCGTATACTTCCGCGCTGGCGCGCCACCGGAAGTGGCGGACGCCTTCACAGGGGGAAGATCGTGTCGGTGCAGGAACCACGCATTCTGGTGATCGATGATGCCCCGGAGGGCATCCGTGACCTGATCCAGGCCTTGCGGGCCGAGCCCTTCCGGGTGAGCCTCGCTACCACGGCCGAGCAGGGCCTGCAGCGGACCCAGGCGCTTGCGCCGGACCTGATCCTGCTCGATGTGCGCATGCCCGGCATGGATGGGTTCACCGTCTGCCGGCTGCTCCAGGAGATCCAGCCTGCGCGCGATATCCCGATCCTGTTCCTGAGTTCCGCCGCCAGCGAGGAAGAACGGCTGGAAGGGCTGGGGCAGGGTGCCGTCGATTACATCCTCAAGACGTGCAGCCCCGCGGAACTGCTGGCGCGCGTGCGGATCCACCTGCGCCTGACCCGGCGTGGCGTGCCCGACGCGGCACCGGCGGACCTGCCGATGGGGCGGGATGAAGTGGTGCTGCGCGCGGCGATGCGTTTCATCAGCCAGCGCCTGGCCGAACCGCTCGGCCTGGATGAGATAGCCGCGGCGGTCGGTACCTACGACAAGCGACTCTCCGCGATTTTCCGCCAGCGCCTCGGCACTACGGTGTTCGCGTGGATCCGTGAGGAGCGCCTGCGCAAGAGCCGCGAGCTGCTCACGAACACCACGCTGGGCATGCAGGATATTGCGGACAGCATCGGCTTTCGCAGCGCCGCCAACTTCGCTACGGCGTTCCGCGAACGGCTTGGCGTGACGCCTGGCGATTACCGCAAAGCCGCGGCCCGTGGCTAACGCAGCCCCCGTACTCGTTGTGGGAGCGCGCTTGCGCGCGATAGGCGGCCGTGTCGCGGGCTGGATCGCGCGCAAGCGCGCTCCCACAACGGCGGCGGCCGTGATGGCCTTGCTGCGGTTGGCCAGCGGCACCGCCGCAGCGTCCACGGTGCAGCTCCCGCTGACGATCTACGACCAGGGCAACGGCCTCACCAGTCTCTCCGTCGTGCGCCTGCACGAGGGGCGCGATGGCTTCCTTTGGGTCGGAACGGAAAAGGGCCTCTATCGCTTCGATGGCCTCGGCTTCGAAGGCGTCGGCCCCGCGAACGGGTTCGAGACGTCCGAAGTCGTGGCGATGGCCGAGGATGCGGACGGCCACCTGTGGGTCGCGTCGCGTGCGGGCCTCCAGCGGCGCAACGACGGTGGCACGTTCGAATTCGTGTCAGCGGAGGGCAAGCGCCTGCTGGTCGATCGCGGGCAGTCGCTGGCGGCCGACGGCGAGGGTGGGATGCTTGCCGTGAGCGGCCACCGCCTGTTGCGCCTGGCACCGGCGGCGAACGGCGGCTGGAGCGAAACGCAGCCGCTGGTGAACCTGCAGACCCTGGCGCCGGGCGATGTCGCCGCGGTGCTCCAGCACAGCGGCACCACCTGGTTCGGTTGTGGCCCCGCGCTGTGTCGCCTGCGCAACGGTGTGCTCACGCGCTTCGGTGAAGACAAGGGCGTGCCGGCGGACAAGTGGCTTGGGCTGCTCGCTTCGCGCGATGGCAGCGTGTGGGCGCGTGGCATCGGCCATGTGCTGCGCCTGCCGGCGAATGCCAACGCGTTCGTATCGCACGATATGCCCGATGGCCACATGAAGGTCGCCGCCTCGAGCATCGATATCGTCGAAGACCGGGCGGGGCGCATCCTCACCCGCACCGACGTCGGCCTCGCGCGTTGGGATGGCGCGCACTGGCAGTTGTTCGATACGGCGAATGGCCTGCCTGGCGTCGGCGTGTCGTCGATGGTGTCGGACCGTGATGGCATGGTCTGGATGGGTACCTACGGCCGCGGCGTGTACTACTGGAGTAGCGCCGACGCCGTCGAAGACTGGACCGCCGCGCAGGGCTTGAGCGGCAACCTCGTCTGGTCGATCGCGCGCGCCGATGCGAAGTCCTTGTGGGTGGCGAGCGAAGCTGGCGCGGAAGTCATCGTGCCCGACGAAAACGCGGCGCACCGTGCGCCGCTGGCGCTGCCTCCGCCCGCGCAGGCGCATGCCGTGATCGCCGATGGCAAGGGCGCGCTCTGGTACTTCCTGTTCGATGGGCGCGTGGCGCGCTACGACACACAAAGCCGCGAAACGCACGTGGTCACGACGCTCCCGTACCTTACCCGCGGCGCGCTCATGGACCACGCGGGCCGGCTGTGGGCGTACACGCTCGGCGGCCTGTTCGAGATCGATACGCAGAAGGGGACGGCGACGCGCGCTGCCGCGGACCTGATTCCGCCGACCATGTGCTCGGATGCCGCCGAGGACACGGCAGGCCGCCTGTGGGTCGCATGCAGCGCGGGCCTCTTCCGCCAGGGCAAGGATGGCCAGTGGGCGCACGTGAAGCTGCAACCGGAGGAATCCGCGGGCGGCTATGAAAACGTGGCGGTGACGCCGGATGGCCGCCTGTGGCTCAGCGCGTTACAGCCCGGCTTGTGGGTCGCGGAAACCAGCGACGCCGATACGCTCGCGGTCGCCCCGGTGGCCGATGCGCTGCTCGCCGATACGCGCTTCTACTTCCTGCGTGCGGACCGCCGCGGGCGCCTGTGGGCGGGCGGCGGCAGCGGCGTCGACGTGCTTGACCACGGCAACTGGGCGCGCCTCTCCATGCGCGATGGCCTGCTCTGGGATGAAACCAACCACGGCGCGTTCCTGGCGGACGACGATGGCACGGTGTGGATCGGTGCGCCGGTTGGCCTGACCCACGTGCTCGACCCTGATCAGCTGCTCGCTCCGCGTAACATCCAGCCGGTGCTGACCGACGCGCGCTACAGCGGCAAGCCCGTGGGTGCGGCGGCGACGTTGCCGTTCCACGAGGCGGCGGCGCTGGTCCTGCACTTTGGTGTCGCGAACAACAATGCAGGCCACCCTGTCCGCTTCCGTTACCGCCTGCCCGGCGTGGATGGCGGCTGGGTGGAAACGGCGCAGCGCGAGGTGCGTTACGCATCGCTCCCTCCCGGCCAGTACCTGTTTGAAGTGCAGGCGGTGGATGTGAACCGCCGCGTCGCCTCGGCGCCTGTCTCGCTCGCGTTCACCGTGGCGCCACCGTGGTGGCAGCGACCATGGGCGTACGCCGCCGCCGTGGCGCTCGCATTGCTGGCGACGTGGGGCGCCTGGCGCTGGAGGACGCGCCTGCTGATCGCGCATGCGCGGCGCCTGGAAGCCGTGGTGGATGTGCGCACGGCCGAGCTGCGTGAGGCACTGCAGGCCCGGCGCATGCTGCTCGCCCACGTGGGTCATGACCTGCGCGCGCCGTTGAACACCATTCTTTCCGCGGTAAGGCGCTGGCGTGGCGGTGATGCCGCGCGCGATTACCCGCGGATCATCGAGCGCCACGTACACCAGCAGATGGCGTTGATCGATGAGCTGCTCGAGTTCTCGCGGGGCGAGCTCACTGGGTTGCGCCTCGCACCGCAGCCGGGCTACCTGCACGCGTTCCTGCACGAGGTGGCCGAGCGGGCCGAGCTGCTGGCCGAGCGCCACGGCAACCAGCTCACGACGCATTTCGACGAACGCCTGCCCGCGCTGGTGGTGGCCGATTTCCGCCGCCTCGGCCAGGTGTTGATGAACCTGCTCGGCAACGCGGCCAAGTTCACCCACGGCGGCAGCGTCGTGCTGCGCGCGAGCGCGGAAGCCGCGAGCGGTGGCGTGGTGAGCATCGCCTTCGTCGTGGAAGACACCGGCATCGGCATGGATCCGAAGGCGCTGGAAGCGCTACGCAAGCCGTTCGCGCGCGGCGACAACGCGGCCCGCCACGATGGCAGCGGCCTGGGCCTGGCGATTGTCGAGCAGTTGCTCGAGCACATGGGTTCGCGCCTCGAGGTGGAAGCCGTGCCCACCGGCGGCAGCCGTTTCGCGTTCGCCGTGGCGCTGCCCCTGGCCAGCGCCGACGATGTCGAAGCCGACCTGCCGCCCGGTGAAGATGCCGGCGACGTGGATGGCGGGGACCGCGTGGTCCTGGTGGTCGAGCCCCATGCGCCGACCCGCGCGGTGCTCTGCGACCTGCTCGACGGCTATGGCTTCCACAGCGTGGCCGCGGCCGATGGCCACGCCGCCGCGCTGGCTCTCCAGGCGGGACGCCCGGCCCTGGTCATCACCGAGCTGCAATTCCCGGGCGGGGATGGCTGGCGCCTGCTGCATGCCGTCCGCGAGCTGGACCGGGGGCTGCCGGTGCTGCTCTACTCGGCCACCAGCCCGGCGCCCTCGTTCGTCACGAACGTGAACTTCAACGGCGTGCTCCTGAAGCCGGCCTCGGCGGGTGACATCATGCGGCAGGTGGTGAAGCTTGCCGTGACCCGGTCCGGCGTAACTCCAGCCATATCAGGGTGAAAAATTCCTAGTTGCCGTTTCGGCCTATTCCCCTTCGGCAAAAGCGCGGGAAGCCTGCCACGGCGCCCTTTGCGCGGGGCCCTTTGCTGGAGGGGAAGTTTGTCACGCCCTGCGTGACATAAGTTCCTGCGTTACGTACTTCCACGTTACACGGCTGATACATAGCATCGCGGCAACTGCTGTGACCTCCATCACAGCTTTTCCACCAAACCTTCACTCCTGCGCCTGAGCCAGCCGCGGGATGGCCGCGTTTGGCCCGTGATAGCCCGAAACGAGCAAGGCGCACCATGCCAGGGACCAAGTCGAACAACCCCTTCCGCCCGCGTAGCCACCGTTACGCGCTCGAGCCCCGCCAGATGTACGACGGCGCGGCGCTCGTGGAGGCCGCCCACCACGCCGATCCGGCGGAAGCGGCCCACGATGCGGGCAAGTTCCACAGCGCCGCCACGGACCAGCCCGGCCATGCCGTGCAGGCCCCGGCCGCCCCGGCCCCGGCTCCCGCCAGCGCACCGGCCCCGGCCGCCGCGCCCGCCGAGGCACACGGCAAGGAGGTCTACGTCGTCGACGAGAGCGTGGCCAACTGGCAGTCGCTCGTGGCCCAGCTGCCGAAGGGCAGCCAGGTGGTGGTGATCGACGACAAGTCCTCCGGCATGGACCAGCTCGCCAACGCCCTGCGCGGCGAGCACGACATCAGCGCCATCCACGTCATCAGCCACGGTGCGAGCGATTCCATCTCGCTGGGCACGGACACGGTGACGGCGGCGAACATCGACAGCTTCGCCCGCCAGCTGGGCGACGTCGGCTCCACGATGACGAAGGATGGCGACATCCTGCTCTACGGCTGCGACGTGTCCGGCAAGGACACCGCGATGGTCACGGAGATGGCGCGGCTCACCAGCGCCGACGTGGCCTCGTCCACCGATGAAACCGGTGCGGCCGCGCACGGTGGCAACTGGGTGCTGGAAACCAGCACCGGCCACATCGAGGCCCGCGCGCTGGCGCTCGATTACGACGGCCTGCTTGAAGCGCCGACCGTGGATACCACCGCGAAGAGCGTCACCGCCTCCGAACCGAGCCCGCTGAACGTGGCAGGCGCGGATCGCGCCACGCTCACCGGCTGGACCGTGACCGACTCCGGCCAGGTCTCGGTCGATGTGGTGCTGGGCGATACCAGCAAGGGCACGCTGGCCTCGGCCTCGATGAATGGCGTGACCACGATTGCCGGGGGGTTCCGCTTCGTTGGTTCCTCCGCCGATGCGAGCGCGTGGCTGAACCAGCTGCAGTTCGTCGCCGCCGACGTGGAGCTGGGCAACACCGCTGCCAAGACCACGATCAGCGTGACCGTGACCGACGTGGCGTCGTCGCTCACCGCGACCAAGTCGCTGGACGTGACGGTGACCCCGTCGAACGACCCGGTGACGGTGGCTGACAAGACCCAGGACGTTTCCGAGATCGATGGCGGCGCGGGTACCGTGATCACCACGGACACCCTGGCGGCGCTGGATCCGGAAGTGGATATCGCGCACACGCAGACGCCGACGCAGATCGTGTACAGCGTCACCGGCGTTCCCACCTATGGCTACCTCACGCTCAGCGGCAACCGCCTGGGCGCGGGTTCGGTGTTCACCCAGCAGGACGTGATCGACGGCAAGGTGCGCTACGTGCACACCGCCACCGGCGCGGACCAGGACCACGACGACAGCTTCAACGTGCGCGTGAACGATGGCGCCACGCCGCTGGCGAAATCCGATACGGCCACGATCAGCCTGCACGTGGTGCCGGTGAACCAGCTGCCGACGATCGGCGGCGATGGCAATGTGTACGAAGGCCAGCCGCAGAACGCTGAAGGCACCGGCAACGTCGGCCAGTACATCGTGGCCAGCAGCGGCGGCGATCCGCAGGATACCTCGCTGCTCATCACGATCACCGCGCTGCCGACCCACGGCACGCTGTTCTACAACGGCGTTGCGGTGAAGGTGGGCGATACGTTCGATTACACCCAGCGCAACGGCCTGACCTACAGCAACGACGGCAAGGATTTCATCACGACCGATACGATCGGCGTGCGCGTTACCGACCAGGGCGGCGGCACCACTACCCCGGCCTCGGCGGATGGCACGGTGACCCTGCATATCCAGGCGGTCGATGATGACCCGGTGCTGGTCGACACCAGCACGCGCGACGCCACGGTGACCGCCGCGGGCGATGGCAGCGCGGGCGCCTACTCGGTGAAGCTCACCGCGCAGATGATCGGCGCCACCGATATCGATTCGCCGGACAGCAACATCAGCTTCGTCACCAGCCAGGCCGGGCTGACCCACGGCTACCTGCTGTTGAACGGCCAGCGCATGGCCGACGGCGCGGTGTTCACCATGGCCGACATCACGGCCGGCAAGGTGCAGTACGTGCAGTACGCCGGCGCCACGGCAGGCCAGGTGGATACGTTCAACTTCCAGGTGGTGGATAACACCACGGCGCTGCGCTGGAACGCTGATGGCACCACGTTCACCCGCGAGGGTGGCGATTACACCGGTGGCCTGAAGACCGATACGCTGAAGAACTACAGCTTCACGATCCACCTGGCGCAGACGCCGGCCGGTAACGGCGGCAGCTTCCCGCTGGTGAATCCGCCGGTGCACGAGACCGCTTCGAACCACGCGGGTACGGATCCTTCGAACAACCAGATCGGCCAGCTCGTCGAGGGTGGCACCGTCATCCTGCACGGCACCACCACCAACGGCCAGCCCACGGATTTCAGCAAGGACCCGGGCCTGAGCTACACGGTGGATGGCGTGCCCTCGTCGCAGGTGGTGTACACCTTCCTCGGCTTCGATACCGACGCCGGCACCAGCGGCGGCGGCACCCTGCAGAAGCAGGTAGCCGGCGCGTGGGTGGATATCGGCCTGTATGGCACCTTCACCCAGGCCGACCTGGATGCCGGTAACGTGCGCTTCCAGCACGATGGTGGCGAGAACTTCCACCTGACGGCGAAGTTCTCGGTATCCGCGGGCATCACCGTGATCCAGAACGGCGTGGCGACCGCGGATGTGTGGCGGCCGAAGCTCGATATCTACACCACGCCGGTGAACGACCTGCCGGTGGTCTCGGGTTCATCGAGCACGGTGATCGCCGAAGGCCAGACCGCGATGATCACCACGGGCCAGCTGAGCATCACCGACCCGGATGACGCCACCAGCCAGGCCTACCTCGAGAACTCGCCGACCCTGCCGAACGGCCTGCCGAACTACGCGTACAACAACGCGGCGACCGGTACCGCGGCGCTCAAGTTCGTCGTCAAGACCTTGCCCACGGGTGGCACGCTGGAGTACTCCGACGACCACGGTGCGAGCTGGCATGTCGTCACCCAGGGCATGGTCCTGGATGCCTCGATCATCACCGGCGACACGACGACCACCGGCCTGCGCTTCGTCAGCAATGGGTCGGAAGTGCGCAACACCAGCTTCACCGTGGAGGCGATCGATCGCTGGGGCGATCACTCGGCCGCGACCGGCACGGTCGGCATCCAGATCACCAACGTCAACGATGGGCCGCAGATCGCGAAGGATCCGACCCAGGCCAATCCCACGATCCCCGCGGATTCACCGAACCAGATTGCCGGTGACCCGGCCAACCCGCGCCCGCTCGCGAACACCCCGCTGACCGTGAAGGAAGGCGGTTATGGCCAGATCACCACGGCCATGCTGCAGGCCTACGATCCGGATAGCACCGACGTCCAGGTGCAGTACCTGATCACCTCGGTGCCGGCACACGGCAGCATCGCCATCTCGACCGACGGCGTGAACTTCCACATCCTCGGCGCGGGCTCGTCGTTCACCCAGGCGGATGTCGCAGCCGGCCACATCTATTACCTCAACGACGGCACCGAGGCGCTCGGCCACACCTTCAACGGTACGGATAACACCCCGGACGACAAGTTCGGTTTCACCATCTCCGATGGCGACCAGGAACAGACGGGCAACGCGTTCTGGATCTACACCGTGCCGACCAACGACGCGCCGGTGGTGACCGGGCCGACCGGCACGATCGACCTGGATAGCCAGCAGGCCGCGAACAACCAGGTGCCGGGCTTCAGCGTCGCCGACCCGGACCTGACCACGCTCACCGATGGCGAGACCGATTTCATCCAGGTTACGGTGCGCCTGCTGCACGAGAATGGCTCGGCCTTCACCGCGGCGGAATACGCGGCGGCGGGCGGCGTGACCATCGGCCACGGCGCGATCGCCGGCGTGGATACTGACAAGGATGGCGTGAACGATTACCTGGTGATGCGCGGCACGCGCGCCCAGGTGAACGCGGCGCTGGCCGCGCTCACGGTCACCTTCGGTTCCGATCGGGACGCGAAGTACCAGGTGCAGGTGATTGCCGACGATCGCATGCGCGACGGCAACGGCAACCTCACCGGCGGCGCCAACGGCGGCACCGAAAACCAGAACCCGACCCCGAATACGGGCACGGGTCCCTCGACCAGCCCGGTCGATGGCCACGAATACAACTGGTACAGCGAAACGGTGCCGGTGAAGGACGGCAACATCTCGGCCGCCGCGGTGAACGTGCGCGCCTCGAGCGTGAACGAGCCGGGCGTATTGACCGGCCCGGCGACGGTAACGAGCAAGGAAGACCAGGCGACCCACATCGGTGGCGGCTTCGTCGTGAGCGACCCGGAATCCGCGGCGTTCGATTCGCCGGTGACGGTGACGCTCAGCGTGCCGGCCGGCGTCCTCGGCATCGGCGGCGACGGCACCCAGGGCTCGGCCACGGCCAGTGCGGCGGGTAGCCGTGCGGTGATGATCAGCGGCGACAACACGGGCACGCTGGTGCTCACCGGCCGCGCGAGCGATATCCAGGCGCTGCTCAACGATGCGGCGCTGGGCCTCACCTACCTGAGCGCGGCCGACGCCAACCACGACCAGAACGGCGGTGAAGCGGGTGATGTGACGCTCACCCTGCACTTCGACGATACGGGTTCGACGATCGGTAGCGACACCGGCGGCGGCAGCGTGTCGAACAACCCGGCTGACAGCACGGTGGCGATCACCATCGATGCGGTGAACGACGCACCGACCGTGGGCGTGAGCGATCCGTCGGTCGTCTACCTCAACGGCCCCACCGACGTGGGCGGCTTCACAGTGGGCGATATCGATATCACCGGCAATGGCATCGCCACCGGTGAGAACGATTTCATGCAGGTGACCGTGCGGATCACCGATGCGGCGGGCAACGCGCTGGCCCAGTCGTTGTACGGCGATATCACCATCGGCACGGGGACCGTGGGTTCCGGCGCGACCGTGGATGGCAGCTTCGGTGGCAACCACGCGGCGCTGGTGATCCGCGGCACGCGCGACCAGGTCAATGCCTACCTGGCGGGCCTGAAGGTGACGATCAGCGGTGGCCTGGCCAACGTGGACAAGGGCTACCGCGTGGAGGTGATCGCGGACGACCGCATGCGCAACGTCACCACCGGTGCGCTCGATAACTCGCACAGCGCCAACGGCGGGCCGGATTTCAACGCCGACAACACCGGTGTGGCTGATGTGCCGACCGATGTGGTCGATCCGTATGCGGCGATCCCGGGTGGCCTTGGCCAGAACGTCTCGTCCAATTCGCGTGCGGTGTTCCCGTCGTCGATCAACAACCCGACGGCGATTGGTGTCACCGGTTCGAACGTGTACACCGAAAGCCCGTCGAGCATCTACACGCTCAAGAACATCACGCTGGCCGACCCGGATGCCGGTACCGACGCGATCAGCGCGACGGTGGTCCTGCCCACGGGCTTCACGGTCCACGACATCAACGGCGTTACAACCACCACCGGCACGCTGAACGGCGCGAGCTGGACGATCGGCACCGATGGCGCGGGCCACAGCACGGTGACCTTCACCGGTAGCGTCACCGCGGTGCAGGCTGCGCTGAATACCGTGGGTATCCAGGCGCCGGGCGCCAGCCCGGGCGATAACAACGGCATGTGGAACGGCACCTTCCAGGTACAGCTGGTGGTGAACGACAACGGTAACCACGGTGATCGCCCGAGCCAGGGCACGCTGACCCAGGATCAGCTGGACAACGAAACCAACGACCCGAACACCAAGGGTGACCAGTACAGCTTTGCCGATGGCACGTCGAACCACCTGGTGACGACGCGCGTGGTCGATTTCACGATCAGCAGCGTGGCCCAGGTGAAGGAATCGGGCCTGGTCGGTACCGACAACAGCCAGACCTTCACGGGCATGGAGACCTTTGTCCTGGTGAACACCCTGGACACCGTGACGATCGGCGACCCGGCCGCGGGCGCGGGTCATTTCGTGACCCTGACCCTGGCGCAGCTGCAGGACCTGTCGAACGTGCCGGTGGAGCAGCGCACGATCCAGACCGCACAGGGTACGCTGGTGATCACCGGCTACCTCGCCAATGGCGGTACGCAGCTGCTGGCTTACAAGTACACGCTGAACGGCGCGGTGAACCAGCCGGGCGCGGTGAGCAGCACGGACGTGGTCGGGATTTCCACCCGCGATAGCGCCGGCTTCACCGACAACGGCACCATCACCGTCACCATCGTCGACGACACGCCGACGGCGCGTGCCGATACCGGCGATGTCACCGAAGACACCGGTGTGCCGCTGACCGGTAACGTCGTTTCAGGGACCACCGGTGGCAATGTCGCCGACCGCATTGGCGCCGATGCCACCGCCACCCCGGTCACCGGCGTCAAGACCGGCGGCTCGGGCACCACGGCGACGGGCAACATCAATACGCCGCTGGCGGGTACCTACGGCACGCTGGTGATGAAGGCGGACGGCAGCTACACGTACACGGTGAACGACAACGACGCGCGCGTGAACGCGTTGAAGGACAACCAGACGCTGACCGAGCGTTTCACGTACACGATCAAGGATGCCGACGGCGATACCAGCTCCACCACCCTGACCATCACCATCCACGGCCACACCGACGGCACGCCGTCGATCGTGCCGGTCGATGGCAACGGTGCCGCGGCTGGCCAGGCCACGGTGCACGAGTCGGGCCTCACCGACACCAGTGGCGACCAGACGACGACCGGCACGATCACCGTGACCGCCGCCGACGGCGTGGCCTCGGTGACGATTGGTGACACCACGGCAGGCGCCGGTCATTTCATCACCCTGACCGCGGCGGAGATGGCGGCACTCGGCACCACGCCGAAGACCATCACCACGCCCGATGGCACCCTGGTGCTGAACGGTTACACCCCGGGTACCTCGGTGGGTGGCGTGCCAACCGCGGGCACCATCAGCTACAGCTACACGCTCAACCACACCATGACGGTGTCGGGCACGGACACCACCGATGCGATCAAGCTTTCCGTGACCGATCGCGGTGGCGCGACCGCGGCTACGGGCAACCTGGTGATCGACATCATCGATGACGCGCCGACCGCGCACGCCGACACCGGTGATGTGAACGAAGACGGCGCGGCGCTGACCGGCAACGTCGTTAGCGGTACGACGGGCGGCAGCGTGCCTGACCGCCTCGGTGCGGACACCACGGCCACTCCGGTGATCGGCGTGGCGCTCGGCGATGTGGGTGCGGATGTCAGTGGCCACGTCGGCAGCGGCGTGGTCGGCAACTACGGCACGCTCGTGCTGAAAGCCGATGGCAGCTACACGTATACGGTCGATAACACCAATCCGACCGTCAACGCGCTGAAGACCGGTGACACGCTCACCGAGACCTACACGTACACGATCACCGATGCCGACGGCGATACCAGCACCACCACGCTGACCATCACCATTCACGGCCACACCGACGGCACGCCGTCGATCGTGCCGGTGGACGGCAACGGTGCGACGACCGGCCAGGCCACCGTGCACGAGTCGGGTCTCACCGACAGCAGTGGCGACCAGACGACCACCGGCACGATCACCGTGACCGCGGGCGATGGCCTCGCGTCGGTGACGATCGGCGATACGGCCGCGGGCCCGGGCCACTTCGTGACCCTGACCGCCGCGCAGCTGGCGACGCTGGGCACCACGCCGGTGACGATCACCACGCCGGACGGCACCCTGGTGCTCACCGGTTTCAACGCCACCACCTCGGTGGGCGGCGTACCGACCGTGGGTACCATCAGCTACACCTACACGCTTGACCACACCATGACGGTGTCGGGCACGGACACCACCGATGCGATCAAGCTTTCCGTGACCGACCGCGGTGGCACCACCGTGGCCTCCGGCAACCTCGTGGTCGATATCGTCGATGATGCACCGACCGCGCACGCCGATACCGGCGACGTGACCGAAGACAGCGGCCTGCCGCTCACCGGCAACGTAGTCTCCGGCACCACCGGCGGCGATGCGCCGGACCGTCTGGGCGCCGACACCACCAGCACCCCGGTCACCGGTGTGAAGGCGGGTACCTCGGCGGGCGCGGCGATCGGCAACGTCGGCGCCGCACTGGCAGGCCAGTACGGCACGCTCGTGCTGAATGCCGATGGCAGCTACAGCTACACGCTGGATAACACCA
This sequence comes from Luteibacter sp. NPDC104163, assembly GCF_055584245.1. Classification (NCBI taxonomy): domain Bacteria; kingdom Pseudomonadati; phylum Pseudomonadota; class Gammaproteobacteria; order Lysobacterales; family Rhodanobacteraceae; genus Luteibacter; species Luteibacter sp. NPDC104163. The sequence goes on from NZ_JBVJMK010000022.1 coordinate 14,025, forward strand.
ACGCGGCGGTCAACGGACTGAAGGACAACCAGACCCTCACCGAGACCTACACGTACACGATCACTGATGCCGACAGCGATACCAGCACCACGACGCTGACCATCACCATCCACGGCCACACCGACGGCACGCCGTCGATCGTGCCGGTCGATGGCAATGGTGCGACCGCCGGCCAGGCCACGGTGCACGAATCGGGCCTCACCGACACAAGTGGCGACCAGACGACGACCGGCACGATCACCGTGACCGCCGCCGACGGCGTGGCCTCGGTGACGATCGGTGACACCACGGCAGGCGCCGGTCATTTCATCACCCTGACCGCGGCGGAGATGGCGGCACTCGGCACCACGCCGAAGACCATCACCACGCCGGACGGCACCCTGGTACTGAACGGTTACACCCCAGGTACCTCGGTGGGCGGCGTGCCGACCGCGGGCACCATCAGCTACACCTACACGCTGGACCACACCATGACGGTGTCGGGTACGGACACCACCGATGCGATCGCGCTCAGCGTGACCGACCGCGGCGGTACCACCGTGGCTTCCGGCAACCTGGTGATCGACATCGTCGACGACGCGCCGACCGCGCATGCCGATACCGGCGATGTGAACGAAGACGGCGCGGCGCTGACCGGTAATGTCGTCTCCGGCACCACCGGTGGCGATGTCGCCGACCGCATCGGTGCCGATACCACGGTGACCCCGGTCACGGGCGTCGCCGCGGGCAACACGGGTGCCGATGTTTCCGGCCACGTGGGCACGGGTGTCGCCGGCCAGTACGGCACGCTCACGCTTAACGCCGACGGCAGCTACAGCTACGCGGTCGATAACACCAACCCGACCGTCAATGCGCTGAAGACCGGTGACACGCTCACCGAGACCTACACGTACACGATCACCGATGCGGACGGCGACCACAGCACCACCACCCTGACCATCACGATCCACGGCCATACCGACGGCACGCCGTCGATCGTTCCGGTGGACGGCAACGGCGCGACCACTGGCCACGCCACGGTGCACGAATCGGGCCTCACCGACGGCAGCGGCGACCAGATGACAACCGGCACGATCACCGTGACTGCCGCCGACGGCGTGGCCTCGGTGACGATCGGTGACACCACGGCAGGCGCCGGTCACTTCATCACCCTGACCGCGGCGGAGATGGCGGCACTCGGCACCACGCCGAAGACCATCACCACGCCGGATGGCACGCTGGTACTGAACGGTTACACCCCAGGTACCTCGGTGGGCGGCGTGCCGACCGCGGGCACCATCAGCTACAGCTACACGCTCAATCACACCATGACGGTGTCGGGCACGGACACCACCGATTCGATCAAGCTTTCCGTGACCGATCGCGGTGGCGCGACGGCGGCTACCGGCAACCTGGTGATCGACATCATCGATGACGCGCCGACCGCGCACGCCGACACCGGTGATGTGAACGAGGACGGTGCGGCGCTGACCGGCAACGTCGTCTCCGGCACCACCGGTGGCGATGTCGCCGACCGCATTGGCGCCGATACCACGGCGACCCCGGTCACGGGCGTGGCCGCGGGCAACGTGGGCGCCGATGTTTCCGGCCACGTGGGCACGGGCGTCGCCGGCCAGTACGGCACGCTCACGCTCAACGCCGATGGCAGCTACAGCTACGTGGTGGATAACACCAACCCGACCGTCAATGCGCTGAAGACCGGTGACACGCTTACCGAGACCTACACGTACACGATCAAAGATGCCGACGGCGATGCCAGCACGACGACGCTGACCATCACGATCCACGGCCATACCGACGGCACGCCGTCGATCGTGCCGGTCGATGGCAATGGTGCGACGACTGGCCATGCCACCGTGCACGAATCGGGCCTGACCGATATCAGTGGCGATGAAGCCACCACGGGCACGATCACCGTGACCGCGGCCGATGGCCTTGCGTCGGTGAACATCGGTGGCACCACGGTCACGGCGGCTGAGCTGGCCAACCTGGGCACTACGCCGGTCACGATCCACACCCCGGATGGCACGATCGTCCTGACCGGCTTCAACCCGACCACCTCGGTGGGCGGTGTGCCGACCTCAGGCACCATCAGCTACACCTACACGCTGGACCACACCATGAAGGTGTCGGGTACGGACACCACCGACTCGATTGCGCTCAGCGTGACCGACCGCGGCGGTACCACCGTGGCTTCCGGCAATCTCGTGGTCGATATCGTCGACGATGCGCCGACGGCGCATGCCGACACCGGCGATGTGAACGAGGACGGTGCGGCGCTGACCGGCAACGTCGTCTCCGGCACCACCGGCGGTGATGTGCCTGACCGCATCGGTGCCGATACCACGGCTACCCCGGTCACGGGCGTCGCCGCGGGCAACGTGGGTGCCGATGTTTCCGGCCACGTGGGCACGGGCGTCGCCGGCCAGTACGGCACGCTCACGCTCAACGCCGATGGCAGCTACAGCTACGTGGTGGATAACACCAACCCGACCGTCAATGCGCTGAAGACCGGTGACACGCTCACCGAGACCTACACGTATACGATCAAAGATGCCGACGGCGATACCAGCACGACGACGCTGACCATCACCATCCACGGCCACACCGACGGTACGCCGTCGATCGTGCCGGTCGATGGCAATGGTGCGACGACTGGCCATGCCACGGTGCACGAATCGGGCCTGACCGACAGCAGCGGCGATGAAGCCACCACGGGCACGATCACCGTGACCGCGGCCGATGGCCTTGCGTCGGTGAACATCGGTGGCACCACGGTCACGGCGGCTGAGCTGGCCAACCTGGGTACCACGCCGGTCACGATCCACACGCCGGATGGCACCCTGGTGCTCACCGGCTTCAACCCGACCACCTCGGTGGGCGGCGTGCCGACCGCGGGCACCATCAGCTACAGCTACACGCTGGACCACACCATGACGGTGTCGGGTACGGACACCACCGATGCGATCGCGCTCAGCGTGACCGACCGCGGCGGTACCACCGTGGCCTCCGGCAACCTCGTGGTCGACATCGTCGACGACGCGCCGACCGCGCATGCCGATACCGGCGACGTGACCGAAGACAGCGGCGTGCCGCTCACCGGCAACGTCGTCTCCGGCACCACCGGTGGTGATGTGCCGGATCGCATCGGCGCGGACACCACCAGCACTCCGGTGACGGGCGTGCAGGCGGGTAACGTCGGTGGCACGGTCAGCGGCCACGTGGGCACGGGCGTCGCGGGCCAGTACGGCACGCTCACGCTCAATGCCGATGGCAGCTACAGCTATGCGCTCGACGACAACAACGCGAACGTCAACGCGCTGAAGGCGGGTGACACGCTCACCGAAACCTACACGTACACGATCACCGATGCCGACGGCGATAGCAGCACGACGACGCTGACCATCACCATCCACGGCCATACCGACGGCACGCCGTCGATCGTTCCGGTGGATGGCAATGGTGCGACGACTGGCCATACCACGGTGCACGAATCGGGCCTCACCGACAGCAGCGGTGACCAGACCACCACCGGCACGATCGACGTGGTCGCGGCCGATGGCGTGGACACCGTGACGATTGGCGGCACCACGGTCACGGCGGCCGAGCTGGCCAACCTGGGCACCACCCCGATCACGATCCACACGCCGGATGGCACCCTGGTGCTCACCGGCTTCAACCCGACCACCTCGGTGGGCGGCGTGCCGACCGCGGGCACCATCAGCTACAGCTACACGCTGGACCACACCATGACGGTGTCGGGTACGGACACCACCGATGCGATCGCGCTCAGCGTGACCGACCGCGGCGGTACCACCGTGGCTTCCGGCAATCTGGTGATCGACATCGTCGATGACGCGCCGACCGCGCATGCCGATACCGGCGACGTGACCGAAGACAGCGGCGTGCCGCTCACCGGTAACGTCGTCAGCGGCGCCACGCACGGCGACGTGCCTGACCGTATCGGCGCGGATACCACGCCGACCCCGGTCACCGCGGTCACCGTCGATACCAGCGCCGGCAACGTCGCCGGTACCGTGGGCACCGGCCTGGCCGGCAACTACGGCACGCTGGTGCTGAACAGCGATGGCAGCTACAGCTACGCGCTGGATAACACCAACCCCACGGTCAACGCGCTGAAGGATGGCGATACGCTGACCGAGACCTACCACTACACGATCACCGATGCGGACGGCGATAGCAGCAGCACCACGCTGACCATCACCATCCACGGCCACACCGATGGCGGCCCGACCTTCGGCCCGCACCCGGGCAATGGCACGAACACCACCGGTGGCGATGTCACCGTGTGGGAAGCCGGCCTGACCCCGGACGGCCCGGCAGGCGAGGGCAAGAGCGTCACCGATACGCTGGATATCTCGACCCCGGATGGCCTGGTCAGCATCACCGTGGGCGGTACCACGCTGACGGCGGCGGATCTTGCCGGCCTGAGCCCGGCACACCCGGTGTCGATCGTCACGGCGGATGGCAGCACCCTGGTGCTTACCGGCTTCACCCCGAGCGGCATGCTCGGCACGGTGCCGACCGGTGGCTCGCTCAGCTACACGTACACGCTGAACGGCACCCACGACCAGGCGGGCAGCGACCACATCAACGACAGCATCGCGCTGTCGGTGAGCGACGCGGGTGGCACCACCACCACCGGCAGCCTGGTGGTGACGATCATGAACGACGTGCCGACGGCGCATGCCGACCACGCCGACGTGAACGAAGATGGCACGGCGATCAGCGGCAACGTGATCGGCGGCGGTGGCAGCGGCGACGTGCCGGACCGCATCGGTGCGGATACCAACCCGAACCCGGTGACCGGCGTGCAGGCGGGCACCGCCACCGGCGCGGTGAGCGGCCATGTCGGTAGCGGCGTGGCGGGCCAGTACGGCACGCTCGTGCTCAACGCCGATGGCAGCTACAGCTATGCGGTGGATAACGCCAACCCGGTGGTCAACGCGCTGAAGGACGGTGACACGCTCACCGAGACCTACACGTACACGATCACCGATGGCGACGGCGACCGCAGCACCACGACGCTGACCATCACGATCCACGGCCACACCGACGGTTCGCCGTCGATCGCGCCGGTGGATGGTAATGGCGCCACGACCGGCCACGCCACGGTGCACGAATCGGGCCTGGCCGATGGCGACCACAGCCAGGTGACCACCGGCACGATCGACCTGAGCGCGGAAGACGGCCTCGCCAGCGTGACAATCGGTGGCACCACGCTGACCTCGGCGCAGCTCGATGCGCTGAACGGCGGTACCCCGGTCACCATCCATACCCCGGATGGCACCCTGGTGCTTACCGGCTTCCAGCAGACCGCCTCGAACGGCTCTGCCACCACGGCGGGCACGATCAGCTACACCTACACGCTGGACCACCCGGTGGCCCAGCACGGCGCCGACAGCACGGACAACATCGCGCTGACCGTGGTCGACCGCGGCGGTGGCCGCTCCGACGGCACGCTGGTGGTGGATATCGCCAACGATGCGCCGACCGCGCACGACGACACCGCCACCATCGTCCAGGATCGTGGCCAGAGCTCGGCCGCGGGCAACGTCTTCACCGGCTCGGACCGTATCGGCGCCGATGGCCCGGCGGCGGGTGGCCCGGTGACCGGCGTGGTCTCGCAGAACACCGGCCGCGGCGGCAACATCGGCGCGGGCAGCGTGGGTGAGTTCGGCAGCCTGGTGCTCAACGCCGATGGCAGCTACAGCTACAAGCTGGACCTGGCCAACCCGAAGGTGAGTTCGCTGGATGCCAACGGCACGATCACCGAAGTGTTCGTCTACACGATCACCGATGCCGACGGCGACACCAGCACCGCCACGCTGACCATCACCATCCACGGCACGACGCCGCCGATCCAGGCCCGCCAGGGCGACGAGATCTGGCCGATCGGCTACGACCACACCCAGCGGGATATCCGCCAGGCGTGGGAACCGGGCCTGTTCGTGCTGCCGGATGGCGTCGCGTTCTCGCAGAAGCTCCTCGAGGACATCGAAGCGCAGCGCCGCGTTGGCGACAACGACTTCGCCCGTGACCACAGCCCGCTCTGGGACGACTTCTCGCCGTTCGCTCCGGCGAAGCTGGTGGAGAAGCATGCGGACGACAAGCACCACCAGCATCACGAAAAGGACCACGCGAAGCATGCGGCGCACACGGCACCGCACGCCTCGCACGAACCGCCGCAGGTGCCCGTGGCTATCCACGTGCCGCCACCGGCGAGCACCCCGGGCGGCGCGCCCTCGCTATCGGCCCGCATCGCGGCCATGGCGAAGGCCAACGCCCCCGAGATCGCCGCCGTGCCCACCACACAGCCACGCCACTGATTGCGCGCCCTAAGGATTGCCTGACCCATGTCCCACCTTGACCCGATGAACACCACCATGTCGCGTTCCCCGCTGCGTTTCGCTCCGCTCGCCGCCTCGGTGGCGCTTGCTGTCTTCCTGGCCGGTTGCGGCGCGGTGAAGCCGAAGCCGCTGACGCATGACGAGATCGCCACCCGCGTCCGCAACGACACGGCCGCCATGTACAAGGGCCAGGAGCCGCTGAACGGCGCGCTCACGCTCTCCGACGTCATGGCACGCTCGCTGAAGTACAACCTGGATTACAGCCTGAAGCTGATGGAGACGGCGCTCTCGCAAGGCCTGCTCGACGTGTCGAAGCTGGACATGCTGCCGAAGCTCACCGCTGATGCCGGTTACCGCTGGCGCAGCAACGACTCGGGCGGCACCAGCATCGGCATCGAGGACCGCATCGTCTCGCTGCGCCCCTCGACCTCGGAAGAACGCGCCCACCTGCTTGGCGACGCCACGCTCTCGTGGGACGTGCTGGACTTCGGCCTGAGCTACTTCCGTGCGAAGCAGGCCGCGGAAGACGTGAACGTCACCGACGAGCGCCGCCGCAAGGTGCTGCAGAACATCGTGCAGGACACGCGCGATGCCTACTGGCGTGCGCTGGGTGCGCAGCGCCTGCTTGGCGAGGCGACCAGCGTCGCTGACAACATCAACGCCGCGCTGGAGAAGACCCGCCAGGCCGAGCGCGCCGGCATCCTTCCCCCGGTGGAAGGCCTGGAATACCAGCGCGCGCTGCTCGATGCGATGAGCCTGGTCACGCAGAAGCGCCAGGAAATGGAGTTCGCCAAGCGCGAGCTCGCCGCCCTGATGAACCTCGCCCCGGGTACGGACTTCACCCTGGCCGACACCAGCGAAGGTGCGCTCGCACCGCTGCCGTCCAGCATCGACCAGCTCGAGCAGATGGCCCTGGAACAGCGCCCGGAACTGCGTGAGGAAGACTACAAGACCCGCATCGACGCGCTCGAAGCGAAGAAGCAGATCACCGCGCTGTTCCCGAACCTCAACCTGTTCGGCGGCATCGGCTACGACTCCAACAAGTACCTGTACAACGAGAACTGGACGCAGGGCGGCCTGAGCATGTCCATGAACCTCGTGCGCCTCGCCGGCATCCCGGCGATCAAGCGCGCGAACAAGGCACGCATGGAGGTCGACGATGCGCGGCGCATGGCGCTGAGCATGGCCGTGATCACCCAGGTCCGCGTATCGGTCGAGCGTTACAAGCTGGCCATGTACGACCACAGCCTCGCGCTCGAATCGGCCAGCGTCGACCAGCGCCTGGCCAGCGTCGCCCGCGCCGGTTCGGACAACCAGCTGACCAGCGACCTGGAAACCCTGCGCACCCGCGCCCGTTCGCTTGTCTCGCGCTTCCAGGAAGCCTCGTCGTACGCCGCCGCGCAGTCGGCCTATGGCCGCGTGCTTAACTCGGTGGGCATCGACCTGATGCCGGAACAGGTGTCGGGTAGCGACGTGGCGACGCTGTCGCGCGCCATCCAGACCAGCCTCGTCGAGGGCGAGAAGCACGTGTTCACCCAGGTCGTCGACGTGGCCCATGTCGATCGCCCGTTCTCGCTGAGCGTCTCCGGCCTGCCGGCGAAGGTGGATGGTGCCGCCGTGCGCGATGCCGTCGGCAGCGTGCTCACCGGCAACCGCCTGGCGCTCGGCAACGGCAATGACAGCCTCGCCGTCGACCTGCGCTACAGCGCCACCCGTGGTCGCGCCGCGACGCGTGCGGTGTGGGACGTGACCGTGCAGGACAAGGGTGGCCGCCAGCTGATGAAGCAGAGCTACCAGAGCTACCTGCCGGACGACGCGACCACCCGTTCGGTGAGCGCGCTGGCCGAGGCGGCCGTGCTCTCGGTGCTCGACCAGCTCCGCCAGCTCTCCGCCGCCCCGGAAACGGCCGCGGCCAACACCCCGTAATTCACACGTAGAACCCGAAAGACATGAAGACCTCGATGTGGCTGCCGGCTGTCCTTGCGCTTGGCATCGTTAGTTCCGCCGCCGTGGGTGCCCCCGTGGCCCCCGCGGCGGGTACGCAGGCACCGGTGCGTTTCCTGGTCGTCGCCGACCAGGAGAGCCCGATGTCCGCGGCCGCGCCGGGCCGCGTCGCGCGCGTGTACGTGCAGCTGGGCGATAGCGTGGCGAAGGGCAAGGTGATGGTCGCGTTCGACTGCAGCGACCTGACCGCCAAGCGCGACGCCGCCGATGCGGAATACAAGGCTGCGCAGCTGCGTTACGAAGCGAAGGCGAAGCTGCAGGGCCTGCAGTCCGCCGCCGCGCTGGAGGTGGAACTCACCGCCGCCGACGTCAACCGGACCAAGGGCCAGCTCGGCATCATCAACGCGCAGATCGCTCAGTGCCGCTTCGTGGCACCGTTCGATGGCCGCGTGGCGCGCGTGCACGTGAAGGAAGGGCAGGGCGTGGGTGCCGGCGCACCGGTGGTCGACCTCGTCGGCACCGGCACGCCCAAGGCGCGCCTCAACGTGCCTTCCAACTGGATCAGCTGGCTGAAGCCCGGTGCGCACCTGGACGCGACCGTGGACGAAACCGGCGCGCATTACCAGCTCACGGTGACCCGCCTCAGCGGGCGCGTGGATGCGGTGAGCCAGACCATCGAGATCGAAGCGGATTTCACCGGCGATACCAGCCAGGTGCTGCCGGGCATGAGCGGTCGCGCCGCGCCGGGCAAGGGCTGAGCGCATGACCGCCAAGCCTGCCGCCACGACGCCGGCGTCGTCGCGCTTCTACGCGCTTGCCTCGCGCGTGGAGGCGGCGACGACCGCCACCGAACTCGGCTTCGCCGCGTGCAACGACACACGCCTGCTGGTGGATTACCGCCAGGCGGCGCTGGTGGTGCTGCCAGCCGCGCGGCCGCCGCGCCTGGTGGCGCATTCCGGGCTGGCGGACGTCGATCCGAATACGCCGTATGCGTTGTGGCTGTCGGGCGTGGCGAAGGCGGTGGCAGCGCGCTGTGCCGAGCTGCCGGGGAACGCGCGCGTGCTGCCGCTTTCGCCGGACCTGCTTGACGACGAACTCGCCGCGGGCTGGAGCGAATGGTTCCCGGCACATGTGTGGGTGCTTCCGCTGGTCGGGCCCGACCAGTCGGTCGGTGCGCTGCTGTTCCTCGGCCGCGACGAGCCGTGGCCGACCACCTTGACGTCCGACGGCGATGAATTCGCACTGCTGCAGATGGCCGGCCTGTACGGCTATGCGTGGTGGTCGCTGGTGGCGCGCCCATCGCGCGTGCAGCGCTGGTGGCGTGCGGCGACGAGTGGCAAGCGCTGGCGCTATATCCTCGCCGGCCTGATTTTTGTGCTGCTGCTTCCGGTGCGCGAATACACGCTGGTGCCGGCCGAGATCATCTCGCTGCATAGCCAGGTGATCGCCTCGCCGCGCGAGGGCGTGATCCGCCGCATGGTCGTCGCGCCGAACGCGACGGTGAAGGCCGGCCAGGTGCTCGCCGAGCTGGACGACACCACGCTGCGCAACAAGCTGGCCGTGGCCCAGGCCGAGCTCGCGACGGCGAACGTGGAAATGCACCAGGCCGCGCAGCAGGCGATCGAAAGCCAGAACGCGAAGGCCGACCTCGGCATGGCCGAGGGCAAGCTGCACGAGCGCGAGGTGGATGTCGCTTCGCTGCAGCGTGAAGTGGAAAAGCTGGAGATCCGCGCGACCGCCGATGGCGTGTTCGTGTATTCGGATCCGGACGACTGGGCCGGCCGCCCGGTGCAGACCGGCGAACGCATCGGCCTGCTCGCCGATCCGCATACCTTGGGCGTGCGCGCCTGGGCACCGGTGGGTGAGCCGACCAACCTGGAAAGCGGGGCGCCGATGACGGTGTTCCTGAAGGTCGCACCGCTCAGCCCGGTGGGTGCGCGCCTCGACTATGCCGGCTACCAGCCGGTGGAATCGCCGACCGGCGTGGCGAGCTACGTGCTGCGTGGCACGGTGGATGGCGACGCTTCGGCGGCGCGCATCGGCCTGCAGGGCACGGCGCGTGTCTCCGGCCACTGGAACGTGCTCGGCTACCTGCTGCTGCGCCGCCCGATCGCCACCGTGCGGGCCTGGGGCGGGGTATGAACGCGGCGGCCGCCATGGCCGCCAGCGGCGCTGGCCTGGGCATGGGTCCCGCGCCGCCGCCATGGCCATTGCTGCGCGAGGAGCTGGATATCCACCCGGCCGGCCGCAATCGCGATGGCTCGCCCGCGTGGCATCTGTCGGATCCCGTGCGTAACCAGTTCTTCCGCATCGGCTGGCTGGAATTCGAGATCCTGCAGCACTGGGGCCTCGCCGAACCGGCGGCCATCGCGGAAGCGATCGCCGCGTCGACCACGCTGCAGCCCGAGCCGGATGATGTCATCGAGTTCGTGATGTTCCTGAAGCAGCAACAGCTGCTGCGTAGCGCCACGCCGAAACGCACGACGTCGCTGGGCCACTGGCTGCTGCAGAACTACCTGTTCATCCGCGTACCGCTGGTCCGGCCGCAGCGCTTCCTCGCGAAGGCGCTGCCGTGGATCCAGTGGATGTTCACCACGCGCTTCCTGGTGGTGACGCTGCTCGCCGCCGTGCTCGGCGTGGTCTTCGCCGCGCGCCAGTGGGATGTGGTGCAGGCGAACCTGCGCGGCGCGCTGACCTGGGACGGCGTGTTTGCCTTCGCTGGCGCGCTGGTGTTCTCCAAATGCTGGCATGAGTTCGGCCACGCGTTCATGGCCACGAAGCATGGCGTGCGCGTCGGCCACATGGGCGTCGCGCTGCTGGTGATGTGGCCGATGGCGTATACGGACACGGGTGAGAGCTGGAAGCTGGAGCGCTCGCAGAAGCGCCTCGCGATCGCCTCCGCCGGCGTGATGGCCGAGCTGGTGCTCGCGGCATGGTGCACGCTGCTGTGGTCGTTCGCGCCGGATGGCAATTTCCGCAATGCGCTGTTCTTCCTCGGCACCACCGCGTGGGTACTGACGATCGCGGTGAACGCGAGCCCGTTCATGCGTTTCGATGGCTACTTCATCCTGGCCGATGCGCTCGACTACCCGGGCCTGCACGAGCGGGCAGGGCGCTGGGCGAAGCGCTGGGTCCGGCGCACGTTCCTCGGTATCGAGGATCCGCGACCGGATGCAGTGTCGAAGCCGTTCGCCGCATTCCTTACTGGTTTTGCCTTTACGACCTGGCTGTACCGGCTCACGTTGTTCGTGGGCATCGCCGTCGTGGTCTACCACGCCTTCTTCAAGGCGATGGGCCTGATCCTGTTCCTCGTGGAAATCCTGACGTTCGTGGTGAAACCCATGCAGTACGAAGCCCGTGTGTGGTGGCAGCGCCGCGCCGAGATCCGCTGGCCCGTGGCCCGCCGCTGGCTCATCGGCATCGGCGCGGTCGCGCTGGTGTTGCTGGTGCCTTGGTCGGCATCGATCAAGGGCGACGGCGTCGTGGAATCGGGCTTCGAGCAGCCGGTGTTCACGCCATATCCCGCGCAGATGGACAAGGTGCTGGTGCACGAAGGCCAGGCGGTGAAGCGTGGCGAGGTGTTGTTCGAGCTTTCCGCGCCCACGCCGCAGGATGAGGGCGCGAAGGCGGATGCGTTGCGCGAAGCGTATGAATCCGCGGCGCGTGGTGCCTCGGCGCTGGATCGCGATGGCGTGGCGAAGCAGGTTGTCGCGGACCGCATGGCCGAGCAGTACGACGCGCAGAAGCTCGCGAGCACGGCGGAACTGCACCGGCTGCGGATCGTCGCCGCGGCGGATGGCGTGGTGCGCGATCTCGATGAAACATTGCGCGCGGGTAGCTGGGTCTCGACCAGTGCGCGCATGGCCACGATCATTGGCGGATCGCGCTGGCGCGTCGAGGCGCTCGTGTCCGAAGCCGACCGCGCGCGCCTGTCGCTCGGCAGCGAGGCCACCGTGTTCCCGAAGGGTTCGGCCACACCACTGCATGGCAAGGTCGTGACCATTGATAACGGCGCGCTCGAGCACCTGCCGAGCCTGGCCCTCGCGAAAGAACGCGGCGGCCCGATCCCGCTGAACCCCACCGCCCCGCCGAAGGAACTCCGCCCCGCCGCCGTGTGGTACAGGGTGCGCGTGGAAGGCGAAAGCGCCACCCCGGTCCCCAGCGAGCAACTCGCCACGGTGCACTTAACCGGCAAACGCGAGAGCTACGCCCGCCGCTGGATCGATAGCACCCTGCTGATCCTTCTGCAGCAGACCGGCCTGGGCAAAGACGGCTGATACCTTCCCTGTGGGAGCGCGCTTGCGCGCGATGGGTGCCAGCCCCGGACCCCATCGCGCGCAAGCGCGCTCCCACAAGAAGCCGCACATCACCGTGCGGCTACGAAAAACCTCACCCAGATAACGCCTCGTAAGCAAAACGAAAGCTCCCGGACGGGATAGCGAAAGGTGGCAGGGAGCACGCTTTTCCCGTGCCCTACGGGCCTTTTGCTAACCGACAGCCCGGGCGTTAACGGCGATTTGTCACATTTTTCGCGCCGGTCCGTCATGTAATCAGGGTAGATATGCCCAAGACCTACGCGAGGAACCGACCATGGCGCTGGCCGCTGCACGCATCGAACCGATTGCCCCCCTTTCCGTGATCCTGGAAGGCTGCGCCGATGTGAACGATGCCACCTGGGTGCTCGACCTCCCCGAGGATGTGATCGATTCCCTCGAGCGCCACGTGAGCTTCGACCTGCCCGTCAACACCCCGACCTTCTGTGAATGGCTGGTGATGCAGGCGATGGATCCGACCGAAAGCCCGCTGACCGTTGGGCAGCTGAAAGCTCGGTACTGCTAAACCCCCAATCATCAAAAAGACATGTGGGAGCGCGCTTGCGCGCGATGGAGGTTTCGGTAACCCCCATCGCGCGGCCGCGCGCGCCCCCCGGGTTGAGGGGGAAATAGGGGCGGGGGGGGCGGGGGATG
>NZ_JBVJMK010000022.1:27316-65834 GCF_055584245.1 Luteibacter sp. NPDC104163
AATCACTTGGGGCCGCGCGTTTGCGCGGTTGTGTGTTTTCGAAACCCCCCCCCGCCCCCACCCCCGCTCCCACAGTTTTCAGGCCTACTTAGTCGCGGCGGGCCAGTAGCATGCCGACCAGGATGCCGACGCCGAAGCCGCTCAGGATCGCGCCCAGCGGGCGGTGGGCGACGACGTCGCGGACGGTCTCGACCGCATCGCCGGCCTTCTGCTGGACCCGGCCGGCCGCTTCACGAACGGCGCCCTGGCCCTCGAGTTCGTGGTCACCGGTGAGGGCGCCTGCGGCACGCTGGACCCGGCCGCCGATGGTGTTGGCTGCGCCGCGGACTTGATCTTCGTTCATGGTGGTACTCCCTCCGTCACGTTGTCAGAGTGCGACCTTGCCGTGCGGGAAGTGCAGGAATCGCCAATTCGGTGTCAAACCTTCACCGGCACACCATGCGGCGACGCGTCATAATCGACCACCTCTGGTTATGACGAGGTGCGCGAAGCCCATGGCAGCCACGAACGACCTCCCGCCCCAGGCCGGCGCCGCCGCCTGGCCCGAGGCCACCATCGAGCGCGGGACGGTGCGTTTCACCGTGCTTTCGCCGCGGCTTATCCGGCTGGAGTGGAGCGCCGAGGGCGTCTTCCGCGATATCCGTACCCAGGTCGTCGTCCACCGGGCGCTGGACGTGCCGCCGTTCCATATCGAGGAAGACGACACGACCCTGCAGGTCGATACCGGTCTGCTGCGCGTGCGCTACACCAAGGACTCGGGCCGGTTCACCGAGGACAACCTGTCGATCGTGGTGCGGGGCCCTGGCCAGGAACTGACGTGGCATCCGGGCGACGTGCAGAAGCACAACCTCGGTGGCACCTACCGCACGCTCGACCGCTATGACGGCGACACCTGGCAGGACGGGACCAAGCTCCCGCTGGAAGAGGGCCTGATCGCGCGCGACGGCTGGCACGTGGTCGATGACACCGGCAGCTTCGGCATCGACGATGAAGGCTGGGTCGCCGGGCAACCCGAGGGTGAGCGCCAGGACTGGTACTTCTTCGGCTACGGCCACGACTTCCGCGCGGCGATCGCCGATTTCGCGGCCATCGCGGGGCCGCAGCCGATCCCGCCGCGCTTCGTCTTCGGTTACTGGTGGTCGCGTTACTGGAATTACTCCGACGGGGAACTGCGCACGCTTGGCGCGCGGTTCGAGAAGGAGCGTATCCCGCTCGATGTGCTGGTGCTGGACATGGACTGGCATACGACGCCCCGCTTGTCGCTGCGGCCGGGGCATGAGCACAAGGACGTCTTCGGTGAACAATCCGGCTGGACGGGTTACACCTTCAACCGCAGCCTGTTCCCCGATCCCGCGGCCTTCATGCGCTGGGCGCATGGCGAGAACCTGCACATCACGCTGAACCTGCACCCGGCCTCGGGCGTCATGCCGCACGAGGAAAACTACGAGGCGATGGCGAAGGCGCTGTCGTGGGATACCTCGACGAAGGCACCCATACCGTTCGAGGGCACGTCGCAGCCGTACATGCGCGCCCTGTTCGATACGATCCTGGTGCCGCTTGAGAAGCAGGGCGTGGATTTCTGGTGGCTGGACTGGCAGCAGTGGAAGGATTCGAAGGCGTTCCCGGGCCTTTCGAATACGTGGTGGCTCAACCATGTGTTCTTCACCGAGATGCAGCGCGAGAGCGACCAGCGTGGCCTGATCTACCACCGCTGGGGCGGGCTCGGGAATCATCGTTACCCGATCGGCTTCTCGGGCGACAGCGTAATCAGCTGGAACTCGCTCGCGTTCCAGCCGCACTTCACAGCCATGGCTTCCAACGTGCTTTACGGCTACTGGAGCCATGACATCGGCGGCCACACCTTCGACAAGGCGATCCCGCGGCCGGAGCGTCACCTCGATCCGGAGCTGTACGCGCGCTGGATGCAGCTGGGTGTGTTCTCGCCCGTGCTGCGCACGCATTCCGCGAAGGAGGCGAGCCTGCACAAGGAGCCCTGGCACTTCGGGCCGCCGTATGGCGACGCGGTGTTCGCGGCGATCCGCCTGCGTTACCAGCTGGCGCCGTACATCTATGGCGCCGCGCGCGATGCATACGACACGGGCCTGTCGATCGTGCGGCCCATGTATTACCACTGGCCGGAGCACGAAGAGGCGTATACCAACCCGTCGCAGTACATGTTCGGCAACGACATCCTCGTGGCGCCGGTGACGACGCACGTGGGTGAAGACGGCACCGTGCCGTTCCCGGTGTGGCTGCCGCCGGGCATGTGGTACAGCCGGGATGGCGCGGAATCGTATGAAGGCGGCGGCATCCTCGCGCGTTCGTATAACCTGGAAGAGATCCCGATTTTCGTGCGCCCGGGCAGCGTGGTACCGCTTTATCCGGAGGGCATGCGTAACCTGTCGACGGTGCCGGATACGCTGATCCTGCAGGTCTTTCCCGGTGAGGAAGGCCATACCGCGCTGTATGACGATGACGGCGCGACGCAGGGTTACCAGCGCGGTGCCTTCGCACGGACCACCGTGCGCAGCCGACGCGGCGATCGTGCGCACCGTGTGCATATCGACGCGATGGACGGCGAGTACACCGGCCGGCCGACGACCCGGCGTTACGTGGTCGAGCTGCTTGATGCGGGCATCCCGGAGAGTGTCGAAGTGAATGGAGAGGCGCTGCCGTACAGCGACGAGCCGCGGCCGCGTACGTGGTTGTTCGATCCCGCGTGGCTGTGTATCCGCATCGACCTCGGGTCGCGACTGGTCAGCCGGCCACAGGACATCGTGGCCCGCTTTACCCCTGAACACTCGATGCCACGCGGCCTGCTGCATCGCATGCGCCGCGCGCGCGATGCCGTGCTGTACCTGAAACAGGTATGGGGCGATATCTCCGCGCTGCCCGACGACGTGGACCTGGCGGGGCAGGCTGCACGCGTGCTGTCGTACGCGATGGCCGGCGACGGCGAGGGCCGCGCCGAGCGCTTCAGCCGCGCCGTCGCGGAGTTCGAGGCACGCTTCAAGGGCCTGCCCGCCAGCGTCGACGCCACCCCGATCGACCCCGCGTTCAAACGCACCTTCACGGACCTGCTCCTGCGATGACGCGCACCGCCTGTGGGAGCGTGCTTGCACGCGATGGGTGCTCGCTAAGCCCGTCGCAACCGCAAGCACCCACCGCCCCTAGGAGCCCACCCTGTGGGCGACGCCTTTCGCCGTATGGCAACAGGCCCTGCAGGCCTCTCGCGAAAGCTGTCGCCCACAGGGTGGGCTCCTACGTTGTCCTGCTCTGCATGCTTTTGCTATCGCTAGGTGCCTCGGCCCAGGAGGCCGTGCGCGTCGGCTCCAAGGCTGACAACGAGGGGGCTTTCCTCGGCCAGGTGGTGTTGCAGGTGCTGAAGCGCGAGGGGATCCCGGTCGTGGACCGCACCCAGCTCGGGCCTACCTCGATCGTCCGGCGTGCGTTGCTCGGTGGCGATCTCGATGTGTATCCGGAGTACACGGGAAATGCCGCGTTCTTCTTCCACCGCGAAAGCGACCCGGCGTTTCGCGATGCCGCGAAGGCCTACGCGCTGGCCGCTTCGCTGGACAGGGTGAACCATGTGACGTGGCTGAAGCCGGCGCCGGCGGATAACCATTGGGCGATCGGTGTGCGAAGGGATGTGGCGGAGGCGGAAGAGTTGCGGTCGTTGGTGGATTTTGCGCGGTGGGTTAATGGCGGGGCTGCGGTAACGCCGATCGCGCGCAAGCGCGCTCCTTCAGGGGCCGGGGCATCCGGCCGTGAGGACGTGTTGCTGGCCGGCTCGGCGGAGTTCGTCGAGAGCGATGCGGCGTTGCCCGCGTTCCAGCAGGCCTATGGGTTCACGCTGCGCGGCGAGCAGTTGCTGGTGCTGGCGGGTGGCGATACGTCGGCGACGATCAAGGCGGCGGCCGAGGGGATTTCCGGGGTGAATGCCAGCATGGTCTACTCGACCGACGGGGCCATCGCGGTGACCGGCCTGGTCGTGCTGGAGGATCCGAAGCATGTGGAAATGGTGTACCAGCCCGCGCCCGTGGTGCGCGACGCCGTGCTGAAGCGCTACCCCGCGATGCGCGGCGCGCTGGAGGCGGCGTTCGCCCCGCTGACGGTGGAACGCCTGCGCGCGCTCAACGCTCGCACGCAGATCGATGGCGAAGACGCCTCTGTCGTCGCGGCAGATTACCTGCGCGGCATAGGCCCCGCCAAATGACTGTGGGAGCGCGCTTGCGCGCGATGGGTGCTCGCCCAACCGATGGGCGAGGCGACCGGCTATCGCGCGCAAGCGCGCTCCCACAAGAGCGGGGGAGGTTACCGGTCGTTGTGCTTTGTGCCGTGGGACTTGCTGCGGCGGTTGGCTTGGCGTTCCTGCACGTCGCGCCGAATCGCCTGCTGAGCGGGCACCCGGCGAATCCACACATCGCGTTGCTGGCGGCAGCCTGGCTGCTCGCGGGCGCGGCGGGCTTCTGGCGTGGTGGCGCCCTCGTTGCCGGGTTGCTGACGATCGGGCTGCCCTTCCTCGCTGCACACGACGCCACGCAACTCCTGCAACAGGCAATGCCAACGACGCGTATTCAACTCGGTGCGGGCTTCTGGGTGATGTGGCTGGCGGCAGCGCTGCTCCTGCTGGACCGCCTGCGCCACCTGCGTATCGCGTGGCGCACTGCGGCTTGGATATGCGTGGCAGCGGTGTTCGTTACCGGCGCGGCGGTCGGCGCGTTCCACGATATCGGCCTCGTCCGCGAATGGCGCGCACAGCGCGGCGCCTTCGCCGATGCGCTCGCGACGCACGTGACGTTATCGCTGGTGACGCTCGGTATCGCGCTTGCCGTAGGTGCTCCGCTTGGCTACATCGCCTGGCGCAAGCGCCGGACGGGTGGGGCGCTGCTCGGCGTCCTGGCATTCCTGCAGACGGTGCCGTCGCTCGCCTTGTTCGCCTTGCTGATTGGTCCGTTCGCCTGGCTGGCGCGCGAGTGGCCTGCGCTGGGCGCGCTCGGGTTCGGCGGAACCGGTGCAGCGCCCGCGGTGTTCGCCCTGGTGCTTTATGCCTTGCTGCCGGTCGTCCGCTACACGGCGGCTGGCCTCGACGCGGTGCCGGGCGATACCCGCGAAGCCGCACGCGGCCTGGGCATGACCCGCGGCCAGGTGCTGCTTCGAGTGCAGCTGCCCCTCGGCTGGCCGGTCCTTCTCGCCGGCTTGCGCATCGTCGCGGTGCAGACCATCGGCCTCGCGGCGGTCGCCGCGCTGATCGGCGCCGGTGGCCTCGGCCGCTTCGTCTTCCTCGGCATCGGCCAGGGCGCGACGGACATGGTGCTGTTGGGTACGCTGGCAATCATCGCGCTGGCCCTTGCCGCCGATCTTCTTTTCCAGGGCCTGCTGGCCATGAACGAGCGCCGCGCATGATCGAGTTCGACCACGTCCACAAGGCCTTCGGCGATCACGTGGTGATCGAAGACCTCTCGCTGCGCGTGGCAGATGGCGAGTTCTTCGTCCTCGTCGGGCCCTCGGGCTCTGGCAAGTCCACGTTGCTGCGCACGGTGAACCGGCTGACGCATATCGATCGCGGCCGCGTGCTGGTGGACGGCAAGGACGTCGCGACCCAGCCGATCGAAACGCTACGCCGCGGCATCGGCTACGCGATCCAGTCGGTGGGCTTGTTCCCGCACCGCACCGTGGCCGAGAACATCGCGACCGTCCCGCGCCTGCTGGGCTGGTCGAAGCGCGACATCGATGCGCGTGTCGCCGAGTTGATCGACCTGCTGAAGCTCGATGAGCCGGGCATGGCCGAACGCTACCCCGATACGCTTTCGGGCGGCCAGGCACAGCGCGTCGGCGTGGCGCGCGCGCTCGCGGCACGACCGGAGATCGTGCTGATGGATGAGCCGTTCGGTGCGCTGGATCCGCTGACGCGCGAATCGCTGCAGGCCAGCGTGAAGGCTATCCAGCGCGATACCGGTACGGCGATGTTGTTTGTCACGCATGACATGGATGAAGCCTTCCTGCTCGGCGACCGCGTGGGCCTGATGCTGGATGGCCGGCTCGCCCAGGTCGGCACGCCGCTCGAACTCATCCGTTCACCGGTGGATGACCGGGTCAACGAATTCGTTGGCGGCACGCGCGCCTACCTGCGCGAGCTGGCGGTGCGCAACGTGCGCGACAGCGTGCGTCGCGACGAACACGCGGAAGGCGAGCCGATCCCGGCACAAGCCACGCTACAGGAAGCGCTCGGCGCGATGCTCGCCCAACGCCGCGACCGCCTGCCCGTAGAAGGCGGCGGCGCCATCCTGCTGACCGACATCGTGGCAAGACCGCGATGAGCAGCCCCTGCTCTTGTGGGAGCGCGCTTGCGCGCGATGGGTGCTCGCCCGATACGCCATCGAGGCGTTGTATCGCGCGCAAGCGCGCTCCCACAACGGATGTGGCGACATGAGAGCGTGGCTACCGTTGGTTGTGCTGCTCGGGCTCATGCTCGCCCTTCCACATGCAGGCCCGCTGTTCCACGCGTGGCTGCCAGAGCTTTCGCACCCGGTGTACTGGCGAACTTCCTTCGCCGAACTGACGCTTGCGCATGCCGCACTCGTCGCGGCGGCCACGCTGATTGCCGTGGTCGTGGGCCTGCTGCTTGGCATCCTCGCCACGCGCCCGGCGGGCCGTTCGTTGTTGCCGACGGTGCGTGCGGTGGCCGTGATTGGGCAGACCTTTCCGCCGGTGGCGGTGCTGGCGATCGCCGTACCGCTGCTTGGCTTCGGCGCGGCCCCAACGCTGCTGGCGTTAACGCTTTATGGCGTGTTGCCGGTGCTCGGGCAGACGGTGGCCGGCATCGACCAGGTGCCTTCGAGCGCGCTGCACGCAGCAGACGGCATGGGTTATGGCCGCTGGCGCCGGTTATGGGAAGTCGAACTGCCACTCGCGGCGGGCCCGATCATGGCGGGCATCCGGCTATCGGCGATCGTGAGTGTCGGCACCGCGACGATTGGATCTGCGGTCGGCGCGGCGACGCTGGGTGCGCCGATCGTCGAAGGCCTCGTCGGTAACAACACAGCGTACGTGGTGCAGGGCGCGTTGCTCGTTGGCGCGCTGGCGCTGTCGGTGGATGGGTTGTTGGGCGTGGTCGAAAAGCGCATCCGCCGCCACGCCTGAAGGCTGTTGCTGTTGCCCTGGCTGTTGTGGGAGCGGGGGGGGGGGGCGGGGGGGGTTGGGGGGGCCCCCACCCCCCCCCCCCCCCCCCCCCCACCCACGGGTTTTTTGGCCCGGGGGGGGGGGGGGGGGGGCGCACGGGAGGGCGGGGGGGGGGGGGGGTGTGGGGGGGGGCGGCGCGGGGGGGGGGGGGCCGCCCCCCCCACCCCCCCCCCCCCCCCCCCCCGCTCCCACAGTCTTGGAGTCAGCCGAACCAGCCCTGCCTTACCAGATCTTCACCCGCTGCTTCGGGTCGAGGTAGAGCTTCTGGCCGGCCTTGGGCTGGAAGGCGTCGTACCACTGGTCGATGTTGCGGACGGTCTGGGCGCGGAAGTTGCCCGGGGCGTGGACGTCGCCCACGATCTGTTGGCGCAGGGCGGCGTCGCGGGTCTTCTCACGCCAGCTCTGGGCGAAGGCGAGGAAGAAGCGCTGGTCGCCGCTGAGGCCGTCGATGACCGGTGCGGGCTTGCCGCCGAGGCTGTTCTTGTACGCGGCGTAGGCGATGGTCAGGCCCGACACATCGGCGATGTTCTCGCCGAGGGTCTGCTGGCCGTTGACGTGCAGGCCGGGCAAGGCTTCATACGCGTTGAACTGCGCGACCAGCTTCTGGCCGGCTTCCTTGAAGTGCTTCTGGTCGGCATCGGTCCACCAGTTGGCCAGGCGGCCCTGGGCGTCGAACTCGGCGCCGAGGTTGTCGAAGCTGTGGCTGATCTCGTGGCCGATGACGGCGCCAATCGAACCGTAGTTCGACGCCGGGTCCGCCTTCGGATCGAAGAACGGCGCTTCGAGGATCGCGGCGGGGAAGTTCAGCGCGTTCTGCAGCGGCAGGTTCACCGCGTTGACGGTCTGCGGGGTCATCCACCACTCGTCACGATCCACCGGCTTGCCGAGCTTGGCCTTCTGGTGCGTGTATTCGGCAAGGCCGGCGCGCATGTGGTTGCCCACGGCATCGTCGGGCTTGATCTCCAGCTTCGAATAATCGCGCCAGGTATCCGGGTAGCCGACGCCGACCTTGATCGTGGCAATCTTGGCCTTGGCCTTCTCGCGCGTGGCCGGGGTCATCCACTCCAGCTGGCCGACGCGGTCGTCGAAGGCCTTCAGGATGTTCTTCACCATGTCCTGCACTTCCGCGCGCGACGAGGCGGGGAAGTACTGCTTGACGTAGATCTGGCCGACGGCATCGCCAAGGTCGGCGTTGACGCGGCCGACGCCACGCTTCCAGCGGTCGCGCTGCTTCGGCGTGCCGGTCAGCGTCTTGCTGTAAAAGTCGAAGGCGAGGTCGTCGAACTTCTTGCCGATGAGCCCGCTGGCGTTTTCGTTGATCGCGTGGAAGCGCAGCCAGGCCTTCCAGGTATCGATGGGTTCGCTGCCGACGAGGGCGGCGAGCTTCGTCACCGTGTTCGGCTGCCACACCACGAAGGTGGACTGGTCGGTGAGGCCGGCGGCGGTGAAGTACGCATCCCAGTCGATGCCCGGGGCCTTCGTGGCGAACGCGGTGCGCGGCCACGGGTTGTTGGCCTTGTGGACGTCTTCGCTGTCGACGATGGATTCGTGCGCCTCGGCGATCTTCGTCTCGAGGGCGACGATGGCCTTGGCTTCCGCTGCCGCGTCCTTGTCACCGGCGGCGGCCAGGACGGCCTGCACGTAGGTGGCGTACTTGGCGCGGGTCTCGGCCATGTCCTTGTCGGTCTTCAGGTAGTAATCGCGGTTGGGCATGCCCAGGCCGCCCTGGAGTAGGTAGGGCACGTTCTTCGAGGGATCCTCGAGGCCCTGGGCCACGAACAGGCCGAGCAGGTGCTCGGTGTCGAGGTTGGTGGCGTTGATCGGATCGACGTCGGCGCGGAGCTGGGCGCCCAGCGCGGTGGAGAGCGCCTTGCGGTCCTTGATCGCGGCGATCGCGTCGAGTTCCGGCTTGAGCGGGGTGAGGCCGGCCTTTTCGATGCCGGCTTCATCCATATAGGCCTTGTAGTAGTCGGCGATCAGGCGCTGGTTGCTGCCCGCGGCCGGGTTGCCGGCGCCGGCGGCCTTGATCAGGTCGGCGTTGCGCTTCTCGGCCAGCTGGAAGACCTGCAGGAACACGCCGGTACTGGAGCGGTCGGCGGGGATCTGGGCGGTCTTGATCCAGGCGCCGTTGGCGTAGCCGTTGAAGTCATCGCCGGGCTGCACGCTGTGGTCGATGCCCTTCAGGTCGATGCCGGAGGGTGCGCCGGCGGCAAGGGCACCGGTGCTGGCAAGGCCGCAGGCGATGGCCGCGGCGAGGATCGTGGATTTCATGGGCGTGCGGCCTCGTGGGTGAACAGGTGCCAACGATAAGCCCGGGCGAGGCCGCGCGTGTCCATGACCATTGGCCTACTAGCCCCGGGCCGCTCAGAGGGGGGCTGTGGGAGCGCGCTTGCGCGCGATGGGCATCTGGCAAGCACCCATCGCGTGCAAGCACGCTCCCACAGCGCGCTCCCACAAGGCCGCGGCTGCCAATCGACAAGTGTGAAGACCCCTTGTGCCCTAATGACGATTCGGCACCCGCAACGGGTGCCGGCGGGGCGGGCCGCGGGACGCCCGGGCCTGCCCTGAAACCTCAATGGCAGTGATCTTTAGGGAGATCGACATGAATGCACGTTTTGAACTGACCGGCCCGCAGATGGACATCACCAGCTATCCGCTCTGGGCGCAGGACATGGTTTCGTCCTGTGAGGATGCACGTCGGGCTATCGTCAGCCACGAGATGTGGTCGCAGATGATCGCGGCCCAGCTGGATCCGGAGGCCACCCGCAACTTCATGGTGGGGGTGTGGCCGGTGATCGAGCGCTTCCCGGGCTATATGGCCCACAGCCTGCTGAAGACCCGCTTCGGCCGCAGCCCGGGCGATGACCTGGCCCGGCGCTGGCTGGTGCGCAACATCCGCGTCGAGCAGAACCACGCGGAGTACTGGCTGAACTGGGCGGAATCCGCGGGCGTGTCGCGCGAGGAGGTGCTGAACGCCGAACCGCCGAAGGGCTCGCAGGCCCTGGCCGACTGGTGCGAGGAGGTCAGCCGGCACGATTCGCTGGCCGCCAGCATGGCCGCCACGAACTACGCGGTGGAAGGGGCGACCGGCGATTGGTCGCAAATTGTCTATGAAAGCAATGCCTACGCGGAGAGCTTGCCGATTTCGGGCCGCAAAGCCGGCCTGCGCTGGCTTCAGCTTCACGCCGCTTATGACGATACCCATCCGTGGGAAGCGCTCGAGATCGTCTGCACCCTGCTGGGGACCAACCCCCCGGTGGACCAGGTGGAGCACATCAAGGAGTGCGTGCGTCGCAGCTATGTCAGCATGGCTATCACGCTGGATCGCTGCATGGATGTGGTCGGCTCGTATCGCACGTTGAACGAGGTGGCCGCGTAACTCGCAAGTTGGGTCGTTAGCGCACTATCCTCCTTGGAAAGGGAATCTGTTAGACGATGCACCGTGTTGAATCCAACCATCTTCAACCGCTCACCAGGCGCCTCCGGCCCCTGGCGTACGCGCTTGTGGCGGGTGCGGTGCTCGTCCTTGCCCTGACCTGGGTGGCCATGCAGACCCAGGTGACTCTCGCCGGTTTCCTCAACGGCGAGAGTCTCTGGTCGAAAGCCCAGAAGCAGGCGGTGATCGACCTGGACGCCTACGCGGCGCAGGGACGCCGTGCCGACCTGGAGAGCTTCCGCAGCAATTATGCGGTCCTGACCTCCGACCGCTGGGCGCGCGATGCGATCGCCAGCGGCCACTACGAATACGATGAGGTCGAGGATGCCTTCGCCCGCGGCGGGGTCATCCCCGAGGCGATCCCGGGCATGGTCTTCATCTTCGCCCACTTCAGCGGGATGCCTTATGTGCGCGAGGCGGTGGCCGAATGGCGCTCCGTCGACAGCAGCCTGGTCGAGCTGGAAGACACCGCCGACCGCCTGGAGCACGCGTACGAGACCGGCACCATGGATGCGCCGGCCGTGGAGCGCGAGCGTGCGCGCATCGAGGAGCTCAACCGTTTCATCGAACCACGCGCCAAGGCCTTCTCGCTGGATATTGCGAACGGCGCCTCCTGGCTGGGGCGCGTGCTGTTTTTCACGGTCACCGCCGTGGCCTTGCTGGCCGCGTTGCTCTGGGTGCGTTTCGCGCGGCGCGTGCTCGCGGGCATCCGCGGCACCGAGGAGCGCTACAGCCTGCTGTTCGACAGCGCGGCGGATGCGATTTTCATGGTGGACGAGGCCACCGGGGCCATCCTCGATGCGAACCATCGCGCGGCCGCGTGGGTGGGTTGCCAGCGCGGCGAGTTGATCGGCCTGCCGCTGGCGACGTTGTTCCTTGAAGGTTCCGCCCATTCCGGCGTGGGCCTGCTGCGTTCCGCGAATGGCGGCACCCGCCCGGTGGAAACGCAGAGCAGCCTGGTCGTCTGGGGCCAGCAGCAGGTGTGCCAGGCGATCGTCCGCGATATCTCCGACCGCGTCGCGATGGAACAGGAACGCAAGATCGCCGCAGAAGCGCTGGCGAGCATCGCCGAGGGCGTGATCATCGCCGACGCCGATCGCCGCGTGACCACCACGAACGCGGCGCACCAGAAGCTCACCGGCATGCCGTTGAACATGCTGCGCAACAAGCGGCTCGATGCGACGCGCACCTTGCCGGATGGCCGGCCGCTGCCGCAATCGCTGTGGGACGAGATCGCGGCGGGTGACAACTGGCTGGGCGAGGTGGAGAGCCGCCGCGCGGATGGCACGGTGTACCCGGAGCTGATGAGCATCAGCAGCATCCGCGACGCCGAGGGCCGGCCGCAGCATTACGTGGCGGTGGTGTCCGACATCACCACGCGCAAGGCCGACCGCCAGCGCCTGCAGCACATGGCCACGCACGATCCGCTCACGGGCCTGGTCACCCGCTCGGAATTCGAACGGCGCTGCGCCGAGGCGATCACGCGCGCCGCGCACGCGCGTGGTGCCACCGCCGTGCTGTTCGTCGACCTCGATGCATTCAAGGTCGTGAACGACAGCTACAGCCACGCCACGGGCGATGCATTGCTGATCCGCGTGGCCGAGCGGATCCGCTCGCTGCTTTCCCCGCATGACGTGGCCGGCCGCATCGGTGGCGATGAGTTCACCGTGCTGTTGACCGACCTGCGTTCGCGCGAAGAAGCGCTGGTGCTGGCCGAAGCACTGTTGGCCGCCTTGTCGCGGCCGTTCGACCTGGGCGATTACGAGCTGTTCGTTTCCGCGAGCATCGGCATCGCCGGCTATCCGCTCGACGGCAACGATGCGGTGACGCTGATCGCCAATGCGGATGCGGCGATGTACGTGGCCAAGATGGAGGAGCGCAACGCACTGCGCTTCTACACGCCGAAGATGCACGCCGATGCGCGCCGCCGCCTGAAGCTTGCGGCCGAGCTGCGCCAGGCCCTGCAGCGCAATGAGTTCCACCTGGTGTACCAGCCCAGCGTGGAAATGAAGACGGGTCGCATCGTCGCCGTCGAAGCCCTGATCCGTTGGCAGCATCCCGAGCGCGGGTTGATTCCGCCGGATGAGTTCATCCCGATCGCCGAGAGCCTCGGGCTGATCCGCCAGATCGACCAGTGGGTGTTGCAGCGCGCGCTGGAGCAGCTGCGCCTGTGGGATGACGCGCGCCTGCCTCCGCTGCGCATGGCGGTGAATGTCTCGGCCGGTTCCTTCAGCCATCCGGATTTCCTTGCGGGCGTGGGCCAGGCCCTGCTGGCGAGCGGCATCCCGCCCAAGCGCCTGCTGGTGGAGCTCACCGAGAGCGCGATCCTGCGCATGGGCGAGGATACCGAGCGCGCCATGCTGGCCCTGCACAACCTGGGCGTGGCCGTGGCGATCGATGATTTCGGCACCGGCTATTCCTCGCTGGCTTACCTGAAGCTGCCGGCGGTGGCGTACCTGAAGATCGACCGCAGCTTCGTCACCGGTCTGCCTGCGAGCGGCAACGATGTCGCGATCACCGAGGCGATGGTCGCGATCGCGCGCAGCCTGGGCCTGCATACGATCGCGGAAGGCATCGAGACGGAGTCGCAACACGATTTCCTGCTCCGCGCCGGCTGCCAGGAAGGCCAGGGCTACCTCTACTCCCGCCCCGTCAGCCCCGACGACATCGCACGCCTGCTGGCGCCCAGGCCCGGCGCAACCAGCGGCAAGCACCTGAGCCTGGTGCCCCCGCGCAGGGCCTGACGCGGCCCTGTGGGCCAGTGGACCAGTGCCAGTGCGCCTGTGGGAGCGCGCTTGCGCGCGATGGGTTCGCGGCCAGGGGTGGGTTTGCCGCGAGCACCCATCGCGCGCAAGCGCGCTCCTACAAGACGATGCCTTGCCCTGTGAATCACAGTGGCTGTCCCCATATATCCGCCCAGCGTCCCAGCGTAAGGATTCCCCGTGTCCACCCGCGATCCCATCGTCTTTCTCTTCGATGTCGACAACACCCTGATCGATAACGACCGTTTCAGCGCCGATCTCGCCGCGCAGCTGGAATCCCGCTTCGGCACCGAAGGCCGCGAGCGCTACAACGCGATCGACAAGGAGATCCGCGGGCAAGTCGGTTACGCAGACTATCTGGGTGTGCTGCAACGCCTGCGCGGCAAGCAGAGCAGCCCGGATTTCATGCAGATGAGCTTCTTCCTGCTCGATTACCCGTTCGATGAGCGCCGCTTCCCCGGTGTCATCGAGGCGATCGACCACCTGCGCACGCTCGGCCGGCCGGTGATCATGTCCGACGGCGATACCGTGTTCCAGCCGCGCAAGATCCGCCGCGCGGGGCTATGGGATGCGTTTCGTGGCGACGTGCTGATCTACGTGCACAAGGAAGAAATGCTCGATGACATGCAGAAGGCTTACCCGGCCGACCACTACGTGATGGTGGACGACAAGCCGCGCATCCTCGTCGCGATGAAGAAGCTGATGGGCGACCGCGTCACCACCGTGTGGGTGAAGCAGGGGCATTACGCCGCCGCGGCGGGCAAGGAGCTGGAAGAGACGCCGCCGGATATCACGATTGATGGCGTGGGTGAGCTGGCGTCGATGGGGCGCGAGGCGTTTAGCGTTACGGCGTAACCATCGCGCGCAAGCGCGCTCCCACAACAGCCCGGCTAGCCCGGCTAGTTCTGGGACCTATCGCGCGCAAGCGCGCTCCCACAAGGGTGTCGGAACCCCGCTGTTGTGGGAGCGCGCTTGCGCGCGATGGCGTTGCCTCAGGCATCAAACGCCCCAGGCACCCACTCCACATCATCCCCTTCAAACGCCACGACATCGAACCGGCAGGGCCGTGCCGCATCCCACGGATGCGCGGCCATCCAGATATGCGCGGCGCTGATGATCCGCTTGCGCTTCCGTGCGGTGATCGAACCCAGCGCGCCGCCAAACGCCGCGCTGCGCCGGTAACGCACTTCCACGAAGACGAGCACCTCGCGGTGGCGCATGACGAGGTCGATCTCGCCGTGCCGGCAGAGGAAGTTGGCCTGCACGAAGCGCAGGCCGCGGTCTTCCAGATAGCAGCGCGCCGCGTCCTCGAAGTGGTCTCCGGTGGCGCGGCGCGGGGTGGTGCGGGGGCTTTCGCTTTTCACGCGGACTCCATTCCGCGCCGGGGTGGTCAGGGATTAGCCGCCGCCATTCTCGACGGTCGGCGCGGTGGCCGGCGCTTCGAGTTCAAGGCTACCGGCGACCGGGTGGGCGACGCCGTCAGCGAAACGCGCCCAGATGAGTACGCGTCGGACCCGTCCGAACTCATCCGCGACGAGCTGGCCGGTCGCGCCGGGCAGGTAGGCACCGGCGTGGCCGCGCATCCAGTCGATGTACGGCACGAGGCCCCACGCATCCATGCCGAAGGCGAACAGGCGCGCCGCAACACCCTTGGTCGAGGGCAGGGCGGTCGCGAGGTCGGCGCGGCGCGGCAGGCCGGGCTGCGCATCGAACAGCCACGGTGCATCGCAGAATTCCACGCCTTCGAGGTCGCGATCCGAGGTCGGATCGTCGCCGCCGGAATACACGTGCGAGGTGGCGAACACCGGCAGGTTGTCCTTGGCCAGGCGCAGCTGCGGCAGCAACAGGCGGGCCTGCTGCGGCTTCATGCTGATGAAGACGCCGCTGGTGGTTGCTTCTTCCTCGGTCGGCACCGGCAGGCCGGAGAGCTGCGAGGAGAAGTCGATGCTGTTGGCGTCGAGCGTGACCTGGCTGGCGAGCGTGCCGCCGCGGGCCTGCCACTCCGCCTTGAAGGCGTTGCCGGCGCGGCGCGCGAAATCATCGGTGGAGACGATGACCGTGGCGGTCTTCATGCCCTTGTCGGCCATGTGGTCGGCGACCTGCGCACCTTCCGTTTCCGGCAGCAGGCCGAATTCGTTGGCGCCCGCCGGCGGCAGGTTCTTGCTGTCGCTGGGGTAGTTCAGCGTGAGCATCGGCGCGGGCAGTGCGCCCTTGGCGAAGATGGCCGAGACGCCTTCGCGGTTCAGCGGGCCGACGACGAAGCGCGCGCCCTCGGCGACCGCCTTGTCGTACGCGGCCACCGCGTGCGCGGCGTCGTTGCCGGCGTCGTACACGACGACCTCCGGGCGCGGCGCGTTCGCGTGCGCGGAATCCACGTAATGGGTGAAGAAGCCATCGCGGATCGCCGCGCCGGCGCCGGCGAGCGGGCCGCTCAGCGGCAGGATCAGGGCGACCTTGTCCGGGACCTTGTAGCCCTCGCGCACGCCCTGGTTGCCGGTGACGGTGCCGACCGCCTGGTCGAGCACCGCCGGCGCGCGGCTGACGTTGCCGAGCTGGGCCTGGGCCTCGGTGACCCATGCACGCATGGGGTCGTTCGCGCCCATGCCGGTGCCGCGCGCGGTGAGTTCCGCGTTGCCCATGCCGGTGAGCAGGGTCAGGATCTCGCGGCGGTTCTGTTCGCGATCGATGCCGCGCAGCTGGCCATCGAGCTCGACGCGGGTCTGGGCGGCGCTCCACGGATCTCCCGAGGCCGCCTGCGCACGCGCGCGCAGTTCGGCGAGCCGCTGCTCGACCTGCGGCGACACGCGTGCCGGCGGCTTGCCGGTCAGGGACAGCGCGGTCTTCGGATCATTGTTCTTCAGCGCGATCTCGGCGCGCAGCGCATCGAAGCGCAGCGCATCCTCGCCTTCGAGGTGCGAGCGGCGGATGTCGGCGATCACGGGCGCGGCACGGTCGAGCGCGCCCTCCTGGCGGTAGGCCTCGCCGGCCAGCAGCTTGTAGTAGTCGCGATGGTCGGGATCCTGCTGGGCCAGCGCGAGATACGCCTGCGCCGCCTGGTCGAACTGGCCGCGCGTATACATTGCCTGTGCGGCCTGGGTCGCCTCGCCCGAGGGGCTGTGGGCTTCGGGCCGCGAAGCGCCCGGGGTCACGCAGCCGGCGAGGGCGGCGCTGATGAGGACACTCAGGGTCAGGGCGCGGATCGATCGCATCGCAAGTTCCTTAGGGCGCGAGGGCGCCGCAGGGCGCCGAAACGAGGGGATCATAGCCGATCGATCCGCGAGGCCGATGTGACCAGCCGGCCGGAACCGCGCATGGCGCAGGGCGCGGTGCCTTGTCCGGCCATGCGTGGGCGGCGGACACGGACAGTGTCCGCGGACACCGGCTGGCACGGCGGCCCTCGGGCCTAAGTGACTGATCGCACGCGCTGTATGGTTGGGCCCGGGGCTTGGCCCGCGTCTTGCTCAACCCCTGCCATGACGAAAGGGGGCGGATAGGGAATGTTTGGCTACTACTTCGAACTGGCGGTGCGCAGCCTGCGCCGCAACCCGGTGCTTACGGGCCTCATGGTGCTGGCCATCGCCGTCGGCATCGGCACCAGCATGACGACGCTCACCGTGATGCACCTGCTCTCGGGCGACCCGATCCCCGGGCGCAGCGCGCAGCTGTTCTATCCGCAGGTGAGCCCGGATACCGTGCGCGTGAACTCGCTGCACCCCGCGGAGCTCATGGATTACCGCTCGGCCATGGACCTGTGGAGCGCGAAGCGCGCCGATCGCCAGGCGATCATGGTGGATAGCCAGCTGAAGGTGCGTGCGCCGGGAACCAACCTGCCCGCGCTCATGCAGTACATGCTCTCGACCACCACCGATTTCTTCAGCATGTTCGATGTGCCGTTCGAATACGGCAGCGCGTGGAGCGCTGATGACGACGAGAAGCACGCGCGCGTCGCGGTGATCTCCTCCGACTTCAACCACAAGCTGTTCCACGGCGAAAACAGCGTGGGCCGCACCCTCCGGCTGGCCAATACCGATGTGCGCATCGTCGGCGTGCTCAAGCCCTGGCGGCCATCGCCCCTGTTTTACGAGGTGCACGGTGGGCGCATGGCGGGTGGCGATACGGCGGATTTCTACCGCTCGCCGCAGAACATCTTCACCCCGTTCCAGACGGGGCTGGAGATCAACGACGGCAACTTCCAGCAATTCACCTGCTGGCGCGTGCCCGAGACGCCCGGCCACCTGAAGAACGCGGCCTGCCAGTGGGTGTGGCTGTGGGTGCAGTTGAACGACTCCTCGAAGGTGGCTGATTACCGCCGCTTCGTCGCGGGCTATGCGGAGCAGCAGAAAGCCAGCGGGCGCTATACGCAGACGCTCACGGCCGTGCCTTCGCTGATGGAGTGGATGACCACCAACCGCGTGGTGCCTGGTGATGTGCGCCTGCAGACCTGGCTGGCGTTCGCGTTCCTGGTGATCTGCCTGTGCAATTCCATCGGCCTGATGCTGGCGAAGTTCCTGCGCCGCAGCGGTGATTTCAGCGTGCGTCGCGCGCTGGGTGCCACGCGTGGCGCGGTGATCGCGCAGTGCCTGGTCGAGGCCGGCGTCATCGGGCTGGCCGGTGGGCTGGCTGGGTGGCTGCTGACGCTGGCCGGGCTATGGCTGGTGCGACGGCAGGATGTGGCCTATGCCGACCTGGTCCACCTTGATCCCTCGATGTTCGCGGTGACCTTCGTGCTGGCCGTGGTGGTCAGCCTGCTGGCGGGCGCGTTGCCCGCGGTCAGGGCGGGCGGCGTTGCCCCCGCGCTGCAACTGAAGACGCTGTGAGGATGCCCGGCACGTCACTCCATCCCATCCTCGCCTCGCTCCGGCACCACCGCCTGGCCACGCTGCTGATCGTGTTGCAGATTGCGCTGGCCTGCGCGGTGATGTGCAACGCGTGCTCGCTCATCGCCGCGCGCTGGCATGCCATGCAGCTGGTCAGCGGCGTGGATGAAAGCTCGCTGGGAGCGCTTTACCTCACCGGTTACGAGCCACAGCAAGCGAATGACCTCAATGCACGCATGCTGGAGGGCCTGCGCAGGATCCCTGGCGTGACCTCGGTGAACGTCGTGAACACCGTACCGTTTGGCCCGCAGGCCGGCACGGTGGGCGTCACGCTGGATCCCGCGGGTAAGCATTTTGGCGGCGTCGTCGACTTCTACTTGGGCACCCCGGGGACGCTGGAAGCGATGGGCGTGAAGGTGGTCGAGGGGCGCGCACCGACGGCGGAGGAATACCGGGTCGTCGAAGATTTCGTGCCGCACGAGGCGGGCGTGCTGGTGACGCGGTCGCTGGCCAATCACCTGTGGCCGGGTGATAGTCCGTTGGGCAAGGAGTTCTGGATCGACCACTTTCATTACCGGGTGATCGGGGTGTTGCAGCGGCTGGCCATCGCGGTGCCTGGCTCGCGCGGCGCGGAGTCTTCGGACTGGTCGGTGTATGCGCCTGCGCTCGCCGGGCCCCGGTTCGCCGGTACGTACATGCTGCGCGCGGCGCCGGCCGATCTTCCCGGCGTGATGCACAAGGCGCGCGAGGCGGTGGCGTCGCTGGCGCCCGACGCCGTGCTGACCCGCGAAACGAGCCTGTCCATACCGGAACTGCGTACCCTGCGTTTCGCCAACGACAAGGCCATGATGGGGATCCTGTTCGGCATCATCATCGCGCTGCTGCTGGTGACGGCGCTGGGTATCGTCGGCCTGGCCAGCTTCTGGGTGGCGCGCAGGCGCAAGCAGATCGGCATCCGCCGGGCCATCGGCGCGACCCGGCGCGACATCCTGCATTACTTCCAGCTCGAGAACTTCCTGATCGTGAGCATGGGCATCGTCGCGGGAGGCGTGCTGGCCTACGGGATCAGCATCGGCCTGATGATGTACAGCGAAGTGCCGCTGCTCCCGCCGTCGTATTTCGCCGCCGGCGCGGTCGTGCTGTGGTCCCTGGGCCAGCTGGCGGTGCTGGGCCCCGCGCTACGCGCCGCGGCGGTACCGCCCGTAGCCGCCACCTGCGCAGGCTAGGCGCCCTCCCTCAACCCCTGTGGGAGCGCGCTCGCGCGCGATAACCACCCGCACGTTACCCTCATCCCCTGTGGGAGCGCGCTTGCGCGCGATAACACCCCGCCTCAGTTCCCATAAAGCGATTTCCTGGCCGCCCCCGTAATCGCCGCCGCCAGCTTCGCCGCCTTGGCCGGCGGCAGTTCTTCCTTGAGGATGCCGAACACGCGCAGCCCCTCGGCGAGCTTCTCATCCTCGCCCGCCTCGCGCCCCGCCACCATCACGACGAACTCGCCCTTCTGCTGGTTCGCGTCCGCCGCGACCGTGCCGACCAGTTCGCCCAGCGGCGCGCCGAGCACGGTTTCGAACAGCTTGGTCAGCTCACGGGCCACGACGGCCTCGCGATCGGCGCCGAATACATCGCGCATGTCCTCCAGGCACTCGAGGATGCGGTGCGATGACTCATAGAAGATGAGCGTGCGGGCTTCACCGGCCAGCTCGGACAGGCGTCCCTTGCGTGCGCCGGCCTTGGCGGGAAGGAAGCCTTCGAAGATGAAGCGGTCGCTCGGCAGGCCGGCGACGGAGAGCGCGGCGACGAGCGCGCTGGCGCCCGGCACCGGACTCACCTTCAGCCCGGCCTGCCGCGCGGCACGCACCAGGCGAAAGCCGGGGTCGCTGATCAGCGGCGTGCCGGCATCGGAGACCAGGGCGACGTCGTCGCCGTTGCGCATGCGCTCTACCAATCCATCCACCGCCGTGCGCTCGTTGTGGTCATGCAGGGCGACCAGCGGCTTGTCGATGCCCAGGTGCTGCAGGAGCGGCCGGGTATGTCGGGTGTCCTCGGCGGCGATGACGGCTACCTGGCCCAGCGTCGCCACCGCCCGCGCACTGATGTCATCACGGTTGCCGATGGGCGTGGCGACGACGTGCAGGGTTCCGGGGCGGGGAGTGGGCATGGGTGGGGCCAGTCGAGTGAGCGAACACGAATTGTAGCGAACCCGTAGGAGCCCACCCTGTGGGCGACGCCGTTCGCGACCCGACACAGAGCCGGCGGCGGTATCGCGAAAGATGTCGCCCACAGGGTGGGCTCCTACGGCGGAATGGGTCTTGCCGCGAGCACCCATCGCGCGCAAGCGCGCTCCCACAGGGGTTAGTGCCGTATAATCGGCGGTGGAGTCGGCCGGGCAGTCGCGTCGCGCCTTGTGCGCGTCGAGGAAAGTCCGGGCTCCATAGGGCAGGGTGCCAGGTAACGCCTGGGCAGCGTGAGCTGACGGCCAGTGCAACAGAGAGCAGACCGCCGATGGCCCCGCAAGGGGATCAGGTAAGGGTGAAAGGGTGCGGTAAGAGCGCACCGCGTACGGGGCTAACGTCGTACGGCACGGTAAACCCCACCCGGAGCAAGACCAAATAAGGGGATCATGATGCGGCCCGTATCGTCCCCGGGTAGGTTGCTAGAGCCTGGCGGCGACGCCAGGTCGAGAAGAATGACTGCTACGCCGCAAGGCGCACAGAACCCGGCTTACAGGCCGACTCCAATCTTCTTCTGAGGCCTCGCCTCAATCCTGTGGGAGCGTGCTTGCACGCGATGGGCCTTGCCGCGAGCACCCCATCGCGCGCAAGCGCGCTCCCACAGTTTTTTTGTGGGGGCGATCGGGCATGCGATCGTCGTCGCGGTGTGAATGCGAATTCAGTCACGGACCTGATTTCGCCCTCAGGCGAGCCCTGAGAACGTGTACGCGAAATCAAAAAATCCCCGCGATTCAACCACCTTCCGTTGATTGCTCAGAAATGGCTGGAATTAGTGATGAACAGGAGCTTTCTCCTTGATTCACAAGTAAAAATTCCTTGACAGTCTCAGGACCCGAGACTATCGTGGGCCCCAGTGTGAAATCGTGGGATTTGGTGGGGCGGGCAACCAGACATGTTCCAAGGCGAAACAGCCATCACGGTCGACGACAAAGGTCGTCTGACGATTCCGACCTCGTATCGGGATCAAGTGGCGGCCGCCTGCGGTAATCGCCTGGTTATCACCTACAACCCCTTCGAAACCGGCTGCCTGTGGATCTTTCCTTACGAGGAATGGGAACGGGTACGCGACGACGTCAACAAGCTCCCATCCGTAAAAGCCGTACACCGCAACCTGCAGATGAAGCTCGTCGGCGCCGCCGCCATCGTGGAACCCGATGGCGCGGCACGCATCCTCCTGCCATCCAGCCAACGGGCGGCAGCAGGGATCGAGAAAAAGGCCGTGCTCCTCGGCATGGGCAGCAAGTTCGAGCTTTGGAGCGAACAGGCCCACCTCGCCAAGATCCGCCAGACGATCAGCGAGGACGAGATCAGCGACGACATGGCGGAGCTGCGGCTGTAACGAAAACTCTAAGAACAGGTAGTCAGTGAAACGGAGCGGGATGTAGCGATGGCGGGGCGCGATGTGCACATCCCGGTGATGCTCGACGAAGCGGTGGAGGGTCTCGCTGTGCGCGAGAACGGGCGGTATCTCGACGGGACATTCGGCCGCGGCGGTCACGCCACGGCGATCCTTGCCCGTCTTTCCGCCGAAGGCCGCCTGTTCCTGATGGATCGCGACCCCACCGCCATCGCCGTGGCCGAGACCGGCCTGGCGACCGATCCGCGCGTCAGCCTGCGCCACGACAACTTCGCGACCATGGGCGAATGGCCCGCGCTGGCCGAGGGTGGCCTCGACGGCATCCTGCTCGACCTCGGCGTGTCTTCGCCGCAGCTCGATGACGCCAGCCGCGGTTTCAGCTTCATGGCCGATGCGCCGCTCGATATGCGCATGGATACGACCCGCGGCATCAGCGCGGCGGATTTCCTGCGCGACGCCGAAGAAGCCGAGATCGCCGACGTGCTGTGGACCTTTGGCGAGGAGCGCTTCAGCCGGCGCATCGCCAAGGCCATCGTCGAGCGCCGCGCGACTGCACCGATCACCCGCACCGGCGAGCTCGTCGCGCTGGTGACGAGCTGCGGCGTCCGCCGCGAGCCCGGCAAGAACCCCGCGACCCGTACTTTCCAGGCCCTGCGCATCCGCGTGAACGAGGAACTCTCCTCGGTCGAGCGCGCGCTCGATGCCGCGCTGGAACTGCTCAACCCGGGTGGCCGCCTCTCGGTCATCAGCTTCCACTCGCTGGAAGACCGCATGGTGAAGCAGTTCATCCGCTCGCACGAAGGCCGCGTGCAGGGCAGCCGCCGCGCACCGCCGAAGGAAGCGCCGCCGGCGCGCCTGAAGCCGGTGGGCAAGGCGATCTTCGCCTCCGACGCCGAGGTGGCCGCGAACCCGCGTTCGCGCTCCGCCGTGCTGCGCGTTGCGGAGAAGCTCGCATGAAGACCTTCGGCGCCATCTGCCTCACGCTCCTGCTGCTCGCCGTCATCGGCAGCGCGATCGGCGTGGTGTGGACGCGCCATGAGAGCCGCGTGCTGTTTGTGGAGCTCTCGCGCCTGCAGACGCAGAAGGATGACCTGGGCGTGGAATACGGCCGCCTCGAGCTCGAGCAGGCCACCTATGCCGAACCCAGCCGCATCGATGGCGACGCCCGCGAGAAGCTCGGCATGTTCACGCCGAAGCCGCAGGACATCCAGTTGGTGCGTCGATGAGGGCGCGCCAGGGCAAGCTCGTCGTCCCCAGCCGCCGCCGCGGCCAGGGCCCGAGCCCGCGCAAGCGCATGACGGTGATGGTCGCGGTGCTCTGCGTGGCCGCATCGGGCCTGCTCGTGCGCGCGTTCGACCTGCAGGTGGTGCGCAAGCAGTTCTACCAGGACCAGGGCGATGCCCGTTTCCTGCGTGAAATGCCGATCGCCGTCTCGCGCGGCACCATCTTCGACCGCAACGGCGAGCCGCTGGCCGTATCGACGCCGGTGGCGTCGCTGTGGGCCAACCCGCCCGAACTGCTCGAGAACGCCGACCGCATCCCGGACCTGGCGAAGGCGCTGCATGTCGATGCCGACGACCTGAAGTCGAAGATCGAAGCGCGTGCCGACAAGGAGTTCATGTACATCACCCGCCAGATGCGCCCGGAAGACGCGCAGGCGGTGATGGACCTCAAGATTCCGGGCGTGAACTCGCAGCGCGAGTACCGCCGCTATTACCCGTCGGGTGCGGTGAACAGCCACATCCTCGGCTTCACCAATATCGACGACCACGGCCAGGAAGGCCTGGAGCTGTCGTACGACCCGTGGCTCGCCGGCAAGCCGGGCGCGAAGCGCGTGATCCGCGACCGCATGGGCCATGTGGTGGAAGACGTGGAACTGGTGCGCGAGCCGCAGCCGGGCCGCGACCTCACGCTCTCGATCGACCGCCGCATCCAGTACCTCGCATACAGCGCGCTGAAGGATACGCTCGAGAAGAACAAGGCCGATTCCGGCTCGATCGTGGTGATGGACGTGCACACCGGCGAAGTGCTGGGCATGGCCAACCTGCCGTCGTTCAACCCGAACGCCGTGCGTGGCAGCAGCCCGGGCGACCGCCGCAACCGCGCGGTCACCGACGTGGTCGAGCCCGGCTCGACGATGAAGGCCTTCACCATGGCCGCGGCGCTCGATAGCGGCAAGTACACGCCCACCGCGCCGCTGATCGAGACCTCGCCCGGCACGTGGATGATGGGCGGCCACCCGGTGCGCGATACGCATAACTGGGGCACGCTCACGCCCACCGGCGTGATCACCAAGTCCTCCAACGTCGGCGCGGCCAAGATCGCGATGACGCTGGACACGGACAAGATGTACGAGATGTTCAAGTCGTTCGGCATCGGCAACAGCACCGGTAGCGGTTTCCCGGGCGAAGCCTCGGGCTACCTGCCGGTGGGCCGCACCTGGAAGCCGATCGAAAAGTCGCGCATCGCCTACGGCTATAACCTCAACGTGACGCCGCTGCAGCTCGCCACTGGCTACGCGGCCATCGCCAACGGCGGCCAGTACCGTGCACCCAGCTTCATCAAGGGCGCCGACAACCCGCCGAACCAGGTGGTGAGCCCGGAGATCGCGCACGAGCTCGTGCGCATGCTGGAAACCGTGCTCGCCCCGGGCGGCACCGGCTACGGCTTCGCCTCGGTCGCCAACTACAGCGTGGCCGGCAAGACCGGTACCTCGCACAAGAACTCCGCTGGCGGCTACTACGCCAACAACTACATCTCCCTGTTCGTCGGCATGATCCCGGCCAGCAACCCGCGCCTTGTCACCGTGGTCGTGATCAACGACCCGAAGGGCGGCCATTACTATGGCGGCTCGGTGGCGGGCCCGGCGTTCGCCAACGTCATGACCGGCGCCGTCCGACTTCTCGATATTCCGCCCGACAACGTCGGCCGCTGGTACGCCGGCGGCCCGAGCCAGGGCGGGATGATCGGCACGACCAACGCACCACCGGCCGCGGATGAAAGCGCGGCGGAAGAGGTGGTGCCATGAGCAGCATGAACCTCAACGAACTTCTGAATGGTTTCGCCGACGCCCAGGGTGCCGGCGAAATCGTCGTTTCGGGCCTTTCGCTCGATTCACGCGAGATCGCCGCGGGCAACGCCTTCGTGGCGCTGCGCGGTACGAAGGGCCACGGCATGGACTTCGCGGCGAAGGCCGTGGAAAACGGCGCGGCCGTGATCCTGGCCGAAGCGCCGTTCGACGCCGCCGACCCGGGCGTGCCCGTCGTCACCGTGAAGGACCTGCGCGAGCACACCGGTGCCATCGCGGCGCGCTTCCATGGCGAGCCGACCGGCGCGCTCGAGGTGATCGGCGTCACCGGTACCAACGGCAAGACCTCGACCGTGCAGCTGATCGCCCAGGCCCTCGCCTTCCTGCACAGGAAGCCGGCCACGGTCGGTACGCTCGGCGCGGGCATGCACGGTGCCGTCGTGGAAGGCGAGCGCACCACGCCCGATGCGATCAGCATGCAGGGCCTGTTTGCCTCGTTCCGCGCCGACGGTGCGTCGCACGTGGCGATGGAAGTCTCCTCGCATGCGCTGGAGCAGGGCCGGGTCAACGCGGTGCATTTCGATATCGCGGTGTTCACCAACCTCACCCGCGATCACCTCGATTACCACGGCACGATGGAAGCGTACGGCGCCGCCAAGGCGAAGCTGTTCGCGTTCCCCGGCCTGAAGGCCGCCGTGATCAACGTGGACGATGCGTTCGGCGTGAAGCTGGCGAAGGGCCTGCCGGAAGGCGTGGCGAAGCTGCGCACCTCCATGGCCCACGACGCCACCGAGAAAGATGCGGAAGTCCGCGCCGACATCGTCGTGACGTCGGCGAAGGGCCTCTCGTTCAACCTGAGCACCCCGTGGGGCATGCGCACCGTGCGCAGCGCGCTGCTCGGTCGCTTCAATGTCGCCAACCTGCTGGCCGTGGCCGCGGTGCTGGGCGCGCTGGGCGAGCCGTTCGAGCGGATCCACGCGGCGCTCGAGGCGCTCGAGCCGGTGAACGGCCGCATGAGCCGCCTGGGTGGCGATGGCAAGAAGCCGCTGGTGGTGGTCGATTACTCGCACACGCCGGATGCGCTGAAGCAGGCGCTGCTGGCGCTGCGCTCGCATACCAAGGGCAAGCTGATCTGCGTGTTCGGCGCGGGTGGCGATCGTGACGCGGGCAAGCGCCCGATCATGGCCGGCATCGCCGAGCGCCTGGCCGACGTGGTGATCGTCACCGACGACAACCCGCGCAGCGAAGACGGCGACGCCATCGTCGCGCAGATCGTCGCCGGCTTCGTGCATCCGGAAACCGTGGCCGTCGAGCGCGACCGCGCGAAGGCGATCGCGCTGGCGCTGAACGGCGCGAAGGCCGACGACGTCGTGCTGATCGCCGGCAAGGGCCACGAGACCTACCAGGAAGGCCCGGACGGCAAGCTGCCGTTCGATGACCTCGCCGTGGCGCAGGGCCTGATGGCCCAGCCGGCTGCGAAGGGGGCACGCGCATGATGCGTCTCTCCGCCGTCGCCCTCTGGACCCGTGGCCGCCTGCAGGGCGCCGACACCGACGTCACCGGTTTCGCCATCGATACCCGCAAGGTGCAGAAGGGCGACCTGTTCGTCGCCATGCCCGGCGAGCACGTCGACGGCCACGATTTCGTCGCCGCCGCCGCCGAGAAGGGCGCGGCCGCCGCGCTGGTGACCCGTCCGGTCGATGTCGACCTGCCGCAGGTCATCGTCAACGATACGCAGCTGGCGCTGGGCGACCTGGCCAGCTCGGTGCGCGCACAGAACAACAAGGTGCGGGTGATCGGCATCACCGGTTCCAACGGCAAGACCACGGTGAAGACGCTCACGGCGTCGATCCTGTCGCGCCATGGCCGTACCCACGTCAATGCCGGCAACTACAATAACGAGATCGGCATGCCGCTCACGTTGCTGGCCATGCCGGAAGATACCGAGTACGCCGTGCTCGAGATGGGCGCGGGCAAGCCGGGCGATATCGATTACCTGGCTGCCATCGCGCGGCCCGATATCGGCCTCGTCAACTCCATCGCCGCCGCGCATCTTGAGCGCATGGGCACGATCGAAGGCGTCGCTGAAACCAAGGGCGCGCTGTACCAGTCGCTGCCGGCCGATGGCGTCGCCATCATCAACGTCGACGACGAGCGCTTCATCAGCCTGTTCACCGGCCTGGCCGGCTCGCGCCGCGTGCTGCGCTACGGCCTGGAACACCGCGCGGATATCGGCGCGGATATCGTCGAGGAACGCATCGACGGCACGCATTTCGTCCTCAGCACGCCGCACGGCGATGGCGACGTGCACCTGCCGCTCGCCGGCCGCCACAACGTCGCGAATGCGCTGGCCGCCGCCGCGATCGCCTGCGCGCTCGACGTGCCGGTCGACACCATCGTGGAAGGCCTGGAGCAGGTGCCGCACGTCGCGGGCCGCCTGAACCTGGAGCCGATGAAGGGCGACTGGACGCTGATCGATGACAGCTACAACGCCAACCCGGGCTCGGCCGCCGCGGCGATCGAGACGCTGGCGCTGGCCCGCGGCGAGCGCTGGCTGATCCTCGGCGACATGGCCGAGCTGGGCACCGACACGCTCAAGATGCACGCGGCCACGGGCAAGCTCGCCCACGACCGCGGCATCGAGCGGCTGTTGGCCACCGGCGTGAAGAGTGCCGCCGCCGTCGAAGCCTTCGGCGCCGGCGCACAGCATTTCGCCACGCAGGAAGACCTCATCGAGGCAGCGTGCGCGCAGATCCACGAGGGCGTCACCGTCCTGGTGAAGGGTTCGCGGTCGTCCGGCATGGAGCGGGTCGTCGCGGCGATGAAGAAGTACGCTGAAGGAGCATCCCATGCTGCTTGAACTGGCGGAATGGATGGCTCGGCACTTCACGTCGCTGCATCTTTTCCAGTACATCACCTTCCGCGCGATCATGGCGGCGCTGACCGCGCTGTGCGTGTCGCTGCTGCTCGGCCCTGCGCTTATCCGCAAGCTGGCCGCGCTGAAGGCCGGCCAGGTCGTGCGCAGCGACGGCCCGCAGACGCATCTTTCGAAGGCCGGCACCCCGACCATGGGCGGCACGCTGATCCTGTTCTCGATCGGCATCGCCACGCTGCTCTGGGCCGACCTGAACAACCGCTACGTGTGGGTCGTGCTGCTCGTCACGCTGTGCTTCGGTGCGATCGGCTTCTACGACGATTACCGCAAGCTGGTGCTGAAGGACAGCCGTGGCCTCGCCAGCCGCTGGAAGTATTTCTGGCAGTCGGTATTCGGCCTCGCCGCCGCGCTGTTCCTCTACTACACCCACCAGCTGCCGGCCGAGACGGCGCTGTACGTGCCGCTGTTCAAGCAGGTGGCGCTGCCGCTGGGCCTGGGCTTCGTGGTCATCGGCTACTTCATCATCGTGGGCTTCTCCAACGCGGTGAACCTGACCGATGGCCTGGACGGCCTGGCGATCATGCCGAGCGTGCTGGTCTCCGGTGCGCTGGGCATCTTTGCCTACCTCGCGGGCAACAAGCTGTTCTCCGAATACCTCGGCATCCCGAGCATCCCGGGTGCGGGCGAGCTGGCGATCTTCTGCAGCGCGCTGGCCGGTGCCGGCCTCGGCTTCCTCTGGTTCAACACCTATCCGGCCCAGGTCTTCATGGGTGACGTGGGCGCGCTGGCCATCGGTGCCGCGCTGGGCTGCGTGGCGCTGATCGTGCGCCAGGAGATCGTGCTGATCGTGATGGGCGGCGTCTTCGTGATGGAGACCGCCTCGGTGATGCTGCAGGTCGGCAGCTTCAAGCTGCGCGGCAAGCGCATCTTCCGCATGGCGCCGATCCACCACCACTTCGAACTGAAGGGCTGGCCCGAGCCGCGGGTGATCGTTCGCTTCTGGATCATCAGCGTCGTGCTGGTGCTTATTGGCCTGGCTACGTTGAAGGTGCGCTGAGACACATGTTTGGCATGGGTAACAAGCAGGCACAGCGCCGGCAGGGGCCGCGGGGGAGTTTCGACATCCCGCTGCTCGTGGCCGCGCTCGCGCTCGCGGCGATCGGCGTGGTGATGGTCACCTCCAGCTCGATCGCCGTGGCCGACGGCTCGCACGTCGGTGCCTTCTATTACCTGAAGAAGCACCTGGGCTTCCTGGTTGGTGGCTGCATCCTCGCCGGTATCGCCATGCGCACCGAGCTGAAGGTGATCGAGAAGCACAGCACGCTGCTGCTGTTGCTCGGCGTCGTCGGCCTGCTGCTGGTGTTCGTCCCCGGCTTCGGCATGCGCATCAACGGTGCGCGCCGCTGGATCAACCTGTTCGTCACCAGCTTCCAGCCGGTGGAAGCGATGAAGGTGATCCTGGTCGCCTACCTTTCCAGCTACCTCGTGCGCCACCGCGAAGGCGTGGAATACGAACTGTTCGGCGTGGTGAAGCCGATCGGCGTGGCCGGCTTCATCGTGCTGTTGCTGCTGGCCCAGCCCGACTTCGGCTCGGCCGCGCTCGTCGTCGCCACCACCGTCGGCATGGTCTGGCTGGCCGGTGCGCGCATGCGCAACCTGTTGCTGCTGGCGCTGCCGCTGGTGCCGCTGCTGATCTACGCGGCGACCGCCGAGGATTACCGCATCAAGCGCCTCACCTCGTTCCTCGATCCGTGGAAGGATCCGTTCAACGACGGCTTCCAGCTCACCCAGGCGCTGATCGCCGTGGGCCGTGGCGAGTGGCTCGGCGTGGGCCTGGGCTCCAGCGTGCAGAAGCTGTTCTACCTGCCCGAGGCGCACACCGACTTCATCCTGGCCGTGCTCGCGGAAGAACTGGGCCTGGCCGGCATCGCCACCGTGATCGGCCTGTATGTCGTGCTCGTGGGCCGCGGCCTGTATATCGGGCTGAAGGGCGTCGAGCTCGGCCACCGCTTCTCCGGCTACGTCGCTTACGGCATCTCGCTGATGCTGGGCTTCCAGGCCATGGTGTCCATCGGCGTGAACCTGGGCGTGCTGCCGACCAAGGGCCTGACCCTGCCGCTGATCAGCTCGGGCGGTTCGTCGGTGCTGATGACCTGCTGCATGGTCGGCGTGCTGCTGCGCGCGACCTTTGAAATCAACCGTGCCGAGGATGCCCGCCGGACGGCGGTGCGTAACCCGGCCGTGGCCGTGCCGACATCCGCGCCGATCGGGGGTGTCGCATGAGCGGCCCCGTGCTGATCATGGCCGGCGGTACCGGCGGCCACATCTTCCCCGGCCTGGCCGTGGCCGACGAGCTGCGCGCGCAGGGCATTCCCGTCGCTTGGCTCGGTGCCGAAGGTGGCATGGAGACCCGCGTGGTTCCGCCGCACGATATCCCGCTGCACACCATGAAGGTGGGTGGCCTGCGCGGCAAGGGCATGAAGACCCGCCTGCTGGCGCCGCTGATGCTGGCGCGTGCGCTGTTCGAGGCGCTGGCGCTGCTGCGCAAGCTGCGTCCGCGCTGCGTGCTGTCGATGGGCGGCTACGTGGCCGGCCCCGCCGG
Source organism: Luteibacter sp. NPDC104163 (assembly GCF_055584245.1). Classification (NCBI taxonomy): domain Bacteria; kingdom Pseudomonadati; phylum Pseudomonadota; class Gammaproteobacteria; order Lysobacterales; family Rhodanobacteraceae; genus Luteibacter; species Luteibacter sp. NPDC104163. The sequence continues at coordinate 57,607 of NZ_JBVJMK010000022.1, forward strand.
TGTCGCCGCGCGCCTCGCCGGCATCCCGCTGGTGGTGCACGAGCAGAACGCCGTCGCCGGTTTCACCAACCGCAAGCTCGCGTCCTTCGCGAAGCGCGTGCTCACCGGCTTCCCGAACGTGCTGCCCGGCGCGGAGTGGGTGGGTAACCCGGTGCGGGCGTCGATCGCCGCGCTGCCGGCCCCGGCCGTGCGCTTCCACCAGCGCGGCGGCGTACCGCGCCTGCTCGTGCTTGGCGGTAGCCTCGGCGCGCGCACGCTGAACAACGCGGTGCCGAAGGCGCTGGCCTTGCTCGCCGCGCATGACGTGCGCCCGGATGTGGTGCACCAGACCGGCGAGCGCGGCCTGCAGGAAGCCGTCGATGCCTATACGGCGGCCGGCGTCGCCGCGAATGTCGTGCCCTTCATCGAGGACATGGCTGGCGCTTACGAGTGGACCGACGTCGTGGTGTGCCGCGCTGGCGCGCTGACCGTCGCCGAACTGTGCGCCGCCGGCCTCGAAGCCGTGCTGGTGCCGTTCCCGCACGCGGTGGATGACCACCAGACCGCGAATGCCCGCGCCATGGTCGACGTCGGCGGTGCACGCATCGTTACCGATGCCGCGCTCAATGAGTCCGACGCGGCGCGTTCGCTCGCCCAGTTGCTTGTCGACCTGTTCGCCGACCGCGAGCAGATCCTTACCGCCGCGAACGCCTCGCGCTCGCTGGCCAAACCCGACGCTGCATCAACGATTGCCCGTCACTGCATGGAGGTTTCCGCATGACGCCCGGTCGTTTGCGCGCCCACGATGATTTCATGACCTCGTTCCGCCGCGTCCATTTCATTGGCGTGGGTGGCGTTGGCATGAGCGGTATCGCCGAAGTGCTGGCGAACCTTGGTTACAGCGTGTCCGGCTCGGACCGCGCGAACTCGCCGACGGCCGAGCGCCTTGCGAAGCTCGGCGTCGATGTGCGCATCGGCCATGAGGCCGCGAACATCGATGGTGCCGACGTGGTGGTGATCTCGAGCGCGATCCGCCAGGACAACCCGGAACTGGTCGCCGCGCACGCCGCGCGCGTCCCGGTGGTGCCGCGCGCCGAGATGCTCGGCGAGCTGATGCGCTTCCGCCGTGGCATCGCCATCGCCGGCACGCACGGCAAGACCACTACCACCAGCCTCGTCGCCAGCGTGCTCGCCGAAGCGGATTACGACCCGACCTTCGTGATCGGTGGCCAGCTCAACGCCGCCGGCGCGAACGCGCGCCTGGGCACGGGCCAGTACCTGGTCGCCGAAGCGGATGAGTCGGACGGTTCGTTCCTGATGCTCTCGCCGGTGATGGCCGTCGTGACCAACATCGACGCCGACCACCTCGAGAACTACAACGGCGACTTCGCCCAGGTGAAGAAGGCCTTCGGCGATTTCCTGCACCGCCTGCCGTTCTACGGCGTGGCCGTGCTGTGCATCGACGACGAGGAAACGAAGAAGCTGGCGCAGGACACCTCGCGCCGCCTGATTACCTACGGGATCGACAACGCCGGCGCCGACGTCACCGCGACGAACGTGCGCCAGGTCGGCTTCCAGATGCAGTTCGACCTGCACCTGCCGGGCCTGGTCGACGCCGTGGCGGTGACGCTGAACCTGCCGGGCCGGCATAACGTGCAGAACGCGCTGGCCGCGGCTGCCGTGGGCTGGCAGCTGGGCGTCGAGCCGGCCGCCATCGCGCACGCGCTTGCGGGCTTCGAAGGCGTCGGCCGCCGCTTCCACCGCCGTGGCGAGATCGCGCTCGACCAGGGCAGCGCGCTGCTGGTCGACGATTACGGCCACCACCCGCGCGAGCTGGCCGCCGTGTTCGCTGCCGCCCGTGGCGGCTGGCCGGATCGCCGCCTGGTCGTGGCGTTCCAGCCGCATCGCTACAGCCGCACGCGCGACCTGCTCGACGATTTCGCCAACGTGCTCGCGGAGACCGACGTGCTGGTGCTCACCGAGGTTTACCCGGCCGGCGAATCGCCGATCGCGGGCGCCGACGGCAAGGCGCTGGCCCGCGCGATCCGTGCGCGCGGCAAGACCGATCCCGTGCTGGTCGACCACCCGCGCGACCTGCGCGCCACGCTTTCCGCGCTGGCCCGCGACAACGACCTGATCATGCTGCTGGGCGCCGGCGATATCGGTGCCGCGGCGGTAGAGCTGGGTAACGCCGGCAACCTGAGGACTTCGAAATAATGAGCAGCACCCGTTTCCCGCGCCGTGTCACCGATGCCGCCGAGTTCGGCCGCGTCGCCGTGGTCATGGGCGGCAACTCCGCCGAACGCGAGGTCTCGCTGAACTCCGGCAAGGGTGTGCTCGAGGCGCTGCGTAGCGCCGGTGTCGATGCGCACGCCATCGACGGCATTCCCGCGCTGCTCGACGCCGTGCGCGCCGGCCACTTCGCCCGCGTGTTCAACATCCTGCATGGCGCCGGTGGTGAGAACGGCGAGCTGCAGGGCGCGCTGCAGTCGCTCGGCATCCCGTACACCGGTTCGGGCGTGCTCGGCTCCGCGCTTTCGCTCGACAAGGTCCGCGCCAAGCAGGTGTGGGTCGCGCTCGGCCTGCCCACCCCGAAGTTCAAGGCACTGCCGCGCGGTGCCGACGTGCACGCCGCCGCCCGCGAGATCGGTTTCCCGCTGATCGTGAAGCCGGCCTGGGAAGGGTCGAGCGTGGGTGTGAGCCGGGTGTTCAAGGAAGAAGACCTCGACGAGGCCGTGGCGCTTGCCCAGCAGTACCCGGGCGATATGCTCATGGAGACGCTGATCGAGGGCGATGCGCAGGAAGGTGGCGAGTTCACCGTCGGCATCGTCGGTCGCGAGGTGCTGCCCACGATCAAGATCGTGCCGGCCGGTGAGTACTACGACTTCAACGCCAAGTACATCTCGGACGAAACGCAGTACCTCTGCCCGGGCCTGTCCGGCGCCGCCGAAGACGAGATGCGCGCGCTCGCGCTGCAGGCCTTCGATGCGCTGGATTGTTTCGGCTGGGGCCGCGTCGACGTGATGCGCGACCGCCACGGCAAGAACTGGCTGCTCGAGGTGAACACCGCGCCCGGCATGACCTCGCACTCGCTGGTACCGAAGGCCGCCGCCGTCGCCGGGCTCGATTACCCGGGCCTGTGCTGGCGCGTGCTGGAAACCTCCATGGAACGGGAGGCCGCGAAGTAATGAAAGGAGCCGCCGCCACGCGGATCGTCGCATGGGCTATCGCCATCACGTTGGTGGCGCTGCCTGTCGTGGGCGTGATGCAGGGCTGGTTCGCCGCTGGCCGCTGGCCGGTGACCCAGCTGAAGGTGGAGGCGGAGTTCGCCCATGTGAGCGCCGAGCAGATCCGCAGCGCCGCGATCCCCCACCTTGGCAAGGGCTTCTTCGCCACGGACCTGGAAAGCGTGCGCGCGGCGATCGGCAGCCTGCCGTGGGTGGAATCGGTGGAAGTGCGCAAGCGCTGGCCCGATACGCTGCTGGTGCGCATCTACGAGCGCCAGCCGTTCGCACGCTGGAACGAAGACAAGCTGATCAGCCGCACGGGCCAGGTGTTCGATGCGCCCGGCGCCGACCAGATGGGCGACCTGCCGCGGCTCTCGGGCCCGGATTCGCGCCTGGCCGAGGTGGTGAGCTTCTACGCCCAGGTGCGCAAGGCGTTCGAGGGCAGGGTGGGCATGTCGGTGACCGGCGTGTCGCTCACCCAGCGCGGCAGCTGGAGCGTGATCATGGATAGCGGCGCCGAGATCGTGATCGGCGATCGCGAACAGGCTGACCGCCGCCTCGCGCGCTTCCTGGATGTGTACCCGCAACTCATTGCAGGTCATCGTGGCGGTTTCGCCTACGCCGACCTGCGTTACACCAACGGATTCGCCATCCGGTGGCCGCCATCGGACAACACGGCCACACCCAAGGTCGGAACCTGAGCTAGAACATGAGAAACAAGAACGACAAACAGCTCGTCGTCGGCCTCGACATTGGCACCTCCAAGGTCGTCGCGATCGTGGGCGAATACGAGCCGGGTGAACCGATCGAAGTGATCGGCATCGGCACCCACGTGTCGCGCGGCATGAAGCGCGGCTCGGTGGTGGATATCGAATCGACGGTGCACTCGATCCAGCGCGCCGTGGAAGAGGCCGAGCTGATGGCCGGCTGCGATATCCGCTCGGTGTACGCCTCGATCTCCGGCAGCCACCTGGAAACCCGCAACTCGCACGGCACCGCGGCGATCCGCGACCGCGAGGTGATGGCGGGCGACCTGGAGCAGGTGCTGGAAGCCGCGAGCGCCGTGGCGATCCCGGCCGATCGCAAGGTGCTCTACAAGGAATCGCAGGAATACCGCATCGACGGCCAGGATGGCATCCGCCACCCGGTCGGCATGAGCGGCGTGCGCCTGGAAGCCAGCGTGCACCTCGTCACCGGCGCGGCTTCGGCGGTACAGAACATCTCCAAGTGCATCCAGCGCTGCGGCCTCTCGGTCGACGAACTGGTGCCGGCGGCCGTCGCGAGTGCCAAGTCGGTCCTGACGGAAGACGAGCTCGAGCTCGGCGTGTGCCTGGTCGATATCGGTGCAGGTACGACCGACATCGCGATCTATACGCAGGGTTCCATTCGCTACACGAAGTCGCTGCCGGTCGGCGGCGACCAGGTGACGAACGACATCGCGTATGGCGTGCACACACCTACCGCTCACGCGGAAGAGATCAAAATCAAATATGCGTGTGCGCTCGCGCAGCTTGCCCACGCGGAAGAAACGATCCAGGTGCCGAGCGTGGGTGATCGCCCGCCGCGCCGCCTGGCCCGCCAGGCGCTGGCCCAGTCGGTACAGGCACGTTATGAAGAAATCTTCGAGATGGTGCAGGACGAACTGCGCCGCTCGGGTTACGAAAGCCTCGTGGCCGCCGGCATCGTGCTGACGGGCGGCGCGGCGCGCATGGAAGGCGCGCTCGAACTGGCGGAAGAGATTTTCCACAAGATGGTCCGCGTGGGCGTGCCGCAGCACGTCTCGGGCCTCGGCGATGTCGTATCCAGCGAACTGCATTCCACCGGCGTCGGCCTGCTGCTGCACGGCTCGCGCGCCAGCGGCGGCGGTGCGCGGCACACGAGCTCGGCGGTGGGCAACGTAGGCAACGTGGTCGAGAAGTTCCGTAGCTGGTTTACCAAGAACTTCTAAAACAGTTTCACACCGAGATGTCGGTGCCCGATGGAAGGGGGGCGCCGGGGCAAGAGGAAGGCCCGCAACCCACGGTCGACAGGAGTCGCCCATGGGATACAAACCTAAAAAAACTAAAAGTTCTGCGGAGGACGGGAAATGTTTGAACTGATCGAAAAACTGGCACCGAATGCGGTCATCAAGGTCATCGGCGTGGGTGGTGGCGGCGGCAACGCCGTGGCCCACATGGTGAACTCCAACATCGAAGGCGTCGAATTCGTCGTCGCCAACACCGACGCCCAGGCCATGAAGACCTGCGGCGGTCGCACGCACCTGCAGCTCGGTGGCAACGTCACCAAGGGCCTCGGCGCGGGCGCCAACCCGGAAGTGGGCCGCCAGGCCGCACTGGAAGATCGCGAGCGCATCGAGGAAATGCTCGAAGGCGCGGACATGGTCTTCATCACCTGCGGCATGGGTGGTGGTACCGGCACGGGTGCGGCTCCGGTCGTGGCCCAGCTGGCGAAGGAGAAGGGCATCCTCACGGTCGCCGTGGTGACCAAGCCGTTCCCGTTCGAAGGCCGCCGCCGCATGCAGGTCGCCCTGAAGGGTATCGAAGACCTGTCGCAGCACGTGGATTCGCTGATCACCGTGCCGAACGAAAAGCTGCTCTCGGTCCTCGGCCGTGAAGTCACGCTGCTGAACGCCTTCAAGGCCGCCAACGACGTGCTGCTCGGCGCGGTGCAGGGCATCGCCGACCTGATCACGGCCCCGGGCCTGATCAACGTCGACTTTGCCGACGTGCGCACCGTGATGAGCGAGATGGGCATGGCGATGATGGGTTCGGGCACCGCCCGCGGCGACGACCGCGCGCAGGCTGCCGCCGAGTCCGCCATCAACAACCCGCTGCTGGAAGACGTGAACCTGGCCGGTGCCTGCGGCATCCTGGTCAACGTCACGGCCGGCCCGAACCTGACCATGCGCGAGTTCGACGAGATCGGCCGCGTCATCCACGACTTCGCTTCGGAAGACGCGACCGTGGTGATCGGCACCTCGCTGGATCCGGACATGCAGGACGACGTCCGCGTGACCGTGGTCGCCACCGGCCTGAACCGCGGCGTCGCGGCGAAGCAGCCGGTCCGCCAGCCGGTCCAGCAGCAGGTCGAAATGCGCCAGCGTCCGCGTCCGGTCGTGCTGCGCACGGGTACGGGTAACGAAGTGGTCGATTACGCCCACCACGCCGAGCCGACGATCTCGTCGAGCCCGCGCGCCGAGGCGGCACCGGCTCCGGCGGCCAAGACGGCCGAGCCGGCGATCGATTACCTCGATATCCCGGCCTTCCTGCGTCGCCAGGCCGACTAAGCGGCACTAACGCCATACACCAGGCACGTCAGGGATGACGTGGGGCAGGGCCCGGCAAGACGCCGGCCCGCCCGGGTGCCCCGCCGCCGTTCCCGTTCCGGGCGGCGGGGCACCTTCGTGCCCCCCAAGGGAAAACGACTGTCTCTACACTGTCTCGTTATCGTCTTGTTACATGTAATAAGGTCAGCTGTTAGCCCGAAAGCCAGCGTTCTTCGCCTTTGTGGGAGCGCGCTTGCGCGCGATCAAGCCAACAAAGCGGTGTAACCGGCACGCTTCAGGGTCAACGCCCCGGGAACTTGCCCGTTAAATCGAGCTCCAAATGCGAACGACTTGCACCAATTGCTGAAGGGTTGGTGAAAGATGGCCAAGACTGTACTGGCCGGTTTGTTTATTCCGAGGTTAAGACTGTGTTAGCATCTCCAATACACCTGGCTGCTGCCACCAAGGTTTGACCCATCATGATCAAGCAGCGCACTCTTAAGAACGTCATTCGCGCCACCGGCGTCGGCCTTCATACGGGCGACAAGGTGTACATGACGCTCCGCCCCGCGGCTCCGAACACGGGCATCGTGTTCCGTCGTACTGACCTCAACCCGCCGGTTGAGCTGAAGTCGCGTCCGGAGAACGTGGGCGATACCCGCCTTTCCACCACGCTTATCAATGGCGAGGTCCGCGTGTCCACGGTCGAGCACCTGCTCTCGGCGATGGCGGGCCTCGGCATCGACAACGCGTACGTCGACCTGTCGGCGCCTGAAGTGCCGATCATGGACGGCAGCGCCGGTCCGTTCGTGTTCCTGATCCAGTCCGCTGGCATCGAGGAGCAGGATGCGCCGAAGCGCTTTATCCGCATCAAGAAGCCGGTCGTGGTCCGCGACGGCGACAAGTGGGCGAAGCTCGAGCCGTTCGACGGCTTCAAGGTGGGCTTCTCGGTCGAGTTCGATCACCCGCTCTTTAATAAGCGTAATTCGCAGGCCGAGATGGATTTCTCGACCACGTCGTTCGTCAAGGAAGTCAGCCGCGCCCGCACCTTCGGTTTCATGCGTGATATCGAAGCCCTGCGCGAGCGCAACCTGACCCTGGGCGGTTCGATGGATAACGCGGTGGTGCTCGATGACTACCGCGTGCTGAACGAAGATGGCCTGCGTTACGACAACGAGTTCGTGAAGCACAAGATCCTCGACGCTATCGGCGACATCTACATGCTCGGCCACAGCCTGATCGGCGCGTACTCGGCACACAAGTCGGGCCACGAACTGAACAACAAGCTGCTCCGCCAGCTGATGGCTGACGTCACGGCCTGGGAAGAAGTCAGCTTCAAGGATCCGGCCAAGGCCCCGATCAGCTACGCCCACCCGGCGCAGGCGGTCTAAGCCCAACCGCTGTCGTGGGAGCGCGCTTGCGCGCGATGCCCGCCCAAGAAAGCCCGGCCATGTTGCCGGGCTTTTTTGTGCCTGTGCGATCGGGCTCGCCTTCGGCTTCGCGTTGCTCGGCTTCGCCATCGCTTCTAGCGCTCTGACGTCTCTGGAAAGAGCCCTTGGCGCCCACCCTCGCTGCTCAGACAGGTCCTCATCGTTCGAAAGGGAGTGCCCCTCCGGGGCAAATGTACCTATTGCCCTACGGCCGCGAACCGGCAGCCGGGCGGGGGCTTTTCTACGAGACGTCCGGCGATCTCAACCGATCGATGCAACGGCTTGGTTGAGTACCTCGGCAGGGGTCTGGAAGTCGAGGGTCTGCCG
>NZ_JBVJMK010000023.1:0-62883 GCF_055584245.1 Luteibacter sp. NPDC104163
GTACTCAACCAAGCCGTTGCATCGATCGGTTGAGATCGCCGGACGTCTCGTAGAAAAGCCCCGCCCGGCTGCCGGTTCGCGCCCGTAGGGCAATAAGTACATTTGCCCCGGAGGGGCACTCCCTTTCGAACGACGAGGACCTGTCTGAGCAGCGAGGGTGGGCACCAAGGGCTCTTTCCGGAGACGTCAGAGCGCTAGAAGCGATGGCGAAGCCGAGCCCCCGCGAAGCCGAAGGCGAGCCCTCTCGCACGCACAAAAAAAAGCCGCGAGTGATCGCAGCCTTTTTCTATTTCGAAGGCGTCGCGCTCAGCTGGCGCGGCGGACTTCGCGGTGCGGCGGGTAGTACGCGAAGAGATGCGTAGCGCCGCCGAGGAAATCGATGTTGTCGATATGCTCGCCGCCAAGGCGCTCGGCTACGTGATCCGACGCCTCGTTACCGATGCGCACGAGGCTGATCACGCGCTGCGCGTGCATCTGGTTCCACGCGAAATCCAGGATCGCCGAGCCCGCCTCGGTCGCGTAACCGTGGTGGCGATGCTCCGGCTTCAACATCCAGCCGAGTTCCAGGTCGGGCCAGCCTTCCGGCTTCATCAGGCCCGCACGGCCGATGAACTCGCCGGTGTCCTTCAGTTCAATCGCCCACATGCCACACCCGCGCAGGGCCCAGTGGCCGAGCAGCATGGCCATGGAACGCCAGGCATTCATGCGATCGAGGGGCTGGCCGTCGCCGATCCAACGCGTGCTGTCGGCATCCGCCAGCATGTTGGCGTAGTCGTCGAAGTGGCGTTCGGTAAGCGCGGTGAGCCGCAGGCGCGGTGTTTCCAGGACGGGGATATCTGCAGTTGCCATCGAAGTGACCAGAAGATTCAACCGAGCAGGGTGGCTAAGGCGTGAGTGCTCACGCGGAGGCTTTCCTGCCAGGACAAGCCGGTTATTTTCTCACCAGTTTCGCTGTCGGCAAAGTCCTCAACCTGGCCTGGCGCGAGTAGGTGGCGATAATCAACAGTGATTTCAGTGCCTTGCGGCAAATCCTTGGCGGCAAATATAAATCCGAGATGCCAGAGGCCGGTCGGGCGGAAGCTATGGTTCACGTAGCACTCGTCCGGCCAGTCCGGGGACAGCGTGTAGCGATCCTCGAACCAGCGGGCGGCGGCGAACAGGTCGGGAGAGGCCTGGATCTCGGCCCACGGATAGGTGCGGTCGATGGTGTCGGGCGCCGTGACGACGCGGCCCGCGGCCACGAATTCGTCGACAAAAAGGCCCTTGCCGGCCCCCTGGATGGTCGACTCGGCGATGCGGTAACGCGGAAGGATCATTGGATCTTCTTTGCCCCAGTTCCGTGCCACGGCCCCCCGGCCTGGCATGGGGCGCGAGTGTAGCGCGTTGGGCGTGGAGTGGAAGGGCCGCCGGTGACGGCGGCCCCGTGGCTCAGCCTTCGTCGTCCGCCGCGGCGGCCTTCCTGGCCTTGGCGGCCTTGGCCGGGCGCGACTTCGCCGTGGCCTTGCCGGCGTCGAGCTGGATGGCATCCCGGTTGCGGTCGACGAGCGAGCTGCCGATGCCTTTCACCTCGGCGAGCTGGTCGGCCGAGGTGAAGGGGCCATTCGCGTCGCGCCAGGCCACGATGGCCTGGGCCTTGGCGAGGCCGACTCCATCGAGGGACTGGGCGAGGGTGGTGGCATCGGCGGTATTGATGTTGACGGGCGCGGAGGCGAACGCCGGGGCGGCGAAGAGGGCCGCGACGAAGAGCAGGTGGCGCATGGGCATGGAGGTTCCTTGGCTGGGCGCCGGATGGCGCAACGGCACTGTGCCGTGGGGCGCTTGCCGTGCTCAGCGGCGCCGAACGAGGCGGCGTGTGAGCCTCTTCGGAGTCGTTGTGAAGGCGTGCACCTACGCGCTGTTACAATCGGCCTTTGCCCCACCTGGAAAGGCGCGCCATGGATACCTCCCGCATTACTTCTTTCGTCAGCGGCCTCTGGGACCAGGAAATCGTCCCGCAGCTGGTCGAATACATCCGCATCCCGAACAAGTCGCCGATGTTCGACGCGCAGTGGCGCGAGCACGGCTACATGGACCAGGCGGTCAAGCTGATGGAGGACTGGGCGCGTTCGAAGCTGCCGGCGCTCGAGGGCGCCAGCCTCGAAGTGGTGCGCCTCGAAGGCCGCACCCCGTTGATCTATATCGATGTGCCCGCACAGGGCGTCAGCGGCAAGGGCACGGATGAAACCGTCGTGCTTTATGGCCACCTCGACAAGCAGCCGGAAATGACCGGCTGGGCGGACGACCTCGGCCCGTGGACCCCGGTGCTGAAGGGCGACAAGCTCTACGGCCGCGGTGGCGCGGATGACGGCTACGCGATCTTCGGTTCGCTCGCCGCGCTGCTCGCGCTCCGCGAACAGGGTGTGCCGCACGCGCGTTGCGTGATCATGATCGAAGCCTGCGAGGAATCGGGCAGCTACGACCTGCCGTACTACGTGGATCACCTCGCCGACCGCATCGGCAACCCGGCACTCGTCGTCTGCCTGGATTCGGGCTGCGGTAACTACGACCAGCTCTGGCTCACCACCTCGCTGCGTGGCATGACCGGCGGCAACCTCACCGTGCAGGTGCTGGAAGAGGGCGTGCACTCGGGCGATGCCTCGGGCGTGGTGCCGTCCAGCTTCCGCATCCTGCGTGACCTGCTGAGCCGCCTGGAAGACCAGGAGACCGGCAAGATCCTTCCGAAGGAGCTCTACGTCGAGATCCCGGAACAGCGCAAGGCGCAGGCACGCAAGTCGGCTGACGTGCTCGGCACGGCCATCTACGACAAGTTCCCGTTCGTCGAAGGCATGCAGCCGACCACCGATGACCTCACCGAACTGGTGCTCAACCGCACCTGGCGCCCGCAGTTGTCGGTCACCGGCGTGGGCGGCATGCCCCCGCTCGAGAGCGCAGGCAACGTGCTGCGCCCGAAGACCTCGGTGAAGCTGAGCCTGCGCGTCCCGCCGACCCTTAACGGCGCCGAGGCGGGCAAGTTCCTCAAGCAGCTGCTCGAGAAGGATCCGCCGTACGGCGCGAAGGTCACCTTCGCCCTCGAGAAGGATGGCAGCGGCTGGAATGCTCCCGCCCTGTCGGCGTGGCTCGAAGAGACCGTGGCCCAGGCCTCGCAGGACTACTTCGGCCAGCCGGCCGCCTACATGGGCGAGGGTGGCAGCATCCCGTTCATGGGCATGCTGGGCGAGAAGTTCCCTCGGGCGCAGTTCCTGATCACCGGCGTGCTCGGCCCGCATTCGAACGCGCACGGCCCGAACGAGTTCTTGCATATCCCGACCGGCAAGCGGGTCAGCATGGTCGTCGCCAGCGTGGTCGCCCGTCACTTCCAGGAAGCCAGCAAGGCATGACCGGGGACCTCGCCACGCTGGCTGGCCGGCTGGCGGCCGTGCGGGCGGGGATCGACGCGGCCTGCCATGCGGCGGGCCGCGACCCGGCCGAGGTCACCTTGCTGCCCGTCAGCAAGACCTTCGGCGCCGATGTGGTGGCTGAAGCGGCCGGCCTCGGGCTGCGCCGCTTCGGCGAGAACAAGGTGCAGGAGATCCAGGCGAAGGCCGCTGAACTCGCGGCGCTTGGGCTGGACTGGGTCGTGATCGGCCACCTGCAGACCAATAAGGCAAAGGCCGTGGCGGCCCTGGCCAGCGAGGTGCAGTCGCTGGATCGGCTGGACCTGGCGGTTGCGCTGGACAAGGCCCTGCAGGCGCAGGGGCGGGGCATCGACGTCCTGGTCCAGGTGAAGACCTCGCCGGAAGACACGAAGACCGGCCTGCCGCCCGATCAGCTCCTGCCTTTCCTCGACCAGCTCAAGGCTTTCCACTCGCTGCGCGTGCGCGGGTTGATGACGATCGCCGAGCACAGCGAGGACGAGGGCGTGGTCCGGGCGAACTTCCGCGCGCTGTATCAGTGCCGGAACAGGGCGCAAGAAGCGGGCCATCCGCTCGAGCGCCTGTCGATGGGCATGAGCGGCGACTATGCCCTCGCCATCGCCGAAGGCAGCACCGAAGTGCGAATTGGCAGCTCGATTTTCGGTGCACGGAATTACAAGCACTGACCAGTTCAGTTAATGGAAAACGGCAATGAGATCGCCGGGAGGCGACCCGTAAGTGCTCACATACGTGAAGCAAGTGCCTAAATCTGTTCAGGATTGTGAGCGATTCCACGTTATTTATTACGGAATTTCGGAATTATTCCTAGGAATGGCCGTTTTTAACTTTATGCCAACAACAGGGGTAATGGGGTTTGCTAACTTCACCACTCGTTCACGGTCGTCTCACTTAAACGGCGGCTTAACTCCACGATGATCAGGCCTTCTCGCTCATGCAATTCAAGCGACTGACCGCTCTCGCGTTAGCTACCTGCTGTATCGCCGCCGTTACACCCGCCATCGCCGACACCGTCCAGGCTCCACAAGGCCTTGACCAGTCCGCGACGCTGCTCCTTACCGATCTTCCGGTCTTCGCCCCGGCCAACGGCCTGGCGCAGTCCATCATCCCGGACGCTTCGACCTTCGCGCCCAAGGCTGCCGCCGCCACCGTCGCTTCGGCCCAGGACGCACAGGAAGCCGATGCGGTCGACAGCGACGATGACGACGACAGCCTCGTCGCCGCCGCCACCGCCAAGCTGGCCGGCCACGTCGATGGCCACGCCCGCGAAGCGCTCCTCTCGTTCGCGATGAAGCTCCGTGACATCCGTTACCACCGCGGTGGCCGCACCCCGACCGCCGGCTTCGATTGCAGCGGTTTCGTCCGCTACGTGTTCGCCAAGAGCATCGGCCTCGACCTGCCCACCAACTCGGCCAGCCAGTTCCTCGCGGGGCTGTCGGTCAAGCGCACCGAAATGAAGACGGGCGACCTGGTCTTCTTCCGCACCCGCGGCAAGGCCATCTCGCACGTCGGCATCTACATTGATAACGGCCAGTTCATCCACTCCCCGTCGGCTGGCAAGACGGTGCGCGTGGATAGCCTCAACGAGGCGTACTGGTCCAAGCACTTCGCGGGCGCAAAGCGTCCCGAAGGTATCGCCAAGATCTGACGGGTCCCTTCAACGACTTTTCCGAAACGGCATGCCACGGCATGCCGTTTTTTTTTGCCGCGCGTTAACCTAGCCGGATGCCCCGGTCCCACACCCCCACCTTCGGTCTCGCACGCGTCCTATCCAAGCGCGGTATCTGTTCACGCAGCCAGGGCGAGAAGCTCGCGCGCGAGGGCAGGGTGCGCGTGGATGGGCGGGTCGTTCGCGATCCCGAGTTTCCCATTCGCGGGCACGAGCGCATCGACGTGGATGGCGGGGGTGCCGAAGCCGCCGCGCCGGTTTACGTCGTGATGAACAAGCCGCGCGGCATCGTGGTATCCGCCTCGGACGAGCGCGGCCGCGATACCGTCTATTCGCTGCTGGAAGGCGCGGGGCTGCCGTGGCTCGGCCCGGTGGGCCGCCTGGACAAGGCTAGCGAAGGCCTGCTGCTTCTTTCCAACGATACGGTGTGGGCCGCCGGCATCACGGATCCGGCCACGCACGTGCCGAAGACCTATCACGTGCAGGTAGCCGGACATCCGGATGACACGACGATAGCCGCGATGCTCGAGGGCGTCGTGGACGAAGGCGAGCCGCTACGGGCCGGCGCCGCGACGCTGCTTCGCCAGGGCGAAAAGAATGCGTGGCTCGAGGTGACGCTGGACGAGGGGCGCAACCGGCATATCCGCCGGTTGATGCAGGTGCTGGGGTTTGAAGTGCAGCGCCTGGTGCGCGTGGCGATCGGCGAGCTGCCGCTCGGTGAGCTGCCGAAGGGCAAGTGGCGGCACCTCACGACGACCGAAGTGCAGAGCCTGCGCCGCCGTTGACCTGTCCTGACCTGTGGGAGCGCGCTTGCGCGCGATCGCGCGCAAGCGCGCTCCCACAGGGTTGCCGATCAGGCTTTGAGGACGCCCAGCTTCTTGCCGACCTTGGTGAACGCGGCGATCGCCTTGTCCAGGTGCTCGCGCGTGTGCGCGGCGCTCATCTGCGTGCGGATGCGCGCCTTGTCCTTGGGCACCACCGGGAAGAAGAAGCCCGTGACGTAGATGCCTTCCTCGAGCAGTTCCGCGGCCATGGCCTGGGCCTGCTTCGCGTCGTAGATCATCACCGGGACGATCGGGTGCACGCCCGGACGGATGTCGAAGCCGGCTTCGGCCATCTTCTCGCGGAAGTACGCGGTGTTTGCCTTCACCTTGTCGCGCAGGTCGCCCGCCGCGGCGAGCATGTCGAACACCTTGCTGCCCGCGGCCACCACGTGCGGCGGCAGCGAGTTGCTGAACAGGTACGGGCGCGAGCGCTGGCGGAGCATCTCGATGACTTCCTTGCGGCCGGTGGTGAAGCCGCCGAGCGCGCCACCGAGAGCCTTGCCCAGGGTGCCGGTGAAGATATCGATCTTGTCGAGCACGCCGTGGTACTCGGCCGAGCCGCGGCCAGTGTCGCCGAGGAAGCCGGTGCAGTGGCACTCGTCGATGTGGACCAGCGCGTTGTACTTCTTCGCCAGCGCGGTGATCTCATCGAGCGGGGCGATGAAGCCGTCCATCGAGAACGCGCCATCGGTCGTGATCAGCTTGGTGCGTGCGCCGGCGGCGTCCGCCGCCTGCAGCTGCGCTTCCAGGTCGGCCATGTCGCAGTTGTTGTAACGGAAGCGCTTTGCCTTGCACAGGCGGATGCCATCAATGATCGAGGCGTGGTTCAGCGCATCGGAAATGATCGCGTCTTCTTCGCCGAGCAGCGGCTCGAACAGGCCACCGTTGGCATCGAAGCAGGCCGCGTAAAGAATGGTGTCCTCGGTGCCGAAGAAGCTGGCGATCTTCGCTTCGAGCTCCTTGTGCAGGTCCTGCGTACCGCAGATGAAGCGCACGCTGGCCATGCCGAAGCCATGGGTGTCCAGGGCTTCCTTGGCCGCGGCGATCACCTCGGGGTGGTCGGCCAGGCCCAGGTAGTTGTTCGCGCAGAAGTTGAGCACCTTGCGGCCGCCCTCGAGTTCGATCTCGGCGGACTGGGGCGACACGATGATGCGCTCGGCCTTGAACAGGCCCTGCTCACGGATGGAGGCGAGCTCGGCGGCGAGGCGTTCCTGGGCGGGATAGGACATGGGGCGTATTCCGGGACGGGGGAAATCCCGATTCTACCGCGCGGACACGCTGTGGGAGCGCGCCGTGGGAGCGTGCTGTGGGAGCGTGCTTGCACGCGATGGGTGCTTGCGCCACCGCCGATCGCGCGCAAGCGCGCTCCCACAAGGGGCGGGACGGGCTCAGTGCAGGCCGAAGTCCACCCGGGTGGTCTTCCCGCCGTCGTCGATGCCCTTTGGATCGAGCTTGGGCGCCACGACGAACACGCGCTTGTCGTCCACCTTGCCCTGCAGCCATTGCCGCACGGCGTTGGCCCGCCGCTCGGCCAGGTGGCGCAGTGCATCGGCGTCGACCGGCATGTTGGTCTCCATCAGCGTGCGCATTTCCTCCGGCGGCTGCGACTTCGTCAGGCCGATGATGTTCTTCGGCTTGGGGAAGTCGGCGTGCCGGTAGGCGCGTTCGAGGTATTTATCCTGCTGCTCCTGGGTCGGCGGCGTCGTATCGTCGCCCTTGTCGTTCACCTGCTCCTGGTGGACCAGGTCGTCCACCATCACCTTGCGCAGGCCGCTTTCGTCCTTGCTGGTATCGATCCGTCCGACGATATCCAGGCTGATCGAAGGCTTGTTGTTGAGCACCTTCACCAGCTCGGCCAGTTTCGTGTCGGCTGCTGGGTCGAGTACGGCCGAACCCGGGGCGAACTCCACGTAACCCAGGTCTTCGCGACCGCCGCCTGCCGAAGCCAGCAGGCGGAACGGCGAGGTCACGGCCTTGACGATGAGATTGCCGATCGCACGCCATACCAGGCCGCCGACGCTGAAATGCGGATCGTCGAGTGAGCCGGAGACGGGCACATGGACGTCGATCCGGCCTTCGCTGTCCTTCAGCAGCGCGACGGCCAGCTTCACCGGCAGATGGCTGATGCCCGGGCCTTCGATGCGGTCGCCGAAGGTGAGCTGGTCGATGAAGATGTGGTTATCCGCACTCAACTTGCGCTGGTCCAGCGTGTAGTGGACATCGACGTTCAGGCGGCCGCGCGTGATGGGATAGCCCGCGTACTTGCCGGAGTAGGGCGACAGGTTCGTGAGCTGGATGCCCTCGGCCTTGGCGGTGATATCGAGGAACGCGACGGGCGCCAGCGGATTGATCGTGCCGTCGATGTTGACCGGCGCGTTGCCGTCGAGCTGGCCCTGCAGGGTGAGCGGTGCCGGCGGCGCGCCGCCGGCCGTACCGAACGCACCGATCTTGCCCGTGAGGTCCATCACATCGGCCGTGTAATTCGGCTTGATGAAGTTATCGGTGTAGTTGAGCCGGCCCTTGGTCAGGGTGATCTGGCCGATGCGGATGTCGGCATCGGGCCCCGCCGCGGCGGGCACGGGCACCGGTTCGTCGGCTTTCTTCGGCGCGGGGTTCGCCTGTGCCTGGGTGACCGAGACGGCACCCGGGGCTTCCGGGTTGGCGACGACATCCTGCAGGTTCAGGCGGCCGGTCGCGTTGATGATCACGCGCGCATAAAAGTCATCAAGGGCGAGGCCGCCGATCGCGACCTTCGGCACGCCTTCACCCATGGCCACGGCCATGTTCGTGGCACTCAACGAGTTCCAGCGCAGGAAGTCGTCGTTGGTCAGCTTGTCCTGCACTCGGACGCGTCCCAGCGTGGCCTTGCCACGGTAGCCCACGCGCGGCGTGTCCCTGCCGCGATCGGTGTATCGCGCGTCGCCCTCCAGGCTGAGGAGGCCGCTGGCCACGGTCACGTTCAACGGCACGGTCACGAGCGCCTGCAGCGGCGCCACGTCGATCCGCGTGGCCTGAACCTTCAGTTCCGCATCGAGCGGTTCGGGTTTGACTGTTCCGGAGACCACGAACGTGCCGTCGCCCAGTCCACCTTTCAGATCCAGGCTGATCGGCTTGCGCAGGTCGTCGGACAGCCCGTCGATGCCGAAGGCGCTGGCGGTGAGGTTGATGCCCCTGCGCCTCCCGGGCGCCTTCGCGTCGCGCAAGGTGACCTTGCCATCGCTCAGGCCGAGATGGGCGACGCTCCACTGCCAGCCCTTGCCCGCGGGATGGGCGGCGCTGGCATTCGCGGGGAGCACGCCGGTTAGATCCAGGTTCCCGTTGGCGAGCCGCTTCAGGTCGAGGACGAGACCGTCCAGAAGCACGCTATCGATGCGCGCTTCGCTGGTCGCCATGTCGACCGAGGCGATGGTCGCGCTAAGCGATTTCCACGTGACGGGAGATGCCCTTCCGCCGTGTGGCACGAGGTTGAACCCGTCCACGCGCGCCTTTGCCTGCTCGAGCCGGAGAGTCGCGGCATCATGCCAGTCGGCTTTCAGCGTGCCGTTGGCGGTGAGCGACCCGCCGGTGACATCGGCGGCCAGCAGCGGAGGCGTCAGCGGCATCAGCGGTGCGAGCGAGACGTCCCTGATTGATACCTTGCCGGCGTACCGGCTGGCCGCAAGCTCGAACTGGCCCTGCGTGGCAAGCGAGCCGCCAGCCATGTTGGCTGACACGTCCAGCACCGCGGGCGGGGCCTTGACGGTGCTGAGGCCCTTGAGCGTGCCGGCGAGGTGTTCCAGCACCAGGCGCGCGGGAGCCGGCGCGGCAAGGTCGGCATACTCGACGCGGGTATTTACCAAGGTGAGTAGCCCGATGCGCACATCCATGGGCGGTGCAGCCGGGTCGGGCTTGCTATCGCCGCCGGTCAGGGCATCGAAGTTGCTCTTTCCGCCGGGCAGGCGGGCGTAGCGCAGGGCGCCATCCTTGATCGTGATCTCGCTCAGCCGGTAGCGCGACGACATGGGGTCGAGTACGCCCAGGTCGGCGTCGGCATGGCCGATCGCAAGCAGGTCGCCACCGTCCTTGCCCGTGACCTTCAGGCCGTCCAGCGCCAGGCGTCCCTTGATGCGGATGGTCGGCGCCTTCTCGCCCATGATGAAGCTCACGCCCAGCAGGCCGGACAGCTTGCCGCCCGGCACGGCGACCGGCAGGGGCGCAGGTATGAAGCCGACGTAGCGGGGCAGGTCGAGCTGGTCGAAGTGGAACGTGACCGTCGATTCGCGGCTGGTGGCGAACGGCTTGGTCTGGCCCTGCACCCTGAGCGGGCTGCCATCGATAGTCATCGCGAGCAACGGCTGCACGAAAATATCGGTATCGGCCGGCAGGTTCGCGATGAACGGGATGCCCAGCTCGAGATGGTCCACGTGGTGGGTGGCATCGAGCACACGGTCGTCGAAATCGACCTGGCCATCATGGATGGCGATATTGGTCAGGGCGAAGCGCGCCGGGCTGCTGTCCTTGGCGGCTGGCTGGCTGGCGAAACGCTGGATGATGTCGGTGAAATTGAACTGCTGGGGCGCGCTGCGCTGCAGGTGGACGCGCGGGCTGTCGATGCGCAGCTCGTCGAGGATGGGCGCGGCACGAAACAGCGAGGCCCACGATGCATTGGCCGTGACCCGGCCGATATCGAGAAAAGCCGTCTTTCCGTCCGCTTCGGCGATGTGCAGCTGGTCGAGGGTGAGGCGCAGCGTGAACGGATTCAGGCTCACATGCCCGACCGTGACCTCTCGGCCCAGTGCGTTGCTCGCGCGGGTGGCGATCTGCGAACGGATAAGCGAGGGCGCGGCGAGAAAGCCGAGCAGGGCGAAGAGGATAAGGGCGATGACCAGCCCGAGCCCGATGCGCCGGGCCCGGCGTGACCGGTAGGTCGCCAGCGCGCGATCCCGCGCGCTTTGCCAGGGCAGGTTCCGCCAGCCTTTGCGAGTGTCCATACCATCCACCCCTTCGAACGCGTTACCCCCGGGGCGGAAGTGTACTCGTTGTGAAGAGCGTGGTAATTGGCCGGCACGCAGGCGGTGACTGAGGAGTCGTGGGAGTGAGCTTGCGAACGATGCCTTTCCGCGACCCGATCGCTCGCAAGCTCACTCCCACAGCGCCATGCCGTGGGTTCCTACGGCAGGCTCAGGTCCAACTGCAGACGACCTTGCCGCAGACGCCGGCGTCCATCAGGTCGAAGCCCTTCTGGAAGTCGTCGATCGCGATCTGGTGGGTGAGCACCTTCTGCAGCGGGAAGCCGGTGAGCACCATCTGGGTCATCTTGTACCAGGTCTCGTACATCTTCCGGCCGTAGATGCCCTGCAGGGTCAGGCCCTTGAAGATCACCTTGTCCCAGTCGATGCCGGCGCCGCGCGGCATGATGCCGAGCATGGCGACCTTGCCGCCGTGGTACATGCACTCGAGCATGTCGTTGAAGGCGCGCGGGTTGCCGCTCATCTCCAGGCCCACGTCGAAGCCTTCGATGTGCAGGTCCTTCACGACGTCCTTCAACGACTGGTTCGCCACGTTGACCACGCGGGTGGCGCCCATGTCGGCGGCCAGCTTGAGGCGGTAATCGTTGACGTCGGTGACCACCACGTTGCGCGCGCCGATGTGCTTGGCGATACCCGCGGCGATGATGCCGATCGGGCCGGCGCCGGTGATCAGCACGTCCTCACCGATCAGGTCGAACTCCAGCGCGCAGTGCGCGGCGTTGCCGTACGGGTCGAAGAATGCAGCCAGTTCCGACGGGATCTGGTCCGGGATCGGCCACAGGTTCGAGGCCGGCATGGTCATGTATTCGGCAAAGGCGCCGTTGCGGTTCACGCCGATGCCGATGGTGTTCGGGCAGAGGTGCTGGCGGCCGGCGCGGCAATTGCGGCAATGGCCGCAGACGATATGGCCCTCGGCGGAGACGCGGTCGCCCACCTTGTAGCCGGTGACGCCCGGGCCGATCTCGGCGATGCGGCCGACGAATTCGTGGCCGATGGTGAGGCCGGGCTTGATCGTCCGCTGGGACCACTCGTCCCACTTGTAGATGTGCAGGTCGGTGCCGCAGATCGCCGTCTTCTCGATCTTGATCAGCACTTCGTTCGGGCCCGGGGTCGGGACCGGCACTTCTTCCATCCAGATGCCCTGTTCGGGGTTGCGCTTAACAAGCGCCTTCATCGTCTGCTGCATGAGCTTTCAGGTTTCCGTGGGGACAGGCCGCGGGGTGGGCCAAACCACCATTATAAGCCGCGGCAGGTACGTTGGCTTGTGCGCCGCGGCATTGCCAGTGGCCCGCCCGGGCCTCTAGGGTGGGGCAGCTTTGGAAACCTCAGGGGCAAGTGAGACGATGCGAATCCGGACCGTAATGCTGGGAGCCGCCATGGCTTTGGCGCTGGAAGCGAAGGCGGACGAGGGCATGTGGATGCCCTCCCAGCTGCCTTCGATTGCGAAAAACCTCAATGCCGCGGGCTTCCGCGGGAACGCCGCGGACCTGGCCGACCTGACCAAGGCGCCCCTGAACGCCGTTGTCCGCGTCGGCGGTGGCACCGGCTCGTTCGTCTCGGCGGACGGCCTGCTGGTCACCAACCACCACGTGGCTTTCGGCGTCATCCAGTACAACTCCAGGCCGGACCGCGACCTGATCACCAACGGCTACGTGGCGCCGGACCGTGCTGGCGAGCTGCCGGCCAACCCGGACTACCGGGCACGGGTCACGGTCGGGTTCGACAAGGTCACCGAGCGGATCCTTGCCGGCGCGAAGGGTAAGACGGGCAGGGCGTACTACGACGCGATCGACGTCGCCTCGAAGGCGCTGGTGGCCGAGTGCGAGAAGGAAGCCGGGGTGAAGTGCAGCGTGGCCACGATGTTCTACGGCCGCGACTTCTACCTGGTGAAGCAGCTTGAGCTGCGCGACCTTCGCCTCGTCTACGCACCGCCGCGCGCCATCGGCAACTACGGCGACGAAACCGACAACTTCATGTGGCCGCGCCATGCCGGCGACTTCACCATCCTTCGCGCGTATGTCGGCCCGGACGGCAAGCCCGCCGATTATTCCCCCGACAACAAGCCCTACCACCCGCCGTCGCACCTGCAGATCGCGACGGAAGGCGTGGCCGAGGCCGACTTCGTGATGCTGGCGGGCTACCCGGGCATTACCTACCGCCACCGCACCGCCGCCGAGTTCGCCGACCAGGTGGAGTGGCGGCTGCCGACCTCCGTGGCCGTGCTCAAGGGCCTGCAGGACGTGATCGAGGACCAGGGCAAGGCCGACAAGGACGCCGCTATCCACTACGCCTCGCAGCTGCAATCGCTGAAGAACGGCATCAAGCGGTTCAGTGGCGAGCTGGAAGGGCTGGAGCGCAGCGACGCCGTCGCCACGCGCCGTGACGATGAGGCCGCCATGCTTGCGTGGCTGGCGACCCAGCCGGATGCGAAATCGCTCAAGCCGCAGATCGACCAGGTCATGGCGTTGATCGCGCAGGGCAAGGATGTGCGCGAGCGCGACCTGTTGATCGGGCTGCTGTCCTCGCAGACCCAGCTCATGCGCGGCGCGCTGAACGTCGACCGCCTCGCCGTAGAGCGCCCGAAGGCCGATGCCGAGCGTGAATCCGGCTACCAGAAGCGCGACGAGGAGCTGATCCAGAGCCAGCTGAAGCAGATCCAGCGCCGCTACGATCCGAAAGTGGAGAAGGCGCTCATCACCTCGCTGCTGACCCGCTACCAGAAACTCCCGGCCGCACAGCACGTGGCAGAGGTCGACAAGGTGTTCGGCACCACGCCGGCCGCCCTGGCGAAGTCCCTGGATGCGATCTACGGCGCCACGAAATTCGGCGATGAAGCCGAGCGCAATCGCCTCTTTGCGGCCTCGCCTGCTGATATCGAAAAGAGCAGCGATGCATTGATGGTAGCGGCCCGCGCCCTGCGTCCGGCGCTGCTGCGCATCGAGGATGAGAAGAAGGGCCGTGATGGCGACCTCCTGCGCTTGCGCCCGGCTTATATGCAGGCGCTGATCGGTTACCGCGAGAAGCAGGGCAAGGCCGTCTACCCGGACGCGAACTCCACGCTGCGCGTGAGCTACGGCAAGGTCACGCCGCTAGTCGCCCGCGATGCGGTGACATACGCACCGCTCACCACGGTGCAGGGCATCGTCGAAAAGAACACCGGCAAGGTGCCGTTCGATGCGCCGAAGCCATTGCTCGATGCGATCAGCAAGGGCGACTTCACCGGCTACGCCGATCCGAAGACCGGTGCGATGCCGGTGGACTTCCTCTCCAACCTGGATACCACGGGTGGCAACTCCGGCTCGCCGGTGTTGAACGCGAAGGGTGAGCTCGTCGGCCTGAACTTCGACAGCAACTGGGAAGCGGTGAGCGCGAGCTGGATGTACGACCCGCGCTACAAGCGCGCCATCCACGTGGACATGCGCTACATGCGCTGGCTGATGGACAAGGTGTATCCGTCGCCGGCGTTGCTGAAGGAGCTGGGCGTCCCCGCGCGCTGATCGGTATGGCGTAGCGCTCTGAATAAAAGGCCGCCCACAGGGCGGCCTTTTTCATGGCCCAAACAGCCTTGCGGTGGTGGCTGGCATACTCTCGGCTTGCCCTGATCCCACCAGCATGACCGATGACCCACGACGCCCGCCCCCCCGCCATCTTCCTCATGGGCCCGACCGCCTCAGGGAAGACGGCGCTCGCCTGCGCGCTGTCCGATGCGTTTCCCGTCGGGCTCATCAGCGTGGACTCGGCGCTGGTGTATCGCGGGCTGGATATCGGCTCGGCCAAGCCGGATGCAGGCACGCTGGCGCGCTATCCCCACGAGCTGATCGATATCCGCGACCCGGCCCAGCCGTATTCGGCGGCGGATTTCGCAGAGGATGCGGTACCGGCCATGGCGCGCGTTGCGGGGCAGGGCAAGGTGCCCCTGCTGGTGGGTGGCACCGGCCTGTATTTCCGCGCGCTGCAGCGTGGCCTTTCGGACCTGCCGGAAGCCGACCCCGCTGTCCGTGAGCGGCTGGGTGCCCAAGCCGCGGAGATCGGCTGGGCCGCGATGCACGCCCGCATGGCCGAGATCGACCCGGCGGCCGGCGAGCGGATCCGCCCGGGCGATGCCCAGCGCATCCAGCGAGCCCTCGAGGTCTTCGCGCTGACCGGGCGCCCGATCACCGAGCTGCAGAATGCCCCTCGGAAGCCGTTCCCGTGGCGCGTGTTGAAGATCGCATTGCTTCCTGAGAATCGGGTTGCGCTGCACGAGCGCATCGCCCGCCGTTTCGACACGATGCTGGCCGATGGCTTCCTCGATGAGGTGCGTGGGCTCAAGTCGCGCGGGGACCTCCACGCCGACCTGCCCGCGATCCGCGCCGTGGGCTACCGCCAGGCCTGGGAATTCCTTGATGGACAAGGGGATGCCCAGAACTTCAGAGACCGTGGTATCTATGCAACGCGGCAGCTCGCCAAGCGCCAGGTGACCTGGCTGCGCAGCGAGCTCGACGCACGCGCTTTCGACCCGGATCAGGGGGATCCGTTGCCGGAAGTGCGTAAGGCGGTGGCGCAGTTTCTGTAAATGCCACCATCGTCACGCTGAGTGCTTCCAGCCAGCGTTTAAAAGCAGTTAAGATTCAAAGCACTTGGGCCGGGGCGCCGTTTTCGGCGTTTTTTACCCGGACCCGTACGAGAGGCGTAGGGGAGAAGAAAAAATGTCCAAAGGGCAGTCATTGCAAGATCCGTTTCTGAATGCGCTTCGCCGCGAGCGCGTGCCGGTCGCCATCTACCTGGTGAACGGCATCAAGCTGCAGGGCACGATCGAGTCGTTCGACCAGTTCGTGGTGCTCCTGCGCAACCAGGTGAGCCAGATGGTGTACAAGCACGCCATCTCGACCGTGGTCCCGAGCCGGAACGTGCGGGTCGGCGGCCACGAGAGCCACGTAGAAGGTGCGGGCGACGCCGAGGGTTGAGGGGCCCGAAGGCGGAACCCATATCGATAAGGACGAGACCGGGCAGGCCATTCCGGCCTGCCCGTCTTCTCTTCCATCCATGAGGTCATTCCCCTAAGTGTTCGACAGGCAAAAGAAAGGCGATCGCGCCGTCCTGGTGCTCCCGCATTCCCGGGGCGAGGGCGACGCGGCGCGCCGTGGCGAGGAATTCGCCGAGCTCGTGTCATCGGCAGGCGCCGAGATCCTGGCCAGCATCCCGGCTCGCGTGGCCGAGCCCAATCCCCGTTTTTATATTGGTAGCGGCAAGGCCGATGAAGTGGCCGAGGCCGTGCGCGCCCTCGAGGCGGACCTGGTCCTTGTCGACCACGTCCTGACCCCGGTCCAGGAGCGCAACCTCGAGAAGCACCTGAAGACCCGCGTCGTCGATCGCGCGGGCCTGATCCTGGACATCTTCGCCCAGCGCGCCCGCTCGCACGAAGGCAAGCTGGAAGTGGAGCTCGCCCAGCTGAAACACCTGGCCACGCGCCTCGTCCGCGGGTGGACCCACCTGGACGCCCAGCGCGGCGGTGCCATCGGCAACCGCGGCCCGGGTGAAACCCAGCTCGAAACCGACCGCCGCCTCCTGGCCGAGCGCGTCAAGATGCTTACCAAGCGCCTGGAAAAGGTCCAGACCCAGCGTGACCAGCAACGCCGTGCGCGCCTGCGCAACACGGTGCCGCGCGTGGCGCTGGTCGGTTACACCAACGCCGGCAAGTCGACCCTGTTCAATGCGCTGACGACGGGCGGCGTCTATGCCGCCGACCAGTTGTTCGCGACCCTGGATCCCACGGTCCGCAAGATCGATGGCCTCGCCTGCGGGCCAGCCGTCGTGGCCGATACGGTCGGCTTCATCCGCGAGCTGCCCCATGACCTGGTTGCCGCGTTCCGCGCCACCCTGGCGGAAGCGCGCGATGCCGACCTGCTGATCCACGTCAGCGACGCGGCGGATGAAGAGCGCGAGCTGCTCCGCCGGGTTGTCAACGCGGTGCTCGAAGAGGTCGGGGCAGGGGATATTCCCCAGCTTTCGGTCATGAATAAGATAGATCTCATTGAAGACGCCGAGCCCCGGGTCGATCGGGGCGACGACGGCAAGCCCCGGGCCGTCTGGCTTTCGGCGCATTCAGGCGCCGGGCTGGATGGCTTGCGCGAGGCCCTCGGCGAACTGCTGGGCGGCGACCGGATCCGCGCCGGCGTACGCCTCCCGCTCACCGCCGGCCGGCTCCACGCCCGGCTCAAGGCCGCTGGCGCCATTGCGAGCGAGGCGATCGACGAGAACGGGTGGCAGCTGGATATCGACGCCCCGCGCTCGGTCCTGGCACCGCTGGTGGGTGATGACGTGCACGGAACGTCCCTTCGCGAGCTGATCGATCCGCCCCACGCCGAGCACTGAGCGGGGCGGGTCTGCTAGAATTCGAAGTGTTTGCGTGCCTGATCGGCCCGGCGACAGGCGTTCATGCGCCTGCCGTCGTTCCCCGTCGGACAGGCCCGCCTGAAGGCTTTCCAGCCGCCCACCCTCCAGTCCCCGAAGGAGACTGTCGCCCATGCCCTGGAATGAACCCGGCAACGGCCAGAAGGACCCCTGGAACCGCAACCGGCAGGGTCAGCGCAAGTTCGACCTGGATAGCCTGCTGAAGCAGTTCACCTCGCGTTTCGGTCGCTTCGGCGCCGGCAGCGGCGGCGTGCTGGCGATCGTGCTGGTCTTCGTCGTCGCGTGGCTGCTCGTGTCCAGCTTCACCGTGATCGATGCCCGCCAGGTCGGTGTCGTGTTGCGCTTCGGCCAGTTCTCGCGCGTGCTGCCCCCGGGCATGCACCTCAAGGCCCCGAACCCGATCGAGACGGTCACCAAGGTGGAAACCACCCAGGTGCGTACCGTTTCCGACACGGTGTCGATGCTGACCCGCGACGAGAACATCATCGCCATTGATTTCAACGTGCAGTACCAGGTCTCGGACGCACGCAAGTTCCTGTTCTCGAATGCCGACCCTGCCGAGAGCATGCTGAAGAACGCCGCCGAAGCCGCCGTGCGTTCGGTGGTCGGTGCCAACGCGATGGATAGCATCCTGACCACCGGTTCGGATGCCCAGCCGGCGCCGGCCGCCACCGCCGCAGGCCAGGCCCAGGCCGTGGATGCCACGCCCGAGGCGAAGGAGACGCTGCAGCAGCAGACGCGCGCCATCCTGCAGTCGACCCTCGACATGTACGACTCCGGCATCGTCATCAGCAGCGTCAGCTTCCAGAGCGTCTCGCCGCCTGCCCAGGTGAAGGACGCGTTCGATGACGTCAACGCCGCGCGCGAAGACCGCCAGCGTTCCGAGAACGAAGCCCAGGCCTACCAGAGCAAGCTGATCCCCGATGCCCGCGGCGAAGCGGCAGGTATCGCGGCATCGGCCGAGGCCGAGCGCGCCGAGCGCGTTGCCGCGGCCACGGGCGATGCGGAACGGTTCAACCTGCTGCTCAAGGAATACCGCGCGGCGCCTGACGTCACCCGCCGGCGCCTGTGGCTCGAAACCGTCGAGGACGTGCTGAGCCGCAACGGCAAGATCATCGATGGCAGCGGCGGCAAGAACATCCTCCAGCTGTCCGCCGAGCGCGGCGGTAACGCCAGCATTCGCAACGTGCCGGGCGTGGGTGCCGTGGTCCAGTCCGCCAGCACCGACGCCACGCCGGTCCAGCAGGGGAGCAACCCGTGAAGATCGTTTCCGGCCTCGTCGTCGTCGCCCTGGTGCTGCTGGGGTTCAACAGCGTTTTCGTCGTGAAGGAAGGGCAGAACGCGCTTCTCCTGCAGTTCGGCCGCATCGTGCGTTCGGACTTCCAGCCCGGCCTGCACTTCAAGGTGCCGCTGGCCCAGCAGGTGGTTACGTTCGATAACCGCATCCTCGGCCTGGATGCGCAGCCCGAGCGTTATTTCACCCGTGAGAAGAAGTCGGTCTCCGTCGATTTCTACGTGAAGTGGCGCATCGCCGATCCGGCGGCTTACTACCGAGCCACCGCGGGCGATCCGACCGCCGCCATCGGCCGGCTTACGCCGGTCGTGAAGGATGCCTTGCGTGACGAGTTCAACTCGCGCCTGCTCGAGGACCTGATCGGTGGCGGCCGCAAGGACATCACCGGCCATGTCCGGCAGCGCACCGACGAGATCGCTCGCAAGAACCTGGGCGTCAGCGTGGTCGACGTTCGCATCAAGCGCATCGACCTGCCCGCCGAAGTGAGCGAGTCGGTGTACAAGCGCATGCGCACCGAACGATCGCGCCTTGCCAACGAACTGCGTTCCACGGGCCAGGAGAACGCCCAGAAGATCCGCGCCGATGCCGAGCGGCAGAAGGCCGTGATCCTTGCCGACGCAAGGCGCGATGCGACCGCCGTGCGCGGCGACGGCGATGCGAAGGCGGCGGCGATCTATGCGGCGGCCTATGGCCAGGATCCCGAGTTCTTCGCGTTCTACGGCAGCCTGCAGGCATATAAGCGGTCGTTCGCCGACGGCAAGGCCACGCTCGTACTCAAGCCCGATTCCGAATTCCTGCGCTACCTCAACGACGGCCCCGGCCGCCAGCGCTAACACGTCTCCACATCGCCCTCCCGGGCACAGCAACCTAAGAGAGCCACCACCATGGGTAAGTCAGTAGTCATTCTCGGCGCGCAATGGGGCGACGAAGGCAAGGGCAAGATCGTCGATCTGCTCACCGAACGCGTCGGTGCCGTCGCGCGCTTCCAGGGCGGCCACAACGCCGGCCACACGCTCGTGATCAAGGGCAAGAAGACCGTCCTGCACCTGATCCCCTCGGGCATCCTGCGTGACGACGCGCTCTGCCTCATCGGCAATGGCGTGGTGCTGTCGCCGGCCGCGCTCATGAGCGAGATCGCCGAGCTCGAGGCACAGAACGTCGACGTGCGCGCCCGCCTGAAGATCTCGCCGGCCACGCCGCTGATCATGCCGTACCACATCGCCCTCGATAAGGCGCGCGAAGTGGCTTCCGGCGCCAAGGCCATCGGCACGACCGGCCGCGGCATCGGCCCGGCCTACGAAGACAAGGTGGCGCGCCGCTCGATCCGCGTGGCCGACCTGATGTACCCGCACGAGCTGCCGGAGAAGGTGAAGGCGGCCGTCGACTACTACAACTTCGTGCTCACCGAGTGGCTGAAGGCCGAGCCGGTTGATTACCAGACCGTGCTCGACGAAGCGCTGACCTGGGGTGAGTACCTGCGCCCGATGGTCGACGACGTCGCCACCATCCTGCATGACGTGCGTCGCGATGGCGGCAACATCCTGTTCGAAGGTGCGCAGGGCGCGCTGCTCGATATCGACCACGGCACCTATCCGTACGTCACCTCGTCGAACACGACCGTCGGCGGCGCACTGGCCGGCACCGGCGTGGGCGCGCGTGACATCGATTACGTGCTCGGCATCTGCAAGGCCTATGCAACCCGCGTCGGCGGCGGTCCGTTCCCGACCGAGCTCAATGACGAGATGGGTGAGCTGCTGCGCAAGAAGGGCAACGAGTTCGGTGCCAGCACCGGCCGCCCGCGCCGCTGCGGGTGGATCGACCTGGTCGCCCTGAAGCGCGCCGTGCAGATCAACGGCATCGACGGCCTGGCGATCACCAAGCTCGACGTGCTGGATGGCCTGGAGTCGATCAAGGTCTGCATCGCGTACGAATACCGCGGCAAGCGCCGTGAGCTGGCCCCGCTCGATGCGGATGGCTGGGAAGAGTGCAAGCCGGTGTACCTCGAGTTCCCGGGCTGGGAAGAATCCACCGCGGGCATCCGTGACTGGAACAAGCTCCCGCCGGCCGCACGCGCCTACCTGCGCGCGGTGGAAGAGCTCTCGGGCTGCAAGCTGGCCCTCGTGGCGACGGGCGCGGACCGCGACGACACGATCGTGCTCGACGACCCGTTCGGCGGCGCCGACTGCTAAGCGGTCGCTACCGACAACGAAAAAAGGCCAGCCTCGTTGCTGGCCTTTTTTTCGCCCGGTGCAGGTGCAGATGCGCACGGGCGATGGTCCCATTAAGCTTTAGCGCTCGTTCGATACGCTTCCCGCCATGCGCCCCATTCCTGGCATCACGGTCACGCCGTACGTGGGGCAGGACATCCTGCCCGTCGTCGATGAACTCGCCGGCCTGCGTATCGCGGTGTTTCGCGACTGGCCTTACCTCTATGAAGGCGATCGCGATTACGAGCGCGATTACCTGGCCGCCTATGCGGCGTCACCGCGCAGTGTGTGCGTCGTGGCGCGCACCGTGGGCGGCGAGGTAGTCGGCGCCTCCACCGGGATCCCGCTCGCCGATGATGGCGAGGCATTCCACGAGCCATTCCTGGCACGCGGCATGGCCCTCGACGAAGTGTTTTATTTCGGCGAATCGGTGCTCCTGTCGCCATGGCGTGGGCGCGGGATCGGCCATGCCTTCTTCGATGCGCGCGAGGCCCATGCCCGGGCCTGTGGAGGCTTTCGCTGGACGGCGTTCTGTTCCGTACGCAGGGATCCGGCCGATCCGCGCGCGCCTGCGCAGCATCGTTCGAACGATGCCTTCTGGCGCGGTCGCGGCTACGCGCCCGTCGGCGGCATGAGCTGTACGCTTTCGTGGAAGGAACGCGGCCATGCGGCCGCGACGCCACACGTCCTCGATTTCTGGATGCGCGGGCTCGACCGCGCGGAGACACGCGCATGACCCGCACCCTGGCCGAGTGGCTGGCCTATCAGGAAACCACCAACGTGCACGAGATCGAGCTTGGCCTCGATCGCGTGCGCCGGGTCTGGGAAGCCATGGGCGCGCCGCGGCCGGCGCCGCTCGTGATCACGGTGGGCGGTACGAACGGCAAGGGTTCCACCGTGGCCTTGCTTGAAGGCATGCTGCGCGCCGCCGGTTACCGGACAGGCTGCTACACCTCGCCGCACCTCGTGGACTACAACGAGCGCATCCGGGTCGACGGCGTGGACGCGGCAGACGGCGACCTTATGGCCTCGTTCGAGCGGATCGAGGCGGCGCGCGGCACGATCGCGCAGACCTATTTCGAATTTGGCACGCTGGCGGCGATCGACCTGATGGCCCGCGCCGGCGTCGACGTCGCGATCCTCGAGGTGGGCCTGGGTGGCCGCCTCGATGCGGTGAACATCATCGATGCGGATGCCGTCGTCATCACGACCATCGACCTCGACCACCAGGCGTGGCTCGGTAGCGACCGTGACAGCATCGGCAGGGAGAAGGCCGGTATCGCTCGTGCCGGTCGGCCAGCGGTGGTCGGCGAGCTGGACCCGCCGGAGGGGTTGCTGGACGCGCTGCGGGGCGTGGGCGCCGTGATCGAACGCGCGGGCTCGTCGTACTGGTGGGATACGGCCGCCGGCGCTTCGTCAGGCGACGGCTGGCGCTGGATGCACACGGACGGCACCGCGCTTGAACTGCCGCGCCCGGCGCTGGCGGCACCGGTGCAATTCGCGAACGCCTCGGCGGCGATCGCTGCGCTGCATATGCTCCGGAGCCGCGTCACTGTACCGGCCGGGGCGATCGCCTCGGCCCTGGCCAGCGTGCGCGTGGGCGGACGCCTCCAGCGCATCGGGGAGCATCCGCTCACGCTGGTGGACGTGGGTCACAACCCGCAGGCCGCCCGTGCTTTGGCCGACTGGCTCGACGCGCAGCCGCGCGCCGGTCGCGTGTTCGCCGTGTATGGCGCGCTGGCCGACAAGGACGTGGCTGGCGTGATCGGGGCGATCGGCCAGCGCGTCGATGACTGGTTCCTTGCCGGGCTTGACCGGGATACACCGCGCGGGTTGCCCGCCGACGCTATCGGCGCGGCGTTCGATCAGGTGTTGCCCGATGCGTCACGCACGGGTTATCCGGATGTCGCCTCCGCCTGGAGCGCGGCGCGCGAGGCCGCGGGCGCGGATGACACCGTGCTCGTGTTCGGCTCGTTCTTCGTCGCGAGCGCCGCCCTTACGACGCGCGTGTGAACGCCTGCACGGGGGAGGGCACCGGGCCATCCCCATTGCCGGTTATAATCGCGGCGATCCGCATTGCGCCGGCCGAATGGAGC
The DNA here is from genome assembly GCF_055584245.1 of Luteibacter sp. NPDC104163. Classification (NCBI taxonomy): domain Bacteria; kingdom Pseudomonadati; phylum Pseudomonadota; class Gammaproteobacteria; order Lysobacterales; family Rhodanobacteraceae; genus Luteibacter; species Luteibacter sp. NPDC104163. Next base: position 22,903 of record NZ_JBVJMK010000023.1, read on the forward strand.
TTTCCTTGAAAACACGCCTGCTGGGTGCCGCCGTCCTTATCGCGCTGCTCGTCCTGATCGTGCCGATGCTGTTCTCCAGCACGCCGCCCAAGGGCGATACCGACCAGACGGTCAGCCTTGAGATCCCGCCGGCGCCGGACCGCGAACTGCAGTCGCGCACGCTGGATGTATCGCCCAACGGCGCCGCTACGCCGGCGGCCACGCCCACCCAGGCGCAGCAGGGTACGCAACAGCCCGCCCCAGCGCAGCCCGTGGCCCAGCAGGCCCCCGCCGGCACGCCGGCCGCGACGCCGGCCGCCGCGCGTCCGGCACCGCAGGCTGCGGTCACGCCCGGCAGCGGCAGCCGCCTCGCCTCGGTGGATATCGCGTCGCGCAAGCCGGCGGATGCCCTGCCGGAAGATTTCGCCCAGCCGGCCGCCGAGCCGGCCAAGCCTGCCCTGGCGACGCCTGCCCCGGCGGATACGCCGGCGGCGGCCATGCCGGCCGGTGCCGCTGCGCGTGGCAACTACACGATCAACCTCAGCGCCTACGCCGATCGCAGCAAGGCGGATGCCGTGGTCCAGAAGGTCCGTGCCCTCGGGTATCCGGTAAGCACGGCCAGCATGAGCCAGGCCGGCAAGGCGCTGACCCGGGTCACCGCGGGTCCGTTTGATACCCGCGCCGCCGCGGAGGCCGCGCGCCTGAAGATCACCGCGGCTGTCCCGGGCGCCCCGGCGTCGCTTTCGTCGAAGCCCGAGGCCCAGGCCGCCGACGTCCCGGCCCCGCCGAAGCCGTCTGCCGCCCCGGCCGTGGCCCAGCAGCAGGCCCAGGCGGCCGCTGTCCCGGCCGCAGCGCCCCGCGCCGGGGGCTTCGCCGTCCAGGTCGCCGCCGTCAGCAGCGAAGCGGAGGCGAACCGCCTGCGCGACAAGCTGCGCGGCGCCGGCATCGCCGGCTACGTCGATAGCATCGCCTCCAGCAGCGGCGCGAAGCTCTGGCGCGTCCGCGCCGGCCCGCAGACGCAGCGCGACGATGCCGTACGCCTGAAAGACCAGATCAAGGCCAAGGTCGGCCTCGATGGCGTCGTGGTGTCTGCCCCGTAAGGGGCGGCACCGCGCGCAGGCCGGCAGATGGGGAGCAGCGCAGTGAACTGGGCCGATTACGTCATCCTGGCGGTGCTGTTCATCTCGGTCTTGATCGGCCTGGCGCGTGGCCTCATTTCCGAGGTGTTGTCGCTGGTGATCTGGGTCGCCGCCTTCTGGATCGCCTGGGCGATCGGGCCCCAGCTGGCGCATTACTTCGAAGGCTCGGTGTCGAACGCCACCGCCCGCGTGGGCATTGGCTACACGCTGGCCTTCGTCGCCGTGCTGGTGGTCGGCGGGCTGATCCGGTTCCTGATCTCGCGGCTGGTGGCGAGCACGGGGCTGGGCGGCACGGATCGCCTTTTCGGCATGCTTTTCGGCCTGGTGCGTGGCGTGCTGATCGTAAGCCTGGTGGTGTTCGCCCTTGGCTTCACGCCTTTGCCGAACGACCCCTGGTGGCGGGAATCGACCATGCTCCAGCAGTTCCGCGCCCCGGCCACATGGATTGGCGAGCAGATCCCGGCGAACGTGCGTGATTACATGCACCCGCCGGAAGCGTTGAAGAACATGAAAATGCCGGACGTCCAGCTCCCCAGCAAGGACGATCTCATGAAACTGCGCGACCTGCCGATCCCCGGGCAAACGCGCGACAATAACCAGGCTCACCCCGCTGCCGCTTCCACGGCGGCCTCTTCGTAGAAGGCAACACCATGTGCGGAATCATCGGCATCGTCGGTACCACGGAAGTGGCATCGGCCCTGTATGACGGCCTGACCGTCCTGCAACATCGCGGTCAGGATGCCGCCGGTATCGCCACCGTGGATGGTGCGCGCCTGCGCCTGCACAAGGGCAACGGCCTCGTGCGCGATGTCTTCAACTCGGCGGGCGTCGGCAAGCTGCGTGGTCGCATCGGCCTCGGTCACTGCCGGTACCCGACGGCAGGCTCCGAAGGCACCGAGGAAGCCCAGCCGTTCTACGTGAACTCGCCCTACGGCATCGCGTTCGCGCACAACGGCAACCTGGTCAACACCGAGCAGCTCCGCAAGGAGATGTTCGAGGATGACCGTCGCCACATCGATACCGATTCCGATTCCGAAGTGCTGCTGAACGTGCTCGCCCACGAGCTGCAGCTGGAAGACCGCGGCGACCTCACGCCGGAACACGTCTTCAAGGCCGTGTCGCGCGTGCACGCCCGCGCCCGTGGCGGCTACGCCTGCCTCGCGCTCGTGCTCGGCTACGGCCTCATCGCGTTCCGTGACCCCAACGGCATCCGCCCGCTGGTGCTCGGCGAGCGCGAAACCGCCGAAGGCCGCGAGTACGCGATCGCTTCCGAGTCGGTGGCCCTGGATGTGCTCGGCTTCAAGCGCACGCGCGATATCGCGCCGGGCGAAGCCGTGATCATCACCGAGGGTGGCCAGTTGTTCGCCCAGCGCTGCGCCGAGGGCGCGGTGCATTCGCCGTGCATCTTCGAATACGTGTACCTCGCGCGGCCGGACTCGATGATCGAGGACGTGTCGGTGTACAAGGCCCGCCTGCGCATGGGCGAGAAGCTCGCCGAGAAGATCCTGCGCGAGCGCGGCCCGAACCACGGCATCGACGCGGTCATCCCCATCCCGGATACCTCGCGTACCGCGGCGAGCTCGCTGGCGCAGGCGCTCGGCGTGCCGATGCGCGAAGGCCTGGTCAAGAACCGCTACATCGGCCGCACCTTCATCATGCCGGGGCAGGGCGAGCGCGTGAAATCCGTGCGCCGCAAGCTCAATGCCATCGACCTCGAGTTCCGCAAGAAGAACGTGCTGCTCGTCGACGATTCGATCGTTCGTGGCACCACCTCGAAGCAGATCATCCAGATGGCCCGCGATGCGGGTGCGAAGAACGTGTACTTCGCTTCGGCCGCGCCGCCGGTGCGCTTCCCCAACGTATACGGCATCGACATGCCCGCCGCGTCCGAGTTGATCGCCGCCGGCCGTACGGTGGAAGAAGTCGAGAAGCTGCTTGGCGCCGACTGGCTGGTCTACCAGGATCTCGAGGACCTGGTCTGGGCCGTCAACGATGGCAACGAAGACCTGAAGAAATTCGATACCTCGTGCTTCTCGGGCGAGTACGTGACCGGCGTGGATGCGGCGTTCCTGGAACAGCAGGAATCCCTGCGTTCGGATAACGCCAAGACCGAGCGTCGCACGGCCTGATCTACAGCGCGGCACGCCCGGCGTGCCGCGCGGCTCCCAGTGATGCAGGATCTCCACGCCGCCGCCCGCCGCTGCCTCGATGCTGCGGACCCCGCCGAGAAAGTCCGGCTGACGTTCGAGACGTTTGCCCGCCTGGGCGAGGGCGGGCTCGCCCCGGATCCGGCTTCTCCGGCGCCAGAGCCGATCACGCTGCCTGGCCGCCCCGAGCGGCCACGGCTTGTTTCAACGCGGGATCTCAAGCAGCGCGGCCTGGGTACGCCCGAGGGCCGCGTTGCGCTCGTGCACGCCATCGCCCATATCGAATTCAACGCGATCGACCTGGCCTGGGATGCGGTGTACCGCTTCCGCGGCATGCCCGATGCGTACTACGCCGACTGGGCCTCCTGCGCGAACGATGAGGCACGGCATTTCATGATGCTGCAGGGCCGCCTGGGTGAGCTGGGCCATGCGTACGGCGATTTCGATGCGCACAATGGCTTGTGGGAAATGGCGGAGAAAACCGCGCACAGCGATACGGCGCGCATGGCGCTCGTGCCGCGCGTGCTCGAGGCGCGCGGCCTGGACGTGACGCCGGGCATGATGGAGCGCCTGCGCCACCAGAAAGATGAGCGCACCGTGGCGATCCTGGAGGTCATCCTGCGTGAGGAAGTGGCGCACGTGGCCGCGGGGACGCGCTGGTTCCACTGGTGCTGCGCGCGGGATGGCGTTGAGCCTGAAGCGACATTCGCGCAGTTGCTGAACGATTACATGAACGGGTCGCTGCGCGGGCCGTTCAATCTCGATGCGCGGCGCGAAGCCGGTTTCTCCGAGTCCGAGCTGGCCTGGCTCGTCACTCTCTGACGTTACGGCGGGCTGCATCGCGCGCAAGCGCGCTCCCACAAGAGCACGCTATCCGAACATTGTGGGAGCGCGCTTGCGCGCGATCCGCGCGGAGCGCGGCCCAGGGCTAGGTAAGCTTCAACCCACGCAGTTCGACCGACGCCGGCTCAATGCGCAACACCGAGCCGTGGTCGTACCAGTCACCCAGCACGATGCGCTGCGCGGGTGCGCCGCCCAGCGTGAACTCGTGCACGGCGGGGCGGTGGGTGTGCCCGTGCACCAGTCGTGTCACGCGCGCATGGCGCATGGCGTCTTCGACCGCGCCCTGGTTCACATCCATGATCGTCTCATCGATGCGCCCGGTGCGTGACTTGCTGTCGCTGCGCGCCTGCGCGGCGAACGCACGACGCGCCGCCAGCGGCATTGACAGGATCTGCTGTTTCCACGCATCGGTACGCACCTGCTTGCGCACGGCCTGGTATTCGACATCGTCGGTGCAGAGCACGTCGCCATGCATCAGCAGGGTGGGCACGCCTTCGATCTCGTGCACCGTGCCGTCTTCCAGCAGCGTCATGCCGGCGCGTTCCGCGAAGGCTTCGCCGAGCAGGAAATCGCGGTTGCCGACCATGAAGTACACCGGCACGCCCGCATCACGCAGGCCCTTCGTCGCGGCGGCGATCCGCGCAGGCAGTTCGGCGTCGTCATCGTCGCCGATCCAGGCCTCGACCAGGTCGCCCAGGATGTAGAAGGCGTTCGCGCCGCGCGCCTCGTCGGAGCCCAGGTACTGCTCGAAGAGGGTGGTGATCTCGGGGCGGGCGTCGTCGAGGTGGAGGTCGGCGATGAACAGCGTCGTCATGGCGTGGTCTTGGCCGCCGGCTTCTTTTCGGCCTTCTTCGCAGGCGCAGCGGCGGGTTTCGCGGCATCCGTTGCAGGCGCGGCCGCGGGCTTCGCCGGCGCGGCGGCCGCCGTGGACGCGGCAGCAGGCGCGGCCTTCTCCTCACCGACGACCTGCGCGGAGTTGATGATGACCAGCGGGTTGGGTACATCGCCCACGAACGGGCCCTGGGCCTTGGTCGGCACCTTGGCGATCTTGTCGATCGTATCCATGCCCTGCACGACCTTGCCGAACACGGCGAAGCCCCAGGTCAGGCCGCTCTGATTGCTGACGTAGTCCAGCCGGCGGTTATCGACCAGGTTCACGAAGAACTGGGCGGTACCCGAATTGGCATCCGCGCCACGCGCCACGGCGACGGTGCCGCGCAGGTTGGACAGGCCGTTATCGGCCTCGCTGGGAATGGGTGCGCGCGTGCGGCGCTGGGTGAGGTCGCGGCTGTAAAGACCGCCCTGGACCATGTAGCCATCGACGACGCGGTGGAACACCGTGCCGTCGTAGAAGCCATCGCGCACGTACTGGAGGAAGTTGGCGACGCTCTTGGGCGCCTTCTCCGGGAACAGTTCCAGCGTGAAATCGCCCTGCGAGGTGTGCATGACCACCCGCGGGTGGTCGACCATGCCGGGTGCTGGCGCGGGTGCCGCCGGCTTGGCCTGCTGCTGGGCCAGTGCGGCGGCGGGCAGGGCGAGGAGGAGGCTGGCGAGGACGGCTTTCAGCATGGGCGACCGGTTCGTGCGTTGGGACAACCCGACCATGATACCCCCTTGGTGGGGGCAGGCAGGCTTATTCAGTAACGATCTCGAGTTCCAGGCCCAGTTCAGCCAGCGGCTCGCGCTCCTGCTCCAGGTCGGCTTCGGTGAGCGGGTGCTGGTCGAGCCAGTCGGCGGGCAGCGTCAGGCGCAGGCGCTGGCGGGTGGCGTTCACGCGGATGCGGGGCAACGCCTCGGCGCGGCGCGCACGCCGGAACAGCACGGCCAGGCGGAGGATGGCCGTGATATGCCGGGCCAGCGGGCGGTAGCGCACCGGCAGTGCGGTGATCACCGATTTCTCGGGCTTGCGCCGGTGCGATTCAACGATGGCGGCCAGCAACTGCTGCTCCTGCCGCGAAAAACCGGCCATATCGGCGTGGCGCAGGATGTAGGCGCCGTGCCGCTGGTGCTGGCTGTGCGCGATGGCCAGGCCGAGTTCATGCACGCGCGTGGCCCACGAAAGCCATTCGCGGCCATCGTCGTCCAGCTTCCAGACCTTGGCCAGCTGGTCGAAGATAGCGAGCGCGGTGGTTTCCACGCGGCGCGCCTGGGCACGATCCACGCCATAACGCGCGGCGAGGGCGTCGATGCTCGCCATGCGCGGGTCGGTACCCGCGGAACGGCCGATCAGGTCCCACAACACGCCTTCGCGCATGGAGCTTTCCGACACGCGCAGGCGCTCGATGCCGAGGGCTTCGAAAGCGGCCTCGAAGATCGCCACGCCGCCGGCGAACACTTCCGCGCGGTCCTCGGCGAGGCCCGGCAGCTTCAGCGGCGCGCCGGTCGCGCCCTGCTCGATGAGTGCTTCGCGCACGGCCGCCAACGCATCCGGCGTGATGCCGTCATCGGATAGCTTCATCGCGCGCACGACCGAGCCGATGGCCTTGGCCGTGCCGGACGAGCCGTAGGCATCGGCCCAGCCAGCTTCACGGTAATCCTCGGAGAACTGCTGCAGCAGCACGCCGATTTCACGCCGCGCCTTCTGCCAGCGCTTGCGGGTGATCTTGCCGCCGGGGAAGAAGCGCAGGGTGGAGGCGATGCAACCGACCTGCACGCTTTCCGTCAGCAGCGGCGAGGTGCCGCGCCCGATGATGAACTCCGTGCTGCCGCCGCCGATGTCGATCACCAGGCGGTGGTCGCGCGATGCCGGCAGGTCGTGCGCGGCGCCCAGGAAGATCAGGCGGCCTTCCTCACGGCCCGAGACGATCTCCACCGGGTGGCCAAGCGCAGCCTCGGCGGCGGAAAGGAACGCATGGGGCGACGCCAGGCGGCGCACGGTGTTGGTGGCGACGGCGCGGATGTGTAGCGCGGGGATGCCCGCCAGGCGCTGGCCGAAGCGGGCGAGGCTGCCGAGCGCGGCGGCGCGGTGCGCCGCATCCAGAGTGCCATCGGGACGCAGGCCGACGGCCATGCGCACCGAATCACGCAGGCGATCGATCACCCGTGGTTCGCCGTGTTCGTAGCGTGCGACCACCATGTGGAAGCTGTTGGAGCCGAGGTCGACGGCGGCGAGGAATTCGCCATCGTTGATCTGCGATTTACCTGATGTGGCCAAGGGAGATGTCCGCAGCGGCGTATTCGGTGAATTTTGTCACGCCTTCACCGCTTTGTGGAAATGGCGGCGCGCGATTTCGGCATGGCCGACAGCGCGAAGAGCAGGATGCACAGGAATCCGAACACCCAGTAATCCGTTGGCGCAGGGCCCCACCAGTGGCGGTGCCAGGGCACGTTCTCCGGGTTGAACCGTGCAAGCCCGAAGGCCGGGTTCAGGATGAACCAAAGGCCATCCTCGGCCACCCAGAACAACATGACGCAGGCGATGATGCGCACCTGGGCGCGCCAGCTCCAGAACCCGCGGAAGACCATGGGGAAATGGAAGAACAGCGCAATGAACGGAAACACCCACGCATGGTAGCCCGTCATCGGCCGGCCGCCCCACAGGAGATCGAGCAGCCAGTGGTTCTCGATGCGCCAGGTGGGCAGGCTGGTCGCCCAGCCATGGGGGCCTTCGATTTCGACCTCCACGTGGGCGAACAGGAAGGCGAGCAGGAAGGCGAAGGCAGCGGTCGCGACGACGGAGGCGATGCGGCGGCGCGACGAATGGCTCATCGCTGGCCCATCGAAGCGAGGACGATGTCGATCACATCGCGCGCGGCATGCGGACGCCCCATCGCGCGTGCACGCGCGCGCATGCCGGCAAGGTGCGCGGGGTCATCGCGCAGGGACTGCACCCGCCACGCCATCGCCACGCCGTCGATCGCCTTCCAGGCGGCGCCCTGTTCCATCAGGTAGTCCGCGTTGCGTTCTTCCTGGCCGGGAATCGGCGCGTTGACGATCATGGGCACGCCCATCGCGAGACACTCGGATGTCGTGAGGCCACCGGGCTTGGTGATCGCAAGGTCACAACACGCCATGAGCTGCTCGACGTGCCGTGTATAGCCCTGGGGGAAGAGGCGGCCGGCGTGCTTGCCGGAGGCGAGTGCCTGCAGCCGCGCAAGCATGTCCTTGTTACGTCCGGCCAGCACCACGAGCTGGAAATCACCGCCCGCGGAAAGCAGCGTATCGGCGAGCTGGTCGAGCGCACCCACGCCGGCGCCGCCGCCCATCACCAGGTAGGTCGGGCGCGCCGGGTCCATGCCGAAGCCGCGCGCCAGCGCGTCCCGGTCGTGTGTTTCGGCGAAGGCCGGCATCACCGGGATGCCGGTGGTGTGCACGAGCGTGGTGGGCAGCCCCACCGCATGCATGCGATACGCGATCTCCGGGCTCGCCGCGAAGTAGCCGCTCATGCCCGGCACGATCCACATGCGGTGCAGGTCGAAGTCGGTTACCTGCAGGTATACCGGCGCCGTGACGCGGCCCTTGCGGATCTGCCGCGCGAGCATCTCGGCAGGCAGGAAGTGCGTGCAGACGATGGCGTCGGGCGCGAACTCCGTGATCGCGGCGCGCAACCGCCGGGTGTTCAGGCGCTCGATCGTGCGGCGCATGCGCTGCACCACCGCGTCGGGGCGCGCGTCATCGGTGATGCGGTAAAGCATGCCCCAGATCCGCGGGTACCGCGTGATCAGGCCAAGGTAGAAATCGGCGTAGATCCGCCGGAAGCTCGAAGGCACGTAATCCATGACATCGAGGTGGCGCGCTTCCACGTCGCAGCCATCGGCCGCCAGCGCACCGACCGTGGCTTCAAGCGCATCCGCGGCGCGCACGTGCCCCGCGCCAGCGGATACCGACAGGAGCAGGATGCGCCGCTTCACCCGCAGTACTTGGCCAGCAGCGCCTGTTGCGCCGAATGCGGGGACTCGCCCGCCGCGGGATGCCGCCGCGTATAACGACCATCCTGGCCCAGCATCCACGCCTGGGTGTTGTCGCGCAGGTAATTTTCCAGCGTTTCCTCGTAGACGCGCTTGAACAGGTCGGGCTCGAGGATCGGCACGCCGACTTCGATACGGCGCATGAGGTTGCGTTCCATCCAGTCCGCGCTTGCGCAGTAAAGCTCGGGCTCGCCATCGTTGGCGAACCAGTAGACACGGCTGTGTTCGAGGAAGCGGCCGATGATCGAGCGAACGCGGATGTTCTCCGATACGCCCTTGACGCCCGGGCGCAGCGTGCACGCGCCGCGGATGATCAGGTCGATCTCCACGCCCGCCTGCGACGCGCGGTACAGCGCTTCGACTACGTGGGCTTCGTTCAGGGCGTTGAGCTTGGCGACGATGCGCGCCGGGCGGCCCTGGCGCGCATGCTCGATCTCGCGCTCGATCTTGCCCATGACGCTGCTGTACAGCGTGAAAGGCGAATGCAGCAGGCGCTTCAGCTGGATCATCGGGCCCAGGCCCGAGAGCTGCTGGAACACCTTGTGGATGTCCTCGCCGATCTCGGCGTTCGAGGTCATCAGGCCGATGTCCGTGTAGCCGCGGCTGTTGCCCTGGTGGTAGTTGCCGGTGGAAAGGTGCACATACCGGCGCAGGCCACTGCCTTCGCGGCGCACGATCAGCAGCATCTTCGCGTGCGTCTTGTATCCGACCACGCCGTAGACCACCTGCACGCCCGCTTCCTGCAGGCGGTTGGCGAGGCCGATGTTGGCTTCCTCGTCGAACCGCGCGCGCAGCTCGATCACCACGGTGACGTCCTTGCCGTTGCGCGCGGCATCCACCAGCAGGTCGACCAGCGGTGAATCCTTGCCGGCGCGGTAAAGCGTCTGCTTGATCGCGAGTACGCCCGGATCCTGCGACGCACGGCGCAGCAGCTCCACCACCGAGGCGAACGACTCGTAGGGGTGGTGCAGCAACACGTCGCGCTCGCCAAGCACGTCGAATTCATTCACGCCCTTCGCGAAGGCCGGCGAAAGGCGTGGCGTGAAGTGCGGGAACTTCAGTTCGGGGCGATCGAGCTGGTCGTAGATCACGCCGGAGCGGATGATGTTCACCGGGCCGTCGCAGCGGTAGTTATCGGCGTCTTCCAGCTGGAAGTTCGCCATGAGCATCTCGGTGATCGCGCGCGGGCAATCGGCACCGACTTCAAGCCGGACCGGGCGCGCGTAGCCGCGACCCGCGAGTTCCTCGCTGAGCGCGCGGGCGAGGTTTTCCACCTCGGCCTCTTCGACCACGAGTTCGCTGTTGCGGGTCACCCGGAACTGATAGGCGGCGCATACCTGGAAGCCAGGGAAAATCTCGTCGGCGAAGCTCTGCAGCACCTCGGCCAGGAACACGAAGTCGCCATCGCTGCCCGACACCTCCGCAGGGATGCGGATGATCCGGGGCAGGGAGCGCGGGGCACGGACGAGCGCCATGTGGCCCTCGCGGCCAAAGGCATCGCGGCCCTTGAGCACGACGGCCAGGTTGAGTGTCTTGTTGAGGATCCGCGGGAACGGATGCGCCGGGTCGAGGCCGAGCGGCGACAGCACCGGCATGATCTCGTTCTGGAAATAGCCCTGCAGCCAGCGGCGCTGCTTGTCCGACCACTGGTCACGGGTGAGGAAGCGGATGTCCTGGGCGCCGAGCGCCGGCCCGAGCTCCTCGTGCCAGATGCGGTAGATCTCGCGCACCAGTTCCAGCGTGCGCTCGCGGATGCGCGAGAGGATCTCGCCCGACGAGAGGCCGTCCGCGCCGGGCAGGGCGACGCCGAGGGCGTGCTTATGCTTGAGCACGGCGACGCGCACCTCGAAGAATTCATCGAGGTTGTTGCTCACGATGGTGAGGTAGCGCAACCGTTCCAGCACCGGCACGTCCGGGTCGCTGGCCTGGGCCAGCACGCGGAAGTTGAATTCCAGCGCCGCCAGTTCGCGGTTGTTGTAGAGCTCGGGGGCCCCGAGGTCGATCTTGGCGCTCATGCGTTCCGCGGCTCGTTTCATGACCGCCGATGGTGGACCATCGCCGGCCGCCGCGGAAAGGGGCATCGCAGCAACCTGCGGGCGCCGGGGAGCCATGCGTTCAGGCCGGTGCGCCCGCCACGTCGTGCAGGCGGCTGCCGTCGAGCAGGCGATCGCTGCCGAAGACGCAGGCGAAGGTGGAGCCCTTGCCCGGCTCGCTCTCGATCGAGAGGCGCGCCTGGTGCAGGTTCAGCACGTGCTTGACGATGGAAAGGCCGAGGCCGGTACCGCCGGAATCGCGCGAGCGGCTCGACGAAACGCGGTAGAACCGCTCGGTCAGGCGGGCGATATGCGCGGCAGGGATCCCGAAGCCGGAATCCTGCACCGAGAAGCGTGCGCCACCGTCGGTCGCGGCCCAGCGGATGGCGATCTTGCCGCCCGTCGGGGTGTAGCGCACCGCATTGCCCACCAGGTTGCCAAAGGCGCTGTGCAGGTCCTTGGTGGAACCCAGCAGGTCGTAACCGGTGGCGACGTCGAGTGAAATGGTATGCCGGCCCTGGCTCAACGCTTCGGCTTCCTTGCGCAGCGACGCCAGCAGGGGCGCCATCTGTACGTGTTCCTCGGCGAGGTGGTCCTGCGTCTCCAGGCGCGAGAGCGTCAGCAGGTCTTCGACGATCTGGCCCATGCGCTTGGATTGCGCGCGCATTTCATCGAGCACGGGCGCCAGTTCGGGCACGTCTTCCGGATCGAGCAGCTCCAGGTACCCGTGGATCACGGTGAGCGGGGTACGCAGCTCGTGCGACACGTTGGCCACGAAGTCGCGGCGGATCTGCTCCAGCCTCGTGAGGTGGCTCGTGTCGCGCGCCAGCAGCACGCGCTGGCGGCTACCGAAGGGCAGCAGGGTCGCCGTGATGTGGCGGTTGGGGTGGCCCGGCGCGGTCACATCCGTCAGCGGCTCGCGGGCGCCTTCTTCCAGCCATTCGGCCAGTTCGCTGTTCTTCAGCACATCCGTAATGAAGCGGCCGCGGTCGCGCGGACCCTTCAGGCCGAGCAGTTCCTCCGCCGCGTGGTTGAACCAGCGGACATGCTGCGCGTGGTCCAGCAGGACCACGCCATCGGGGAGGGAACCGGCCGCGCTGCGCAGGTCGCGGAGGCGGGAGGCGATACGGCGTGTGCGGGTCATGAGACGGTCATGCTCAGGGTGGGGCGTTGCAGGCGATTGCAACATTGGCCCGGCCATATGACGGAATAGCGACAGCAGCACGACGATTTCCAGCAGCGCGATAACGCTCACGCCCGCTAGCGCCGAGCCCGCGAGCACGCCCACCGCGCCACCCGCGAAAAGCAGGGCGGCGCAGGTGGCGGGCAATCGCCAGGAGGTCAGGAAGCTGGGTGGCATGGCGGGTAACCGGCGGTCTGGTGGTTCGCACCATAACGCGGCTGGCCCGCGTTAGCCTAGGTATTGGCGGAGAAGCGGTAGCCCGCGCCGCGCACGGTCTGCACCATGTCGTCGAGCTTCCACGGCTCCAGTGTCTTGCGCAGGCGGCGGATGTGCACGTCCACCGTGCGTTCTTCCACGTACACGCTGCCGCCCCAGACATGGTCGAGCAGCTGCGCGCGCGAGTAGACGCGTTCCGGGTGGGTCATGAAGAAGAACAGCAGGCGGTATTCGGTCGGGCCGATCGGCACGGCATCGTCACCGGCGAACACGCGGTGCGCCGGGCCATCGATGCGCAGCCCGCCCAGTTCCACCACGCCCGAGCCGTCATCACCCTGGCTGCGGCGCAGGACGGCCTTGATGCGGGCGATGAGCTCGCGGGTGGAGAACGGCTTGATGACGTAGTCATCCACGCCGGCCTCGAGGCCGTTGACCCGATCCATCTCCTCGCCGCGGGCGGTGAGCATGATGATGGGGATCTCGCGGGAAAGCTCCTCGCGGCGCAGTCGGCGGGCCAGCTCCAGGCCGCTGGTGCCCGGGAGCATCCAGTCGAGCAGGATCAGGTCCGGGACGCGCTCGGAAATGGCCATCTGTGCGGCGCGGGCGTCGGCGGCGTGTGCCGCGTCCATGCCCGCCTTGCGAAGCGCGAACGCGACCATGTCGCGAATCGATGCTTCGTCTTCCACGATAAGAATGCGCTTATGCACGCTATGAACCGCTTGGTGGCTGTGACCGTCATATTGCAGCCATGCAGTGTTACACGGCAATGACAACGGTCACATTCGGCCCGTGCCGATAAGGGGCATGGCCTGCTGGGTCCGGCCGTCCGGATTGTCATCGGTGGCCACCCGGCGCTTGCGCAGCTCGAGCAGGAGCGGGGTCAGGTCCGCGATCTGGGCCTGGACCCGCGAGCGCTGGTAGAAGTCGAGGTCGTCGCGCTTCAGCAGCCGGCGCAGCTGTTCCATGGCGTCGAACGGCCGCCCGGAGAGATAGGCGGCATTGGCATAGGCCTCCGCGGCCCGGACGCTGTCACCGGCCCGCTCGCTGGCCTGGGCATAGGTCCGGAAGATCTCGGGGTCATCGCTGTTGTCCAGCATGGGGCGGAGCAGGGCGGCCGACTGCTGGGCGCTGGCCGTGCTGCCCTGGACCGCGAGCGCCTTGGCGTAGCCCAGCGCGACGGCGACGTTACGCGGCGAGTTCGCGTGCAGCGCCTTGTAGATGGCCGTGGCGTCGCCATAGCGGCCGGCATCCAGGTAGGCGTCGGCCATGGCCAGGCGCAGTACCACGCTATCCGGCAGTTGGGCGAGGAGTGGCTGGAGCTGCTCCACGGCCTGGGCGCCGCGGTTGCTGCGGGTGAGGGCCACCGCGTAGCCGTAGCGATTGGCCGCGGTGTCGAAGTCCTTCCGCTTGAGGTTCGTGGCGTAGTACGCGGCGAGCTTGCCGACATCGCCCGACAGCACGCGCACGCGCTCGCGCATCAGCGCATAGGTATCGCCCACGCTGTCCCTGGCGACCGCAGCGCCCGTGCCGGCCAGGGTGGTCGGGTCTTTCACGAAAAGCACCGGTGCGGTGTTCTTTTCCCACACCGCCTTGTCGAGCGTCGGCAGCTTTGGCCGGTCCTTCAGGCGAGCCTCGAGCACACGCGCACGGGCGCGCGCATCGCTGATGCGGTCCAGCGTGACCGGGTGCGTCTGCAGCAGCGCCGGCAACGCATCCTCGCCCTCGCCGACGCGCAGCGTGTCCTGCATGCGGCCAAAGAAATCGGCCATGGCTTCGGGATCGAAACCCGCGTTCGCCAGCGTCTGGATGCCGACGCGATCCGCCTCGATTTCATCCTTTCGGGTGAAATTGATCTGCCGCTGCAGCAGAAGCCCCTGGCCACCCATGAGCACGCCCGCGGCGGCATCGCCACCGGCACCACCCGCGCCCGCGGCGATGGCACCGAGCAGGACCAGCGCCAGGAGGGGCGCGTCCTTCTTCGATGCCTCGAAGGCGCGATACAGGTGGTTCTGGGTGATGTGGCCGATTTCATGCGCGATCACGCCGGCCAGTTCGCTTTCGTTCTGGGTGATGTTGATCAGGCCGGCGTTGACGCCGATGTAGCCGCCCGGTGCCGCGAACGCATTGATCTGCGTATCGCGCACGATGAAGAACTGGAAATGCTCCTTCGGCCGGTCGCTCGCCGCGACCAGGCGGTAACCCAGGTCGTTGATGTACTGGTCGAGCAGCGCGTCGTCGACGGTCAGGTCCAGCGCGTGCATCTGCCGGAGCATCTGCGCGCCGTAGTCGTCGGCCTCCCGGGGGCTGATCAGGGCATTGGCGGAACTGCCCAGGTCGGGCAGGCGCACCGCATCCTGCGCGCCGGCCACGAAGGTGACGGCGGTGGTGGCGGCAAGGAGCAGCAGGCGGGGAAAGGGCGGGCGCATAAGTGAGAAAACGATACCACCACGGGGCCGGATCCGGCTTGGACCGCGCGGGCGGGCAGGGGTTCGCCATGGGGTTGTAGAATAGGCCCCAGGCCGCCATTTAGCGGTAATCAATGCGTTCGGAGACACCGTTCCATGACCACCCCCGATATCACCATCTATTCGACCGCGGTATGCCCCTACTGCGTCGCCGCCAAGAACCTGCTGAAGGCCAAGGGCCTCGCATGGAACGAGGTGCGCATCGATATGGATCCGACCCAGCGCGACATCATGCTCGAGAAGAGCGGCGGCCGCCGCACGGTGCCGCAGATCTTCATCAATGGCACCCACGTGGGTGGTTTCGACGACCTGGCGGCTGCCGACCGCAGCGGCCGCCTGGCCGAGATCCTCGAGGCGGCGCACTGATGGCCACGGACAAGACCCGCGTCGAGGAATTCACCGCCTTCCGCAAGCGCATGAACGAGCGCATTCTGGGCGAAGACAACCAGGTCGTACGCCGCTTCTTCGCCCTGGATACGCAGACGTACCGCGAGGGCGCGCTGGATGTGAAAACCAAGGAAATGCTGGGCCTGGTCGCTTCCATGGTCC
This sequence comes from Luteibacter sp. NPDC104163, assembly GCF_055584245.1. Classification (NCBI taxonomy): domain Bacteria; kingdom Pseudomonadati; phylum Pseudomonadota; class Gammaproteobacteria; order Lysobacterales; family Rhodanobacteraceae; genus Luteibacter; species Luteibacter sp. NPDC104163. Next base: position 38,364 of record NZ_JBVJMK010000023.1, read on the forward strand.
TGCGCTGCGACGATTGCATCAGCTACCACGTGGCCCAGTGCAAGGAAGCGGGCGTGAACCGCGATGAGTTCTTCGAAGTGTTCAGCGTAGGCCTGGTCGTGGGCGGCTCCATCGTCATCCCGCACCTGCGCCGCGCCGTGGATTTCCTCGATTCGCTGGAAGGCGAGCCGGCCCAGGCGGATGCCGCGGCCTGCGCGGACCACGCTAACGGCTGAACCGGCCCCGCCAGGGGGCCAAACCTTGAAGGAAGCGGGCAAAATCGCCGATAATTGGGCGATTTTTCTCCCCGGCGACCGCATCCGCGTGCGTCCAAGACCCGCTTCCTTCCAGGAGTAATCCCCATGAGCAAGACCATTGCCGTGATCCCCGGCGACGGTATCGGCCCCGAGATCATGGACGCGACCATCCGCGTCCTCGATGCCCTCGACTGCGGCCTGACCTACGATTTCGTGGACGCGGGCATGGTGGCCCTCGAGAAGCACGGCGACCTGCTGCCGCAGGGCACGATTGATGCCATCGCGAAGCACACCGTGGCGCTCAAGGGCCCGCTGACCACCCCCATCGGCGGTGGCTTCACCTCGATCAACGTGACCCTGCGCCGCAAGTTCGACCTGTACGCCAACGTGCGTCCGGCGATCAGCTTCCCGGGCACGAAGGCGCGCTACGAGAACATCGATATCATCACCGTGCGTGAGAACACGATGGGTGCGTACATGGCCGAAGGCCAGACGCGCGAAGGCACCGGCGAGAACGAGGTGGCCGTCTCGGTCATCCGCAACACCCGCCCGGGCATGGAGCGCATCTGCCGCTACGGCTTCGAGATGGCCCGCGCGAAGGGTCGCAAGAAGGTCACGGCCGTGCACAAGGCCAATATCATGAAGACCTCGTCGGGCCTGTTCCTCGACGTGGCCCGTGAAGTGGCGAAGGATTTTCCGGACCTCGAATTCCAGGAAATGATCGTCGACAACGCGTGCATGCAGCTGGTGATGAACCCGTGGCAGTTCGACGTGATCGTTACCACCAACCTGTTCGGCGACATCCTGTCCGATCTGTGCGCTGGCCTCGTCGGCGGCCTGGGCCTGGCGCCGGGTGCGAACATCGGTAAGGGTGCGGCGATCTTCGAGGCGGTGCACGGTTCGGCGCCGGATATCGCGGGCCAGAAGAAGGCGAACCCGTGCGCGCTGCTGCTTGCTGCGGCTGACATGCTGGATCACCTGGGCATGGTGGCCAAGGGCACGCGCCTGCGTTCGGCGATCAGCGAGGTGATGAACGCCCGCGACCGCACGACGCCGGACGTCGGCGGCACCGGCAACACCGATACCTTCGGCGATGCGATCGTCGAGCGGATCAAGGCCACGGCGTAATCGCCTCGGTAGTTCGATGACGAAAAAGCCCGGCTCCGGCCGGGCTTTTTTTGTTTCCGCGCCTGTGGGAGCGCGCTTGCGCGCGATCGGCGGTGGCGCAAGTACCCATCGCGTGCAAGCACGCTCCCACAGCGCGTTCCTACAAAGCGGCGGTTTCGGGGGATTCGTTGGATGCGGGGATGTAGGTGTTCTGCAGCGCACGCTGGCAGACGGCCGCCTGCGCCGGGTAGCGCTCGACGCAGAACGTCACCCACTTCCGCACGCTCTTCGCCCGCTGCGAAGGCAAAAGATGTCCCGTCAACGGCGCCCGCGAAAAGCCGGTGATTTCCTTCAGCACCGCCAGCAACCCATCGTGCACGTACCACGGGTGGTACTGCGTATCGGCCCGCCCCGTCGGCGCCTGCACCCAGATCGACTGCTCGGGTAACGACCGGCTATCACCCAGGTGGGCAACGATATAAGGCACCGCCGGCCTGCCCAGGCCCATCAGCATCCGGAACGACCTGGCCTGCGTCCGGGAGTCCGTGGTCAGGCTCGCGACGAGCTGGTCCACGACGGGAGCCAGGTCGGGTGGTGTGTTCGAAGCGGGCGCCACGGCCATGGGTGGCGTGCCCGGTGGCGGCGTATGCACGGGCTTCTCAGCCGCCGTCGCAGCCATGGGAATCAGTAAAGCCAGGAACCAGCCGAACCGTTTCATGCCCGTTTCTCCATGCAGGCTCACCCCGGCTGGAGTATCACCCCGCAAGGAATCGCGGGGTGTGAAATCTTCTTTAACCCCGGAAGAAGGGGTAGGGCGCCAGGAACACCAGCCAGACCATCACCACGATGCCGATGTACTTGAGCACGCGGAACAGCTTCGGGTTCGCCTTCTTGAACTTGCGCGTGCGGTCGCGGCCACGCTGGTTGAGCGCGAACATGCGGTTGACGAAACCGACCTGCTCCTTGCCGTCGTCGCTGTTGGGCGAGGCCGTGATCGAGCCCATGAACGCGCCGACGCGCTTGTTGATCGCCGTCATCAGGCCGAACTTGAGCGGGCGCTCGACATCGGCGAACAGGATGACGCGGGTCTGGTCGGTGCGGTTCTCCGCCCAGTGCACGTAGGTTTCGTCGAACACCACGTCCTTGCCGTCGCGCCAGGCGTGCATTTCGCCATCGACGAAGATGCGGCAATCATCGGAGTTAGGGGTGATCAGGCCGAGGTGGTAGCGCAGCGAGCCGGCGAACGGATCGCGGTGCGGGTTCAGCCGGCTGCCCGGCGGCAACAGCGCGAACATGGCGGCCTTCACGCTCGGGATCGAGTTCAGCAGCTTCACCGTTTCCGGGCACAGCGCCTCGGCCGACGCGAGCGGCTCCCCGTACCACTTCAGGTAAAAGCGCTTCCAGCCCTGCTTGAAGAACGAGTTGAACGAGGCGTCGTTGTGCTTCTCCGCCGAACGGATGTAGCCCTCGTCGAAAAGGTGCATGGCCTCTTCGCGGATGGCCTGCCAGTTGTTCTGTAGCAGGTCGAGCTGGGGGAAGCCGGCGCGGTCGAGGATCGGGCGGGCCGGCACGGCCGAGAAGGCGTACATCAGCAGGTTGTACGGCGCGAACAGTGCCGAGTGATCGACAAGCTGGCGATCGAAGCGCAGGCGCGAGCGGCCGCGCAGGTGCACCAGCAACACGCACAGCGTGAAGAGGATCAGCACGTACAGGACGATGAAGCGGGGCCCGAGGAGATTCATGGGGTTGCACTCAAAAGGACCCGCCTAGTTTACTCCTGCCTCAGTGGGCCAGCACGTGGCTGGCGCCGCCGCCTGGCCGCCAGGCGCCGCGAAATGCCTTTTCCAGCCAGGAAATGGCGGCCCTGACAGCGGCATGCGGCGATTTGCCCCGCGCCAGGTGGGCCGTGACGGCTGAAGCGAGCGTGCAGCCGCTGCCATGGCCCTCGAAGGGGAGGCGGGCATGGCGGAAGGCCAGCACGCCGCTCGCATCGTAGTAACGGTCGACGACGTCGCGTCCGCCTGCGTGGCCGCCCTTGAGCAGCACGCCGCCCGCGCCCAGGGCGAGCAGGTCGGCCCCGGCTTCGTCGAACGCCTTGCCGATCGGGCGGCCCAGCAACGCCTCGGCCTCCGGGAGGTTGGGTGTGAGGATGTCGGCGAGCGGGATCAGGCGCGTCACGAGCGCCTCCAGCGCATCCTCGTTAAGCAGTCGCGCGCCGCTGGTTGCGACCATCACCGGATCGACCACGAGCCACGCGGGTTGCCGCGACGCCATTTCCTTCGCGACGAGGCGCGTGACGGCGGCGCTGCCGAGCATGCCGGTTTTCACGCCAGCGATCGGGAAATCGGCAAAAACCGCATCGATCTGGCTACGCACATGGGCAAGCGGCAGCGTGTGCACGGCGGTGACGCCGCGCGTGTTTTGCGAGGTGACGGCGGTGATCGCGGTGAGCCCGTGCGTGCCGAGCGAATGGAAGGTCTTGAGGTCGGCCTGGATCCCCGCACCACCGCCGGAATCGCTTCCGGCGATGGTGAGGGTGTTGGGTCTGGCCTTCGTCACAACGCTTCGGAGGCGAAATCGGCCAGTCGTGAACGCTCGCCGCGCTTCAGGGTGATGTGGCCGGAATGCGCCCACATCTTGAAGCGATCCACCGCGTAGGTCAGGCCCGAGGTGGTTTCGGTGAGGTACGGCGTGTCGATCTGCTCGACGTTGCCGAGGCACACGATCTTGGTGCCCGGGCCCGCACGGGTGATCAGCGTCTTCATCTGCTTCGGCGTCAGGTTCTGCGCCTCGTCGATGATGAGGTAACGGCTGAGGAACGTGCGGCCGCGCATGAAGTTCAGCGAGCGGATCTTCACGCGCGAGGCGAGCAGGTCGTTGGTGGCCTGGCGGCCCCACGAACCGCCTTCCTCCGGATTGGCGAGCACCTCGAGGTTGTCGGTGAGCGCGCCCATCCACGGGGTCATCTTTTCCTCTTCCGTGCCGGGGAGGAAGCCGATGTCTTCGCCGACCGATACCGTCGCGCGGGTCATGATGATTTCGCGGTACCGCTGCTGGTCCATCACCTGGGCCAGGCCGGCGGCGAGCGCAAGGAGCGTCTTGCCCGTGCCGGCGGTGCCGAGCAGCGTGACGAAATCCACGTCGGGATCCATCAGCAGGTTCATCGCGAAGTTCTGCTCGCGGTTGCGCGCCGCGATACCCCATACGCCGTGCGCGGCGTGGGTGTGGTCATCGAGCAGCACGAGCTTGGCGCGTTGCGCATCCTCCGGGCCACGCAGTTCGAGTACGCGCAGTTCCACGTCGTTTTCGCCCGGCATGTACAGGCACTGGTTGGGATACCAATGCTCGTCTTCGCGTACTTCCAGTTCGTAGAACGTGCGGCCGCGTTCGTTCCACGACCGGACCTCCGGGTGCAGGTTCCAGAAATCCTCGGGCAGGGCGTCGGAACCCGTGAAGAGCAGGGCGAAGTCGTCGAGGGCGCGGTCGTTCTCGTAATCCTCGGCGGTGATGCCGTAGATCGAGCCCTTGATGCGGAGGTTGATGTCCTTCGTGACCAGGATGACCGGGCGATCCGGATACTGGTCACGGAGATCGATCACCGACGCAAGGATCTGGTTATCGGCCTTGCCATTGCCATGGCTGGCGCGTTGCTGGAAGTACAGGCGGCCCACCGCGCCGCGCTTGAGCTTGATGCCTTGTGGATTCTCGAGCTCGAGTCCCTGTTTCAGGCCGTCCACGCCGCCACGTTCGATCAGCTCGTTGAGGAAACGGCTGACCTGGCGCGCGTTACGTGAAACTTCCGAGCCACCTTTCTTCTTGTCGTCCAGTTCCTCCAGCACCGTCATCGGTATGAAGACGTCGTGTTCCTCGAAACGGAACAGCGATGTCGGATCGTGCAGGAGCACGTTGGTGTCGAGGGCGTAGATGCGCTTGCTTCCGGTCATGCGGAAGTGACCTCATGCGGAGGTTGCGAAACCCGGCCATGTGGCCGTGGCCGGGGGAAGGAGCCGCGTGGCGCGGTGTCCGTCACGCGGTGGGAACGCTCTCAAGGACGGCCTGCGCATGGCCGGGGATTTTCACCCCGCGCCACTCCGCATACAGCTTGCCGTCGGGGTCGATGAGAAAGGTGCTGCGTACGACGCCCATGTAGCGCTTGCCGTACAGCACTTTCTCGTGGATGACGTCGAAGGCCTGGCACCAGGCTTCATCGGCGTCGGATACAAGCGGGAAGGGGAGCTCGTTCTTCGCCGCGTAGTTCGCGTGCGAGCGGACCGAGTCGCGCGAGACGCCGATGACCTCGGCGTTGCGGGCCTGGAATGCCGCGTAATGGTCGCGGAAATCCTTCGCCTCGTTGGTGCAGCCCGGCGTGTTGTCCTTGGGGTAGAAGAACACCACTACCCACTGGCCGGAGAGGGAAGACAGCGCCAGCGTGGAACCATCGCCGAGCGTGCCCTTGAGTTTCGGAACCTTCTTGCCCTTGCCGATCATGCGTTACGTCTGCGTCCCTTACGTCAGAACTTCACGGGGTCCATGATGGCATCGAGGTTGAGGCCATCGCACAGTTCGAGGAAATCGTCGCGGAGCGCGGCGATATGCGTTTCGGATGGGATGCCGATGGTGATCTGCGCCTGGAACATTTCAGCGCCGGTCTGCATGGCCTGGTAGCGCATCGACGAGAGCTGTTCCACGCTGATATCGCGGCGTGAGAAGAACTCGATGATCTTCACGAGGATGCCGGGCCGGTCGGCCGCGATCACTTCCACCAGGTAAGGCAGCAGGTGGGCGGTGGGTTCGCGCGGTGTCGTGCGGTAATGCACGATCTGCAGTTCCTCGTCGCGCGCCAGCTTCCCGACCGCGGTCTCGAGCTTGGCCACGGCATCCCACGAGCCCGAGGCGAGCAGCATGACCGAGGTATCGTTGCCGATGGTCGAAACCCGGGCATCGGCCAGGTTGCAGCCGGCATCGGCGATGCGCTTGGCGAGGGCGAGGATGGGCGCGCGGTGCGCCGGCGACAGCGTCGAGACAAGTAGCTGGTTATCGGCGGCGTTGCGTGCTACGGAACGATTCAAGGCCTTCACTACCCTTGGCGCGGCCCGCGGGGCGCGGGGCGTCGCTGTTGGGTTGAGCTTAACGGGCGCCATCGGACAGTAGCAAGACACCATGGGCCGGCGTGGGGCGCCGCGCGCGAATGGACTCCCCGGAAACGCCCCGGTAACATGCGAAGGGCTGGTTCCTCAATGGGTTTCACCTTGGATATCTCCGGAAGCATCACCGCGCTGGCAACTCCGTTTGCCGCCGACGGTTCCCTCGATCTCGACGCGTTCGGCCGCCTGCTCGACCAGCAGCTCGCTGGCGGCACCCAGGCCGTGGTCGTCGCGGGTTCGACGGGTGAATCGCACTTCCTCGAGCATGATGAGTTCAAGCGCCTGCTGGCGTTTGCCGTGAAGCACATCGACAAACGCGTCCCGGTCATCGCCGGTACGGGTGAAGCCGGCACCGCGAAGACCATCGCCACCACGCGGCTGGCGAAGGAGCTGGGCGCCGATGCCGCCCTGGTGGTGGCGCCGTTCTACGTCCGTCCCACCCAGGAGGGCATGCGCCGGCATTTTCTTGCCGTCGCCGACCAGGGCGGCCTGCCGGTCATCCTGTACAACGTGCCGCCGCGCACGGGTTGCGATATCGCCCCGGAAACCGTGGCGGTGCTTCGCGATCATCCCGGCATCATCGGCATCAAGGAGGCCCGCGGCGACGCGGAGCGCATCCGTGCCATCGCGGAACTTATCCGCCCCGATTTCGTCTACCTCAGCGGCGACGACGGTTCGGCCCACCAGGCCATGCTGGCCGGCGCCGCGGGCACCATCTCGGTGGTGGCCAATCTCGTGCCGGGGCCTTTCCGTGAACTCTGTGACGCCGCCCGCTCGGGCAGCGCGGAGCGCACGGCGAGCGCCACGGCCCGCCTGGCCCCGCTGATCGACGCCCTGAACTGTGCGCCGAACCCCATTCCCGTCAAGGCCGGCCTGGCCCTGCTGGGGCTGGGTTCGGCGGCGCCCCGCCTGCCCCTGGTCGAGCTCGAGCCCGGCCCGGCGCTGGCAAAAGTGCGCGAAACGCTCGCGGCTCTGGCACCATTGGCGACTGCCGCCTGAGCAACCCAATTAAACGGATTCCAACGGAACCTTTGTTCATGAAGAAAACCTCGTACGCGCTGGTCGTCCCGGCACTGCTCCTGTCCGTCCTGGTCGTTTCCGGCTGCGGCGCGTTCCGCTCCACCAAGCAGTGGGAGAAGGCGAAGCAGGAAGCCCCGCTGGAAATCCCGCCGGGCCTGGATACGCCGTCGACGAGCGCCGCGCTGGTCATTCCGGACGCGGGCTCCGGCTCGGGCACCACTGCCGGCGCCTCGGCGGCCGCCCCGGTCTCGGATGGCTTCATCCTGACCGATGCCCCGGATGCCGCCTACAAGCGCATCGGTGAGGTTCTTTCGGTCGGTGACGTCGGTTCGGTGACCGCCCACGACGACGACACCCACACCTATCAGATCGCCGCCACCGCCGGTGCGCCGGAGGCGAAGCGGGGCTTCTTCAAGCGGATGTTCGGTGGTGGCAACAAGAACCCGGACGAGGCGATCGAGGGCGGCCCGCAGGCGACGCAGGGTGGCGGCAACAAGCACTCGGTGGTCCTCACCGTGAACCCCAGCGGCGCCGGTTCCGAAGTGCGTGCGCAGGGCGATGCCAGCGGCGTCCGTCGCGTCATCGACGCGCTGAAGTCGCGCCTCGGCGTCAAGTAATCCGGCACTGTCCGGCGCAACAAAAGGCCGCCCCAGGGCGGCCTTTTTTGTGCCTGTTTGTGGGAGCGGGGGGGGGGGCGGGGGGGGGGGGGGGGGCCGGCCCCCCCCCCCCCCCCCCCCCCCCCCCGCTCCCACAACAGCCCTTGCGCGCGACAATCAGGTTGAGCGTTCGCACGCCGCTTGCAATGCATCCCTGAAGCACCCGGGCTGGGTCAGGCGCGCGGCGAGCGTGCCCTTGAAGGCATCGCCGTGGCCGCAGGCGGGCACGCGGTAGACGTCGGTGTGGTCGTCGTGGCGGTCGGCGCCGTGCGAGACCAGGCAGCTCTTGTCGAGCGAGATCACCACGGTGCCCGCGCAGAGGCGGCGGGCGAGGGCGTTGATCGTCGTGTCGCTCATCGCCGTGACGGCCGCGGCGGTGATATCGATATTGAGGAAGCGCCCGCATGCGTGGGCGAACTCATGCAGGCCGAGCAGCAGCACATCGGTGCTGGCGAACTCCCGCACCGAGAGGCGCGGTGGCATCGGACCCGGATCGAGGATGCGCAGCAGGCGCTTCGCGCCGGCGAATTCCAGCGCCGCGGCGACGGTATCGATGTTCGTTTCCGCCGAGGCCAGCAATACGGTGGCCTCGTCGAACAGATCGCCCTGCGCCGCGACGAAGGCCGCATCGAGGTGATCGTTCGCGCCGGAGGAAAGCACGGCAAGCGATGACCCGCGCGGCTCGTCGAACAGGCCGGTGCGCCCCGTACGGACGCCGGGAATGACCTGCCAGCGCGCATCCACGAGCGGCGGCAGGCCGGAAGGGTCGATCACGTCATCGCCGATGGCGGCGATCAGGCCCACGCCGGCGCCGGTATGCGCGGCGGCGACGGCCTGGTGGAACGCCTTCCCGCCGGGACGGCGCTCGAAGCCTTCGGCATGAACCGGTTCGCCGGGGCGGGGAAGGCGCGGCACGCGCCAGCGCTCTTCCTCGCTATATCCGCCGACCACCAGCAGGCGGATGCCGGCCATGGATCAGAAGCGTTCCAGCACGCCGGCGATGGTCGCCGTCATGAACGTGGCGATGGAGCCGCCCAGCACCGCGCGCAGGCCCAGGCGAGCCAGGTCGGCGCGACGGTTCGGGGCCAGGCCGCCGATACCGCCGATCTGGATGGCGATCGACGAGAAGTTGGCGAAGCCGCACAGCGCGTAAGTCGCGATGAGTCGGCTTTCCGGCATCAGGTCCGGCAGGTGCTTAGCGAGGTCGGCATAGGCGACGAACTCGTTGATCACGACCTTCTCGCCGATGAAGCTGCCGACCATGGTGGCATCGTGCCAGGGCACGCCGATCAGCCATGCCACCGGGGCGAGCACCCAGCCGAAGATCGTTTCGAGGCTGAAGGTGACCGGGTGGCCGGCGTTGGCCGAGAGGTAGGCGTTGATGCTGTGCTCGCCACCGATCGTGCCGACCCACTGCACCGGGCCGTTGATCAGCGCGATGAGCGCGATGAAGGCCAGCAGCATGGCGCCGACGTTCAGGGCGAGCTTCAGGCCATCGCCCGCGCCCGTCGCCGCAGCGTCGATCACGTTGGCCGTGGTCTTCTCGACTTCGATCTTGACGGTGCCGCGGGTGAGCGGCTCCTGGGTTTCGGGCACGAGGATCTTGGCCAGCACCATCGTCGCCGGGGCGGCCATGACCGAGGCAGTCAGCAGGTGCTTGGCGTAGAACATGCGCGAGGCCGGATCATCACCGCCGAGCATGGCCACGTAGGCGGCCATCACCGAGCCGGCGATATGCGCCATGCCGCCGATCATGACGGTCATGAGCTCGGCCTGGGTCATGCGCTCCAGGTACGGCTTGATCGTCAGCGGGGCTTCGGTCTGGCCGATGAACACGCTGGCGCACACGCTGGTGGTTTCCGCGCCGGAGACGCGCATCACCTTGGTGATGACCCACGCCATGCCCTTCACGATCTGCTGCATCACGCCGAGGTGGTACAGCACGCCCGTGAGCGAGGCGAAGAAAATGATGGTGGGCAGCACCTTCACCGCGAAGATGACGCCGAACTTATCGGTATCGAGCAGGCTGCCGAAGATGAAGCGCGAGCCGACTTCCACGTAATCGAGCAGGCGCACGAAGCCGGTCGCGATCGCGTCGAACACGTCGCGGCCCAGCGGCACCTTCAGCACGATGGCGGCGAACGCGATCTGCAGGGTGATGCCCGTGGCGACCAGCTTCCAGTCGACCGAGCGCTTGTTATTGGAGAAGCAGAACGCGATGCCCACGAGCATCGCCAAACCGAACAGGCCAAACAGAACGTGGCCCAGCAGATCCAGCATCGTGACGTACCCCTTGGAAGCCCGGGGGGTAGCCCCGCGACCGCTTAAAAAACGGGAGGTTACGGGACGGGGCGCCCCGGGGCAAGGCGCAGCGCGAAAAAGGCGTGAAGGCCCCCGCCCGCCGCCCTTGTGGGAGCGCGCTTGCGCGCGATGGGTGCTAGCGGCGGGTCCATCGCGCGCAAGCGCGCTCCCACAAGAAATGGCGCGCTCCCACGGGGAATAGGGTGCGCGCACGGCGCCCGCTCCTCCATAATCCAGCCATGTCGCATGTATTCCTGACCATTGCCGTCGTCCAGCTGGTAGCCCTCGTGACGCCGGGCCCGGACTTCTTCTTCGTCAGCCAGCTGGCCGCCAGCCGTTCGCGGCGGGAGGCGGTGGCCGGGGTGGTGGGCATTGCCCTGGGCGTGGCGGTCTGGGCCGCTCTGGCCCTGCTGGGCCTGCAACTCCTGCTGCACCGGCTGGCCTGGCTCGAGCGCGGCATCGCCATCGCCGGCGGCGCCTACCTGTGCTGGATGGGCCTGCAGATGCTGCGGGCGTCCTGGAAGGCGAAGCCCGACGCCGCGGTGCCCACGGTCGACGTCCGTGACTCCAGCCCCGGCCGGGCCCTGCTGCGCGGCCTGCTGACCAACCTGGCCAACCCGAAGGCGGCCATTTACTTCGCCTCGATCTTCTCCGCGTTCATCGGCGAAGGGGTCGATGCCGGCGCGCGCTGGGGCCTGTGGGCCATGGTGACCCTGGAGACGGCGCTGTGGTTCGGGGTGGTCGCCGCGATCTTCGCCCTGCCGGCCATGCGCCGCGGTTACGTCCGCGCCAGCCGTTGGATCGACGGCGGGGCAGGCGCGATCTTCACCCTCTTCGGCCTGCACCTCATCCTGGGCCGCCGCGCGGTCTAGTCGCGGTCGAGGTTCCGGCTGACCTGGGCCAGGCTCTCCGCCAGGACCAGCAGGTGCGGGGCGCCGACGCCCTCGAGGGCGTTGCGGGCCACGTCAGCGATCAGTGCGCGGACGCGTTCCGCCATGCGCTTGCCCGCCGGGGTCAGGCCGATATCCACGAGCCGCCGGTCGACCTCGTTCCGGGTCCGCTTCATCAGCCCACGCTCGATCCCCGCGTCGACCGCATGGGTGACCGTGCTGGCGTTAACCCCGCAGGTGGTCGCGAGTTCCGTGGAGATCATGCTGCCGTGGGCGGCCAGCAGCAGGAGCATGTCGCCCTGCAGGGCGGTGATCCCGAATTCGCGCTGGGCACGCCGCCCCACGGCATCGCGCAGGCGCGAACCGGCAAGCATCAGATCCCTGCCGAGGTGCAGGGTGGCGACGGGTGTGGTGCTCTCGCCGCTCATCGGTTTGCGGTTTCCGCGCTCATGGTGGGTGGTTCCTGCCGATGGTATGGCGGCCATCATACGCACCCTGCGGGTTTGTGGAATTGACTGAAAGAGGGTGTGTTTGCAAATTACCGGCGGCGCTTGGAATTTTTACTCCGCGGCGCGTCGCCATGCGCCAGGCGGCATGCCTACCAGCCGGGTAAATACCCGGGTGAAGTGACTCTGCTCGGCGAACCCGCAGGCCAGGGCGATGTCCGCCAGGGTGAGCGGGGTCTCCTGCAGCAGCTCACGGGCACGGTCGATCCGGCGGTCCAGCAGCCAGCGGTGCGGGGGCTTGCCCAGGCTGCGCCGGAAGGCGCGGGAGAAGTGGTTGACCGACAGTCCACAGGCATCCGCCACGTCGGACACGGGGAAGCTCTGGTCGAGCCGCTGTTCCATGAAGGTCAGCGCGCGGCGTTCCTGCCAGGTGGCGAGGCCGCCACGTACGGTGCCGGCATCGTCGCGCCGTGGTGCCGGGATGATCGCGCGCAGGGCCATGGCCACGTGGGCCATGAGCGGGGCGTTGGGCTCCTCGGCGCGGAGCGTATCGAACAGGACCTGGGCAAGGCTGCGGACGGCGGGCGGGTGCACGATGTCGCGGGTGTCCGCCATGTGGCGGAAGAGGATGGCGCCAGCCCCTGGGTCGGCCGGGCCGGTGGTCCGGTAGACGAGCAGCAGGTCGTCATCAGCCCCGTCCTCGGGGCCGATCGCAATTTCGGTCAACGCCAGCCGATCGCGCAACGCCTGCACCTGGGTGCCTTCGGACGGCCTGTCGAGCGCGGCCGAACGCTGCGCGAGGTCGATCACTAGCGTGGGCGTGCGCGGGAATCTGACGGAACAGGCGGTCTCGGCGCGGTACATGGCCGACCCTCACGGTATCGGATGAGGATCGAAGCATTGCGCATGCAAGGATTTGCGACTACCCCCTAAAGGGGTATACGCAGCGTGAAATGTGCAACCGATTGCAAAATGTCTCGGACAATTCTGCCGGACTACCGAATTCCTCAATTTTCAATGAGGTCGCTCAGAAGATCGAACGCGCGATAGCGATCAGGATGATCAGGATCACGACGGCTACCACGATGTGTTTCGTATAAGCGCCGCCGGAGATGCCGCCGTCGTAACTGGCGTCGTCGAACTCATGGGACGCATCGCGGGGGTGGCGGACGAAGGGCAGGCGCAGGCGGCGTTTACGGGGCATGGGTCAGGTCAGTCGGTGGCGGTGACGCGCGAGGTGTTCTTCAGCTCCTCGAGGATCTCCGGGCTGCGGACGTCGATATGGTCGAGGTTATCCACGTAGAAGCGCACGAAGGGCTTTTCCGCGTCTTTCGGCATCCAGGGTTTCGCCCATACGAACACCACGCAGTATCCCTCGTGCTCCGCGATGAGCTTGTCGAGGCGCGCGCGCAGCAGCTTGCGCACCGGGTAGGCGTCGATGTCCCTTGCGGTGAGCGTGATCGTCGGCTTCAGCAGCTCGTCGCCGTGGCGGAAGGGCCGGCTGAAGCGCAGGTAATACCCGCCGTCCTTCGTGGCCCGCACCGAGGCCGTGCCCCACCAGACTGCGCGCGTTTGCAAATGGTCGGCCGCCTTCTGCCGGTACACGTTGCGGAACAGCGCCTCGTAGGTCGTCGTCTCGCCGCCGATGGTGACCGGCGCCTCGGCCAGGTCCTTGTCCCGGCGATGTTCCAGGAACCGCTGGACCAGCGACGACAGCCGATAGAAGTGGCTCGGCGCAGGTGACCCGTGCCCCTGTGGGAGCGCGCTTGCGCGCGATGGCTCCTTAGCCGTCGTTTCAGCCGGGGCCATCGCGCGCAAGCGCGCTCCCACAGCGTTCGCATCCCCTTGTGGGAGTGCCCTCGGGCGCGATGCCTCCCGATCGAAATGATGGGCCGGCCGCTCGGACTCGAACACATCCGGCCCCTTCAGCCGCTTCGCCTCGCCGGCCCCGTGCACGACCTCGCAGGTGGCGGCGTGGTCTTCCAGCCGGTGCGAGCGGAAATACGGACGGATCAGCAGGGTCTGCTCGGGCTTCCTGAGGCAGGCGCAGGTGAGCGGTGCGTCGCAGCCGGTCCCGACGCAGGTGAAGCGCGGCTCGTCGCCGAGCAGCTCGGCCCAGTAGAGCTCGTAGGCGCGCTCGGCGCTCAGGCGTTCGTCGTTACCGGGGAGGAGGGCTTCGTCGATGGACACGTGTGCGGGGCGCCTCGCGGGATGCCCGCAGGATATCGCACACCCCATCGCGCGCAAGCGCGCTCCCACCAAAGGCCGGCATGGGATGGTTGTGGGAGCGCGCTTGCGCGCGATAGGTCTTGCCTCAGTTCAAAACGCACCAAACCCATGCGCCGCCTCAAGGCCAAGGTCCACCCGCACGCGGCGCAGGAACGCCAGCACTTCCTCGTAACGTCCCATCGTCACCAGCGACTCCGCGGTGTGGCCACCGACGGCGTGGATCGGCTGCTCGCGATACCAGGCAATGCGCGCGGATTCGTCCGGTTCGATGCGCGAGGCTTCGTGCAGCACCTGCCACGCGTGGGCCTTGCTGGGCGGGGTGGTGGCGGCGGAGCGGATATCGATGACGGTGGCGTACGACATACGGATGACCTCGACGTGGTGGCCGCCCGGGGTGGCGTCCACACATGACTTCCACGGCAAACTGCCTACCTTCCCTGTCCTGGTCCTTTCAGCGAGGAACGTCCCATGGCAAAGGTTCTGGTTCTGTACTACTCGGCCTACGGGCACATCGAAACGATGGCCGAGGCGGTGGCGGCTGGCGCACGTGAAGCAGGTGCCAGCGTAGACATCAAGCGCGTGCCGGAGCTTGTGCCGGAAGACACGGCACGGGCCGCGCATTTCAAACTGGATCAGGAAGCACCGGTGGCCCGGGTCGAGGAACTGGAGCACTACGACGCGATCATCGTGGGTACCGGCACGCGTTACGGCCGCATGACATCGCAGATGGCGAACTTCCTTGACCAGACCGGGCCGCTATGGGCCCGCGGCGCCCTCAACGGCAAGGTCGGCGGCGCCTTCGCCTCCACGGGCACGCAGCATGGCGGCCAGGAAACGACGCTGTTCTCCATCATCACCAACCTGCTGCACCTCGGGCTGATCCCCGTCGGCCTCCCCTACAGCTTCCAAGGCCAGATGACCCTTGCCGAGATCACCGGCGGCAGCCCTTATGGCGCCACCACCATCGCGGGTAGCGATGGCTCGCGCCGGCCCAGCGAGAACGAGCTGGCGGGTGCGCGGTTCCAGGGCAAGCTCATCGCGGAGACGGCCGCGAAGCTGTTCGGCTGACGATCCCTCAGGCCTCCTGCCACTGCGAGCGACGCCAGTGGCTGGGGCTCTGGCCGACGAGCCGGCGGAACAGGTTGCACAGGTGGGCCTGGTCGGAGAGGCCGCAGGCCAGGGCGATCTGGCTCAGCGGCTCACGCGTCTGCAGCATCAGCTGCTGCGCCCGCTCCACCCGCTTGCGCATGATGAAGGCGTGCGGCGGTTCGCCGAAGGTGTCCTTGAACGCGCGGCAGAAATAGCTGCTGGAAAGGCCGGCGAGCGTCGACAGGTGGTCGATGGTGATCGCAAAGCCGAGGTTCTCGTCGACATGCGCTGCCACCCGCCGTGCCTGCCAGGGGGCCAGGCCGGCACCGACGCGACGGCGCGGCGCCACCGCGGCCGGCGCCTGCGGCGCTTCGGCCTGTTCGAGCAGCGCGGCCACCCGGGCCACGCAGGCGCGGGTGGTGGCGAGGTCGGTTTCCACCGCGGTGAGGGCCTGCTCCAGCAGGCGGGCCACGGTCGGCTCATCCTGGGCGGCGGTCACGGCAAACGTGTTCAGGGCGTGCACCGCGTCGGCGGTCGGGCCGGGCGTGGCATAGGCGTTCGATTCGTAGCGCATGGTCTGGCTCCACGGAGGGGGCGGGGACATGGGCACGTCGCCCATGCTTGCAGCCTATGCGCGAAGAGGGGGTCGGCTGAATTCTACGTTGGGCTCTGGGGGCCCATACCTAAGGATGATTTGGAGCAATGACACCTTTCTTGTAACGGTCGTGCCGTAACGGTCAAAAACCATCACCGGCGTGCAAGACTGCTATGACGTGTTTCGCCACGATTCTGGCCGAATCTGTATAAGACTGCCGCCACGTGAGCCACTGATGCCAGCAACGATGCCCTCTCGCCATGCGCCCGCCGGGACCCTTATCGGTCCGCGGCATGGTGCATCCGGCTGGCTGTCGGCCGCCGGGACATTGCTTGCCGTGGCGGTATTCATCGTGGACACCTTCACGCCGCTGCAGGGTGCCGTCGCGGTCGTCTACCTGGTGGTGGTGCTGCTGGTCGCCGCATCGGGCAGCCGTGCCGCGATCCATGCCGCCGTGGCCGGTTGCAGCCTGCTAACCATCGCCTCGTACGTGCGCGGGCATGGCTGGCCCGAGCCCGACGCCGCGCTGTTGCGTTGCGTGGTCAGCCTGGCGGCCATCGTGGTCACGGGCGTGCTTTCGCTCCGCGCCCGCGCGCGCATGGTCACCATCATCCGCCAGGCGAGCCTGATCAACCTCACCCACGATTCGATCTACGTCCGCGATACGGATGACGTGATCGTCGAATGGAACGGCGGTGCGGAAGCGCTTTACGGCTGGACCGCGCGCGAAGCCATCGGCCGTCGCGCCAGCGAACTGCTGGCGACCGCGTTCGCGGGCAACCGTGCCGAGATGGATGCGGAGCTGTTTTCCGAAGGCCGTTGGGAAGGTGAGCTCATCCAGCAGCATCGCGATGGCCGCATCGTGCTGGTCGAGGCCCGCTGCGCGCTGTTGCGCGATGGTGCGGGCCGCGCGCAGATGATCCTGGAAGCGGGCACGGACATCACCGCGCGCCGTGCGGCGGATGCCGCGCTGGCCGAGAGCGAGCGCCGTTACCGCGCCATCTTCGAAAGCGCGCGGTTCTCGTTCTGGGAAGAGGATTACACCCTCGTCATGGAGCGCATCGCCGTGTTGCGCCAGCAGGGCGTGGTGGACCTTGCCGCCTACCTGCACAAGCACCCCGCTTTCGTGCGCGATGCGTGCTCGTTGACGATGGTGACCGACGTCAATGCCGCCACCGTGCGCCTGCTCGGCGCGCAGCGGCGCGAAGACCTGATCGGCCCGCTCGACCGGTTCCTGCCGGGCAGCGACCGCACGTTCGCGCAGGTGCTGCTCACCGTGTTCGAAGGGACCGGTACCGCCGAGGGCGAAACCCACCTGGTGAACCTGAAGGGCGAGCGGCTCAACGTGCTGTTCGCGATCAGCATGCCGCTGGGCGCCGCGCGCTACGACCGCGTGCTGGTGAGCGTCGTGGATATCACCGACCGCAAGCGCGCCGAACACGCCCTGATGGCGATGCAGTCCGAGCTGGCCCAGGCCGCCCGCGTGACGGCGCTGGGCGAGATGAGCGCCACCATCGCGCACGAAGTGAACCAGCCGCTGGCCGCGATCGTCACCCACGGCGAAGCCGCCCTGCGCTGGCTGCGCCGTGACCAGCCTGACCTCGGCGAGGCTTGCGATGGCATCGAGCGCCTGGTGCGCGATGCGCGCCGCGCGAGTGAAGTGGTCAACCGCGTGCGTAGCCTGGCCAGCAAGGAGCCACGCCAGCACGTGCGCTTCGACCTGCATGCGCTCGCCGACGAGTGTGCCCTGCTGCTCGACGGTGAGATGGCCCGCCACCGCGTCGGCCTGACCATCGATATCGACGAGGACGCACCGCTGCCGCGTGGCGATCGCGTCCAGCTGCAGCAGGTGGTGATGAACCTGATGGGCAACGCGATCCGTGCGATGGGCAGTGTCCCCGGCCGTCGCGAACTGACCCTGCGCGCCCGCGAGGTCGATGGCGATGCCCTGATGATCGAAGTCGAAGACACCGGGACCGGCATTCCCGAGGACATCGCGGCCAACCTGTTCGATGCGTTCGTGACCAGCCGTGGCGGCGGCATGGGCATGGGGCTTGCCATCTGCCGCTCGACCGTGGAATCTCACGGCGGGCGCCTCTGGGCGACCAATCGCCCTGAGGGGGGAGCGACCTTCCATTTCACGCTGCCAGTGATGGTGGCCGAGGAGGCCCGCGCATGAATCGTCCGCTACCCGTCGTTGCCCAGGCACCGATCGTCTGCGTCGTCGATGACGACCAGGCGGTGCGCGAGGCACTCGGGTCCCTGTTCCGCTCGGTGGGCCTCAGCGTCGCGACCTTCGGCAGCACCGCCGATTTCCTTGCCCGCGATAACGCAGGCGCCCCGGGCTGCCTCGTACTCGATGTCCGCCTGCCTGGCGTCAGCGGGCTGGATTTCCAGGCCCAGCTATCGGGCATGGATAACAGCCTGCCTATCGTCTTCATGACCGGCCATGGCGACATCCCCATGTCGGTACGCGCCATGAAGGCCGGCGCGCTGGATTTCCTGGCCAAGCCGTTCCGCGACCAGGACATGCTGGATGCGGTATCGGCGGCGATCGAGCGGGACGCAGCGAGCCGCCGGGATGCCGATGCCCTGTCCACGGTCCGTACCGCCTACGCCTCGCTCACGCCGCGCGAGCGCGAGGTGATGCAGCACGTGACCGCCGGCCTGATGAACAAGCAGGTGGGCGCGCTGCTGGGCCTCTCCGAGATCACCGTGAAGATCCACCGCGGCAATGTCATGCGCAAGATGGGCGTGCGCTCGCTGGCCGACCTGGTCCGCCAGGCCGAGGCCCTGGCCGGCCAGGCCTGAACGCCTGGGCCTGAACAGATCCAGGCACCGCACACCTCCGTATGATTCCCATCCACGGGCCGGGGGAGCACTGTAGGCCCCGCACCGCTCAGGCGCGTGATGAGGATCACAGGTTTGGCCGCGAACAGGATTGTGGCGATCGTTGACGATGACGATGCGGTGCGCCAGGCCACCGTAAGCCTGGTCAGGTCGCTGGGACACGAAGCACGGGGGTTCGCCTCCGCCGAAGACTATCTCCGCCCCGGCAGCGACGAAGGCGTGGACTGCCTCGTGACCGACGTGCATATGCCCGGCATCGACGGCACCGACCTGCAGCGCCGCCTCCTGGCGCGTGGGCGCACCTACCCCATCGTTTTCGTTTCAGGCTTCCTCGATGATGCCGTGCGCGATAGCGTGATGGCCGCGGGCGCGTTCTGCTATCTGGGCAAACCGTTCGCCGGGGATGCGCTGGTCTCGTGCCTGGAGCGGGCGCTCGCCGTGCGGTAGCGTCGTTTCCATCGGGGTCTGATACGCTCCGGCCCCATGATCCTGACCCTGTTCCTTATCCTGCTTCTCGTGGCGCTGCTCTGCGGCTGGCGCCGTCGTCGCCGCGCCGCCGGTTCGTTCGTGGTGCTGGCCTTTGCATGGCTGTTCGCGGTGGGCTGCGGGCCCGTGGCGGGTCTGCTGCTGGATAACCTGCAATCCGGTTTCCGCCCGGATGTCACCGGCTGGGGCCAGCGCAACGTCATCATCCTGCTGGGCGCCGGCACGGTACGCAGCAGCAACGGCGGCGTGGAACCGAGCCTTTACGCGAACGGGCGGATCCTTCGATCGGTCGAGCTCTACCGTGCCTGCAAGGACACGGGCGCGGACTGCAAGCTGGAGGTGAGCGGCGGGGACGCCGCCCATAACGGTCACGCCGAAGCGGACACCTATGCGCTTACGCTCGACCGGCTGGGCGTCCCGCGAGCCGACATGATCCTCGAGTCGCGCAGCATGAACACGTTCCAGAACGCGCAGAACAGCAAGCCGCTGCTCGATGGCTACCGCGCGGACAAGATCGTGCTGGTGTCGTCGGCGGTGCACCTGAAGCGCGCCATGTTGTACTTCGCCCACTTCGGCATTCGCGGCGAACCGGTGCGTGGCGACTACGTGCGTGCACGCTACGACTGGTTGCCGGGCACCGAGAACCTGTTCTTCGCCGACTTCGCCCTGCACGAATACGTGGGCGTGTGGCGCTACCACGTGTACAACGCCCTGGGCTGGAACGTGCCCAAGGTTCCTGAAGAAAACGTGACCACGCAGACACATAGCTAACATTTGGCCCTTTATGCTGGCGCACCGTCCAGCCACGGACCGCAACGAAAGGAGATGCCCGTGAAGTCTCGTTACATCCTCGCCGCGCTGCTGGCCACCGCTTCGATCGCCCCTGGTGCGTTTGCCCAGCAGGCCGCACCGGCGCAGCAGCCGGCCCCCGCCGCCAACCCGGCGTCGCAGATCCCGGCGTCCGATCGCGCCGCGATCCAGAACTACAACCTCAACGACGACGTGTTCCACCGCCTGGTCGCCGTCTCGAAGGAAGCGAAGAAGCAGGGCATCAAGCCCAAGGATGCGCAGACCGACTTCTCGAAGATCCACTCGCTGGATGATCTCGCGAAGACGGTTACCGACTCCGATCCGCGCATCGGGCCGCTGATCCAGAAGAACGGCTTCAGCCCGCGCGACTTCATGCTCGCGAACCTGGCGCTGACCAATGCGGCGATTGCTTCGGAAGCGAAGAACAATCCGCAGATGGCCCAGTACGTCGACCGGTCGAAGGTGAACCAGAAGAACGTCGCCTTCTACGAATCGCACAAGGCTGAGATCAACCAGCTGATGAGCGAAGACGACGGCGCCGCCAAGTAACATCGCCCGATTTGTGGGACCAAAACAAAGGCCCCGGTCGCGAGACCGGGGCCTTTGCTTATCGCCTCAACGCACGATCAGTTCGTGCCGTGCAGGGCGTGCTTCAGGTCGCGCATCTGGTCGTGGCCGCTCTTCACCGAGACGTACGACTCGTTGATCAGCGAGCGCGTGCCGGCGGTGACGTCGGTGTCCTTCAGGGCGTCTTCGTACTTCGCCTTGATGTGGTCCTCGCCGCGTTCCACTTCATCGACGATGGCCGTGTCGTCCTTCGAGCTCATCTTCGCGCGCAGTTCCACGAACATGCGGTGTGCCTTGGCGAGCACGGTGCCGTCATCTTCCGGGTTGCCGCCGAGCGAGCGCACCTGCTGCTGCAGGCGCTGCGCGACCTGGCGGCGCTCCGAGGCGCGCTGCTGGAACGAGGCGGCATAGCGCGTGTTGTGCGCATCCTTCGCGGCCTCGCCGTAGCCTTCGGCGCTATCGATCGTCGTCTCGATGAGGGAGTTGAGGACCTTGATATCGTGTTCGGTCGTTGCAGTCATCGGCGTGGCTCCTTGTTGGCGGGAAGTGGTTGCGGGAGGCCAGCATCGCGTCTGCGGGCGGCTGCATTCCGTGAACGCCACGTGGCGTGGCCCATGACACGATGCGTTCGTTCATCCTCGCGGCAGGCATACTGCATCGTCACGTTTCACTAAGGAGATCGACCCATGGCATCCAATCGTCGCGCGCTGGTCACCGGCGCCTCCGCCGGTATCGGTGAAGCGTTCGCGCGGGAGCTTGCGCGCCGCGGTTTCGACCTGGTGCTCACCGCGCGCCGTGCCGATCGTCTCGACGCCCTCGCGACCGAGCTGCGCGAGCGCCATGCGATCGAGGCAATCGTGGCGCCGCTCGATCTCGCCCGCCCGGATGCGGCAGAGGCGCTGGTGGGTGCGTTGACGGAGCAAGGCCTGCACATCGACCTGCTCGTGAACAATGCCGGGTATGGACTCACGGGTTACCTCGACGAACAGCCGTGGGCGGCGCACGCGGCGTTTATCCAGGTCATGATGACCGCGCCCACCGAGCTGGCCTGGCGCCTGCTTCCCGGGATGAAGGCCCGCGGCTATGGCCGGATCATCAACGTGGCCTCGCTGGCGGGGCATGTCCCGGGCTCGGCCGGCCACACCCTGTATGGCGCCTCCAAGGCCTACCTGATCCGGTTTTCCCAGTCGCTGGCGCTGGAGGCGAAAGGCACCGGCGTCCATGTCACCGCCTTGTGCCCGGGCTTTACCTATTCGGAGTTCCACGATGTGAACGGGGCACGCTCGCTGGTCTCGAAAATGCCCGCGTTCATGTGGATGGATGCGGCCACGGTGGCCCGGCAGGGCCTGGATGCCGTGGACGCGGGGACCCCGGTCTACGTCAACGGCCGGGTCAACCGGATCATCAAGGCGCTCTTCAAGTTGCTGCCGGACCGGCTGGGCCTGGCCCTGACCGAGCGCCAGGGCCGGCGCTTCCGGGTCCACGGCGAGGGCGCCCCGGGAAGCCATGGCTGATCCGTGACGGCATGATCCATGACCTCTGGCATACGCCCGGGGCGGTGCCGGGGGCTAGCCTCGTCCGGTTCGCGGCGCCCTCCGCGCCGACACGTTCCGCCAAGGGGTTACCCATGTACAAGCACTACCCGGCGCTTGCCGGTGCCATCCTCCTCGGCCTCGCCGGGGCTGCCTCCGCCCAGTCGGTCGGTACCGACGACTACCGCCGCGCCGATGCGATGCTGGCGAACAACACGATGCCGCTGGTCGATCACTCCGTCCAGCGCGTGAAGTGGATCGACGATACGCACTTCTGGTATCGCGACCATGACAAGGATGGCGACCAGTTCCTCACCATGGATGCGAGCACCGGCCAGGTCACCCGCGCGTTCGATCGCGACCAGGTGGCGAAGGCGCTCTCGGATGCCACGGGCAAGAAGGTCGACCCGGCCAAGCTCCCGGTGACCGATTTCGTGGTGCGCCCGGATGACGGCCTCGACATCACCTCCGGCGGCAAGCACTACACCTGCGACAAGGCCATGGGTAAGTGCGACCTGGCCGCGGTGAAGAAGGACCCGAATGGCAAGGCGTACGGCGAAGAGCCGGGCCTGAAGTCGCCGGATGGCAAGTCGGAAGCGTTCGTGCGCGACTGGAACCTGTGGGTGCGCGATGTCGCCACGGGTGCCGAGACGCAGCTGACCACCAACGGCGTCAAGGATTACGGTTACGCCACGGACAACGCTGGCTGGAAGCACACCGACGAGGCGATCCTGGTGTGGTCGCCGGACTCGAAGAAGATCGCGACGTTCCAGCAGGACCAGCGCAAGACGGGTGAGATGACCCTCGTCAGCGTCAACGTGGGCCACCCGAAGGTGGATACCTGGAAGTACCCGCTGCCGGGCGACAAGGACGTGACCATGATCGAGCGCGTCGTGATCGACGTGCCGAGCAAGCAGATGGTCCGCTTCAAGATGGAGCCCGACCAGCACCGTTCCACGGTCTGCGACGATGTCTCGTGCAGCCCGGGCGTGTGGGATGACGTGCGCTGGTCCGCCGATGGCAAGAGCATTGCGTTCGTCTCCACCGCGCGCGACCACACCCATGAGTGGGTGCGCATCGCCAATCCGGAAACCGGTGACGTGCGCACCGTGTTCGACGAAAAGGCCAAGACGTATTTCGAAGGCGGTTTCGAGAAGGCCAACTGGCAGTACGTGCCTGAAACCGACGAGGTGATCTGGTTCTCCGAGCGGAGCAACTGGGGCCACCTGTACATGTACAGCCTGAAGACCGGCAAGCTCGAGCACGCCATCACCAAGGGCGACTGGAACGTCACCCAGGTGCTGCACGTCGATCCGAAGGCCAAGGCGATCTGGTTCCGCGGCGTCGGCCGCGAGAAGGGCGTCGATCCGTACTACCAGTCGTTCTACAAGGTGAACTTCGATGGCTCGAACCTCACCCTGCTGACGCCGGAGAAGTCCGACCACACGGTATCGATGTCGAAAGACGGCACGTACTTCTTCGACTCGTACAGCACCATCGACACGCCGCCGGTCGCCGTGGTTCGTCGCAGCGATACGGGCGCCGTGGTGAAGGAAGTGGCGAAGGCCGACATCTCGCGCCTCAAGGCGGCTGGCTGGGTCGCGCCCACCTCGTTCACGGTCAAGGCCCGCGATGGCAAGACCGACCTCTACGGCCAGATGTTCAAGCCGTCGAAGTTCGATCCGTCGAAGAAGTACCCGCTGGTCGTCTACATCTACCCGGGCCCGCAGGTGGGTTCGGTGCGTACGCGCAGCTTCGCGCCGTCGCACGGCGATAACCAGGCGCTGGCCGAACTCGGCTTCGTCGTCGTCGCGGTGGATGGCATGGGTACGCCGCTGCGCTCGAAGGCGTTCCACGATGCGTACTTCCAGAACATCGGCGACAACACGCTGCCCGACCAGGTGGCGGCGGTGAAGCAGCTGGTGAAGCAGAACCCGTGGATCGATGGTGAGCGCGTCGGTATCTGGGGCCATTCCGGCGGCGGCAACGCCACGGCGACGGCGATGTTCCGCTACGCGGATACGTTCAAGGTCGGCATCTCGGAGTCGGGTAACCACGACAACCGCAACTACGAGGACGACTGGGCGGAGAAGTGGCAGGGCCTGCTGGTCAAGGACAAGGACGGCAAGTCGAACTACGACGACCAGGCGAACCAGAAGTGGGTGGACGGCCTGAAGGGCCACCTGATGATGGCGCACGGCACGTCGGACGATAACGTCCCGCCGTACGAGACCCTGCTGGTCGTCGATGCGCTGATCAAGGCGAACAAGGATTTTGACCTGGTCATGATCCCCAACGCCCACCACGGCTACGGCGCCGCCACGCAGTACATGACGCGCCGCCGCTGGGATTACTTCGTGCGTTACCTCAAGGGTGAAACCCCGCCGAAGGAATTCAAGCTGACGCCGGTGGAAGCGACGCGCTAAGGCACGCCGCCGATTCTGTGGGAGCGCGCTTGCGCGCGATGGGTGCTTGCCACAAGCCCCATCGCGCGCAAGCGCGCTCCCACAACGGCAGCCAACACAACGGCAGAAAAAAGCCCGCGATTCGCGGGCTTTTTTT
>NZ_JBVJMK010000024.1:0-60287 GCF_055584245.1 Luteibacter sp. NPDC104163
CTGCTTGACGATCTTGAGCTTGAAGCGCTTCGGGTACTTGGCCATGTCGGACATCTCAGGTGGGAGAAGATGTCCAACTTCTGGGGGTCACCTCACAAGCGCGCTCCCACAACCTTCAGGCATAAAAAAAGCCCGGCTTTCGCCGGGCTTTTTGCTTACTGACCGCGGGATGCCTTCTTGCGGTCCTGTTCCGTCAGGTGCTTCTTGCGCATGCGGATTTCCTTCGGCGTGACTTCGACCAGCTCGTCGTCGTCGATGAAGTCCAGCGCCTGCTCCAGCGTGAACTTGGTCGCCGGGGTCAGCTGGATCGCATCGTCCTTACCGGAGGCGCGCATGTTGGTCAGCGGCTTCGGCTTGATCGCGTTCACGGTCAGGTCGTTGTCCTTCGCGTGGATACCGATCAGCTGGCCTTCGTACACCGAATCACCTTCGGCGGCGAACAGCTTGCCACGCTCCTGGAGCGGGCCAAGCGAGTAGGCCGGGGTGGTGCCACCCGCGTTCGCGATCATCACGCCGTTCTGGCGCTTGGCGATCGGGGCCGGGGTATACGGACCGTAGTGCTTGAACACGTGGAACAGCAGGCCCGAACCCTGGGTGAGGGTCTTGAACTGGTTCTGGAAGCCGATGAGGCCACGCGCCGGGATTTCATACTCGAGGCGGACGCGACCGTTGCCGTCCGACACCATGTTCTTCAGGTCACCCTTGCGGATGCCCAGGCGCTCCATGACGCCACCCTGGTGGATTTCCTCGACGTCGATGACCAGCTCTTCGATCGGCTCCATCTTCTGGCCGTCGATTTCCTTGATGATGACTTCCGGACGCGACACGGCCAGCTCGTAGCCTTCGCGACGCATGTTTTCGATCAGCACCGAAAGGTGCAGTTCGCCGCGGCCCGAGACCAGGAACTTGTCGGCGTCGGAACCGTCTTCCACGCGCAGTGCCACGTTGTGCACCTTCTCGCGATCGAGGCGCTCACGCAGCTGGCGGCTGGTGAGGAACTTGCCGCCCGAGAGATCCTTGTTGCCGACGAACGGCGAGTTGTTGACCTGGAAGGTCATGCTGATCATCGGCTCGTCGACGCTCAGCGCCGGCAGCGCTTCCGGGGTTTCCAGGGCGGTGACGGTGTCCGAGATGGTCAGCTCGGGGATGCCCGAGATGGCGACGATGTCGCCGGCTTCAGCCGAATCCTGCTCGATGCGCTCGAGGCCGAGGAAGCCGAGCACCTGGACGACCTTGCCCTGGCGCTTCTTGCCTTCACGGTCGATCACGGCGACCGGCATGCCCTTCTTCAGGGTGCCGCGCTGGATGCGGCCGATGCCGATGACGCCGACGAAGTTGTTGTAGTCCAGCTGGCTGATGCGCATCTGGAAGGCGCCTTCCGGATCGACGTCCGGCTTCGGCGCGTGCTGCATGATCGCTTCGTACAGCGGGGTCATGTCGCCTTCGCGGGCGTTCTCGTCCAGCGAGGCGTAACCGTTCAGTGCCGAGGCGTAAACGATCGGGAATTCCATCTGCTCATCGGTGGCGCCGAGCTTGGCGAAGAGATCCCACACCTGCTCGACCACCCACTCCGGACGCGCACCCGGACGGTCGACCTTGTTGACGACGACGATGGGCTTGAAGCCCATGGCGAACGCCTTCTGGGTGACGAAGCGGGTCTGCGGCATCGGGCCGTCCATCGCATCGACCAGGATCAGCACGGTGTCGACCATCGACAGAACGCGCTCGACTTCGCCACCGAAGTCAGCATGCCCCGGGGTGTCGACGATGTTGATGCGGTTCTTGACGCCCTTCTTCTTGTCTTCCCAGGTGATGGCCGTGTTCTTGGCCAGGATCGTGATGCCACGCTCCTTTTCCTGGTCATTCGAATCCATGACGCGGTCGGCGAGCACGGTACGCTCGTTGAGCGTGCCCGACTGCTTCAGCAGCTGGTCGACGAGGGTGGTCTTGCCATGGTCGACGTGGGCGACGATGGCGATGTTGCGCAGGAATTCGATGGACATGCGTCGTGCACCGGCGTTTTCGCCGGGCGGCCTCTTTGGGATGGGAAGCCGCCGATTATAAAGACTTTTTCAAACTTTCGCATGACGGCGCCGGGGCCCGGTCTCGGGCCCCGGCGCGACCGGTCGGCTCAGGGCTCGATCGGCTCATCCCGGCAGGCCGCCGGCAGGTACTTCGGGTCGATCCCTTCGGCCGAGCAACGCCACTGGACCGACTTGCCCTCGACCGCCGGGGTCATGATCAGCACGCCGCCTTCGAGCTTCGCATCGGCCTTGTGGGGCGGGGTGGTATCGAAGGCGCCCACGATCTCGCCGCCCGGGCCGATCTCGATGCTGCCCAGATAGTCGTCGCCCAGCGTTTCGGGCTTGCCCAGGCCGGCCGCGGCGTTGTTCGCGGGGAACTTGCCGGTCGTGAGGCGGTGTTCGGCGACCGCGGCCTTCACGGCCGCCATGGAGGTCTCGGCGGCACCGACCTGGCTGCGGATCGTATAGACCTGGTACTGGGGGATCGCGATCGCGGCGATGATCGCCGCGGAGGCCACCGCGGCCATGCCCGTGGCGCCACCGCCCATGCCCGCGATTTCCACCGGCGACTGCTCATAGGTCACCGAGAAGCCCAGGGTCTCCTTGTCGATCTCGAGCCCGGCGCCGACCACGCCCTTGTCGGGCAGGCCGAGGGTGTGGGCGGACGGCAGCGCCGACAAGTTGGCGTCGGAGCCCGAGACGCCCTGGACGGCCTGGAGGATCGACAGGTAGGTGTAATAGGCATCGCGCTGTGCGCCATGGCTGGTCGCCGTGAAGCCCATGACGGTGCGCTGGCCCGGGAAGGCGTGGGCCTTGAACCAGTCCTCCATCGAGGCGTCCGGGCCCGCGGCGACGCGATCCGACAGGGCCTGCGGCACCTTGGCGAAGATGGCCCAGTCGCCTTCCTCGACCCACCAGGCGCGGCCGCCGGTGCGCGCGAACAGGCGCATGATGCCCTGCACCTCGGGCGGCGTATTCGGCTCGATCTGGTCGTCGATCGCGGTCGGCGCGGTCATCCAGTGCACCTCGGCGCCGTCCACCTTCGTCGTGCCGGTCTTCCAGCCGAACTGGGCGTTCTGCGCGATGCGATCGCGCCAGGCCTTCCAGTCGCGCACGCGCACGGCGGTGTAGGTGCCCGCGTCATCGGCGAAGAACACGTATTCCGGGCCGAACCAGCTGAAGTAATCCGTGGGCGCCATGTGCAGGCGCTTCTGCATCTTGTCGCCGAACTCGCCGATCTTCTTCGCCCCC
Source organism: Luteibacter sp. NPDC104163 (assembly GCF_055584245.1). Classification (NCBI taxonomy): domain Bacteria; kingdom Pseudomonadati; phylum Pseudomonadota; class Gammaproteobacteria; order Lysobacterales; family Rhodanobacteraceae; genus Luteibacter; species Luteibacter sp. NPDC104163. Next base: position 3,276 of record NZ_JBVJMK010000024.1, read on the forward strand.
TCCGGGCCGAAGTCGAGGTTGAGGTTGCCGGCCATGGCCTTCCACGCATCGGCGGTGGGGGCCGCGAAGGTGAAGGCCCAGTGCGCTTCACCCACGGTCTTGAAGGTGGGCGCGAAGGACGACGGGGCGAGGTATTGGAGCAGCCGCGCCTGTGGCGAATGGATCAGGAACTGGGCCTGGCCGCGGCCGTTGACCGTGCCGGCACCGAAGGCGATGGCATCGGCCTTGGCGGCGAAATCGGCCGGCAGCTTGCCGAGCGGCGAATCGCCGGCCTGCGCCGCGGCCACGGCGCCCACGCCACGCACCGTTATCCAGCCGAACAGGCCTTCGCCCGAGGTGTCGATGCGGGCTTCGAGGGCGCTTAGCAGGGGCGGGGCGGTGGTTGCCGAGGCCTTGCCGACGTCCGCGATGAGGCTGGCGAGCGTCGCCGGGTCGCCGGGCGCCGGGCCTTTCGGCATCGGCACGCCGACGCTGATCCAGACGCGTCGCTGGCCCGCGTCGTAGTGCACCGCGCCGGTGCCACTCGCGAGCTGGCCGTTGCCCTGGGCATCCAGCGGCGCCGCGAGGAGCGGGCTGCTCGGCGAGAGCGCGGCGAGCCGGGCGTTGAACGCCTCGACGTTCGGGAAATCCAGCACCGCGGTGACCAGGCCATGGGATGCGGGGGAAGGAATGCCGACCGGATCGATCACCGCGATCTCCAGCGGCGAACGCAGGTCACCCAGGAGCAGGTTCACGGCCGGCGCGATCTTCAGGTCGGCCAGCACCTTGTCCTTTGCGAGCGCGTCGCGCACGCCGGCCACCGCATCGAGGTTCGCCTTCGCGGAAAGCGCCGCATCGAGCGGACGGCCATTCGGCACGGCATTCACCATGCCCCATGGCGAAGGGATGCGGACGTAGGCGACGGTCTGCGCGGGCAGGTGCTGGCGCAGCCATGCGGGCGACGACAGCGCGGCCTGGGCGGCGGCGATAGCCTTCGGATCGGCAGCAGGCGCTTCGTCTTTCTTATGGCAGGCCACCAGGCCCAGCGCGGCGGAAATGGCTGCGGCAAGCAGCACGGTACGACGGGCAATCATTGCTCGGTATCCCCTGGGTTCGTCCGGCTCCTGCCGGGAAAGCCGGAGCATAGCGTGCGCAAGGCCCGCCGTGGTGCGGCCACACCGTCGTGGGAGCGCGCTTGCGCGCGATGGATGCTCGCGACTAGCCCCATCGCGCGCAAGCGCGCTCCCACATGGTCCTGTCGCAGCCTGCGGGTTATCGTGGCCCATCACGGATTCGGGTTAGTGGCCTATGGATACGTTCGGCGATGTGCGGGTGACAGCGCACCGCGATGGCGATGATCTGCTGAGCGCGGGACTTGGCTTGCGTGCGCTTGCCGGTGCGCCGGCGAAGTTCATGAATCCGGCGGCGCCGACCCCGGATGAATTGCGCCGGCGCGCGATCCAAAGCAGCTGGCGTGGCATCGCGGATCTCGGTCCGCTCGGAGGGTTCGGCACCGTCTACGGCGCGGTGCCCGATGTACCGGGCCGTGAGTTCACGACCTTCGCCTGGTTGCCCGGCGCACGGCAGCCGCATCGCGTGCTGGCGCAGGTGCCTGATGCGTTCGATCGCGCGGCGCGCTGCCTCGTCGTCACGGCTTCGTCCGGTTCGCGCGGCATCTATGGCCCGATCGCATTGGCGGGTGCGTGGGGTCTTCCGCGGGGTTTCGCGGTCGCGTACACCGACAAGGGCACGGGTGCCGGCTATTTCGATCCGGCGGATGGAACCGGCGTCGCGCTCGACGGCACTCGGGCCAGGGCAGGCGAAGTACCGCTCGAGTTCGAGCCCAAGGGCATCCCCGTCGACGCGGGTATCGCGACCAAGCACGCGCATTCCGGCGATAACCCCGAGGCGGACTGGGGCAGGCATGTCCTGCAGGCGGCGCGGTTCGGCCTGGCCATGCTTGATCGCGCATTTCCCGACGAGGCTCCGTTCACTCCGGAAAACACGCGGATCATCGCGACCGGTATCTCCAACGGCGGTGGCGCGGTGTTGCGCGCGGCGGGTGATGATGCGGAAGGCCTGCTGGATGCGGTCGTTGCCCTCGAACCGAACATCCATGTGGACGGTAATGGCCGTGCCTTCTATGACTATGCGACCGAGGCGGCGGTGTACTTGCCGGCGGCGTTGGCTGCTTCCGAGTTCGAAAACGTTCCTTTCGCCCGCGTCGGCATCGCCTCGCCCCCGGCATGGGCATTGCGTGGCGCGGCGCTGCGCGCCCACGGCAAGCTCTCCGGCAACACGCCGCAGGCCCAGGCCGCCGAAGCCCTTGCATTGCTCCGCGCCAACGGCTGGCGCGATGAGGCGCTGAAGGTCGCCGCCTCATCCGCCTCGCTCGACCTTTGGCGCGCTGTGTCCGTGGCCTACGCCTCGGCGTACCTGAGACGGGAAGCGGGCCAGATGCCGTGCGGCTTCTCATACCGGATCCAGCGGGCGGCGGCGGTGCCTTCACCCATCGACACGGTGCTCCGCGCCGCCTGGTGGGCCGATGGCTCCGGGGTGCCGCCGCATGCCGGGCTCGCCCTCGAGGGTGGTACCGATCTTTCGCTCGATCCGACACTCCCGGGCTGCATGTGCCTCCGGGAACTCTGGACCGGGCAGGGGAGTGACGCGCTGACCTTGCGGGAAGACGTAGCGGCTACCGCCGCGGCGTTGCCCCGGGAGGGCCTGCCCGTGTTTGTCGTCCATGGCGCCGAAGACGGCCTGATCCCGGTCGCGTTCAGCTCCGAACCCTATGTCGCCTGGCTCCGTGCCCACGGCCGCTCCCCGGTCTTCTGGAAGGTCCCCCACGCCCAGCACTTCGACGCTTTCCTCGCCTTCCCGGATTTCGGCGACCGCCACGCGCCGCTGCTGCCGTTCGGCTATGCGGCACTGGACCGGGCCTGGGCGCACATCACGGGCGGGCGCCCGCTGCCCGAGGACGCCCTGGTCCGCGACACCCAGGCGCGCGGGCCCGGGGCAGTCACCGCCAAGACCCTGGCCCTGCCGCCCGGATAATCCTTTCACGCCCCGCCGCTTGAGTTATTGGGCACGGGGCGCCATCTTCGGTAGCCTTTGCTCCCCCCTGGGCCGGGCGCAGAAGGCGTTCGGCCCGACTATCAACGAGTTACAGGAATTACGATGACCATCAACGTCACCATGAAGACCAACAAGGGCGACATCCACCTGCGCCTGCACGACGACAAGACCCCGATGACGGTCGCCAACTTCGTGAACCTGGCCAAGCGTGGTTACTACGACGGTCTGTCGTTCCACCGCGTCATCGCCGATTTCATGGTCCAGGGCGGCTGCCCGGAAGGTTCGGGCCGCGGCGGCCCGGGTTACCGCTTCGGTGACGAGTTCGACAGCAGCCTGAAGCACGACAAGCCGGGCATCCTGTCCATGGCCAATGCCGGCCCGGGCACCAACGGCTCGCAGTTCTTCATCACCCACGGCCCGACCCCGTGGCTGGACGGCAAGCACAGCGTCTTCGGTGAGATCCTGGGTGCGGAAGACCAGGCCGTGGTCGACGCCATCCGCCAGGATGACACCATCAACAAGGTGGAAGTCTCCGGCGACGTGGACGCCCTGCTCGAGAAGCAGGCCGCCAAGGTCAAGGAATGGAACACGGTGCTCGACGCCCGCTGAGGTGTTTCGGACCCTGTGATCCGAGGAAGCCGCCCACTGGGCGGCTTTTCCTTTTGTGGGAGCGCGCTTGCGCGCGAGGGGTCTTGCCGCGAGCACCCATCGCGCGCAAGCGCGCTCCCACAGGGGCTGCCCGGGGCGTGGTAAAGTGGCGGCCTTTGTTCCGCCCCCAAGACGAGGAAACGATGCCGCAGCTCGCCACGCGTATGGGTCGCGCCAAGCCCAGTGCGATCATGGTCATTGCCGAGAAGGCCAAGCGCCTGAAAGCCGAGGGGCGCGACATCGTCAGCTTCTCGATCGGCGTCCCCAACTTCCTCCCCGGCGAGCACGTCTACGCCGCCGCCCGCGAGGCGCTGGCGAAGGATTCCGGCCAGTACGGCAGCAACCGTGGCGCCGATGCGCTGGTCAACGCCTTCCTCAAGCACATCGAGGCCCTTGGCCTCACCGGCTACAAGCCGGAGAACGTCAGCACCGGCGTCGGTGCCAAGCAGATCCTGTACAACCTGGCCGAGGCCCTGCTGGACGAAGGCGATGAAATCGCGTTCCCGGCACCGTACTGGACCAGCTACCTCGACATCGCCGAGATCGTCGGCGCGAAGATCAACATCCTGCCGTGCCCGCCCGAGCAGCACTACAAGCTCACCCCGGCACAGCTCGAAGAGGCCCTGCAGCGCAAGCCGCGCGTGTTCCTCTTCAACAACCCCTCGAACCCCACCGGCATGGTCTACACGCGCGATGAAATCGCCGCGCTGGCCGATGTCATCGCGAAGTACCCGGAAACCTGGGTGATCACCGACGACATCTACAACACCATGGTGTTCGATGGCGTGGGCTACCACAACTTCGTGCACGTGCGCCCGGAGCTGAAGGACCGCGTGATCTTCGTCGATTCGCTGTCGAAGACCTATGGCATGCCCGGCTGGCGCGTGGGCTTCATCGCCGCGCCGGAAGTGGTCGCCAAGGCCGTCACCACGCTCAACTCGAACCACATCACGAGCCTGCCGGAAGTCGTCACGGCCGCCGCCGTCGCCGCGCTCGCAGGCCCGCAGGATGTGCCCGCGCAGAAGTGCGTGGAGTTCGCCGCCAAGCGCGATCGCGTCTACGACGCCCTGGTCTCGATCCCCGATGTCGTCTGCCCGCGTCCGCAGGGCGCGTTCTACGCGTTCCCGGATATCTCGGTGGCCTTCGGCAAGTCGCACAACGGCGTCGCCATCACCGACGACGTCAGCTTCTGCGCCGTGCTGCTCGAAGCCAAGGGCGTGGCCTGCGTGCCGGGCTCGGCGTTCGGCGAGCCGCGCGCGCTGCGTATCTCTTATTCGTGCCCGGATGAGGCGCTCGACAAGGGCATGGCCCGCATCGTCGAGTTCTTCGCCGAGCTGAAGTAATCGTCTGTCCCACGCGATATCCCTGAGGAGTCGAAAGATGAAAGCACCCGTACGCGTTGCCGTGACCGGCGCAGCCGGCCAGATCGGCTATGCCCTCCTGTTCCGTATCGCCGCCGGCGACATGCTGGGCCCGGACCAGCCGGTCATCCTGCACCTGCTCGAAATCACCCCGGCGCTGCCGGCCCTGCAGGGCGTGGTGATGGAGCTCAATGACTGCGCGTTCCCGACCCTCGCTGGCGTGGTCGCCACCGATGACGTCAACGTCGCTTTCAAGGACGTCGACTACGCGCTGCTCGTCGGCGCGCGTCCGCGTGGCCCGGGCATGGAGCGCAAGGATCTGCTCGAAGCCAACGGTGCCATCTTCGGCCCGCAGGGCAAGGCCCTGAACGACCACGCCAAGCGCGACGTGCGCGTGCTGGTCGTCGGCAACCCGGCCAACACCAATGCGCTGATCGCCCAGCAGAACGCCCCGGACCTCGATCCGAAGTGCTTCACCGCCATGGTGCGCCTGGACCACAACCGCGCGCTGTCGCAGCTGGCCGAGAAGACCGGCACGCACTCGACCGACATCAAGAAGCTCACCATCTGGGGCAACCACAGCTCCACCCAGTACCCGGACCTGCACACCACCACGGTGAAGGGCAAGCCGGCGCTGGAGCAGGTCGACCAGGCTTGGTACGAAAGCGACTTCATCCCGACCGTGCAGCAGCGCGGCGCGGCGATCATCAAGGCCCGTGGCGCCTCGTCGGCCGCTTCGGCCGCCTCGGCCGCCATCGACCACATGCGTGACTGGACCCTCGGCACCGCCGAAGGCGACTGGGTCTCCATGGCGATCCCGTCGGATGGTTCGTACGGCGTCGAGCCGGGCGTGATCTTCGGTTACCCGGTCACCGTGAAGGATGGCAAGTACGCAATCGTCCAGGGCCTGGCGATCAACGCGTTCTCGCAGGCGCGCATCGACGCGACCGAAAAGGAACTGCGCGAAGAGCGCGCCGGCGTCGAGCACCTGTTCGCGAAATAAGCGGCACGGGTAGCTGATACCCCCTGTGGGAGCGCGCTTGCGCGCGATGGGTCTTGCGGCTAGCCCCATCGCGTGCAAGCACGCTCCCACAGTGTTTTTGGGGTGCGTCGTTGCAAGTTTTTACATGGCGCACACGCCATGCTGGCCAGCATCAGCCATGGCCACCGAAAAGAAACTCATCGTCTACGTCGCGCTGGCAGCCAATGTCGGCATCGCGGTGGCCAAGTTCATCGCGGCGGCGCTGACCGGCAGTGCGGCCATGCTTTCCGAGGGCGTGCATTCGCTCGTCGATAGCGTCAACGAGATCCTCCTGCTCTACGGCCTGCGCCGCTCGCACAAGCCGCCGGACCGCCAGCACCCCCTCGGCTACGGCCGCGAACTCTACTTCTGGAGCTTCATCGTCGCGTTGCTCGTGCTGGCTCTCGGCGCGGGCTTCTCGCTGTACGAGGGCGTGAACCACATCCTGGCGCCGGAACCGCTGCGCGATCCCACGGCCAGCTACATCGTGCTCGGCATTGCCGCGTTGTTTGAAGGCAGCTCCTGGTACCTGTCGCTCAAGAGCGTGCAGCGAAGGAAAGGGCGGATGGGTTACTTCGAGGCGTTCCGCGGCTCGAAGGATCCGACCACCTTCACCGTGCTGTTCGAAGACAGCGCCGCGTTGCTCGGCCTCGCCATCGCGGGCATCGGTATATACCTATCGCACGCGTTGAACGAGCCGCGCCTGGACGGGTGGGCTTCGATCGGCATTGCCGTGGTGCTGGCGCTGGCGTCCGCGCTGCTGGCGCGTGAGAGCAAGGCGCTGCTCATCGGCGAGGCCGCGACGCCACACCTGCTCGAGAAGGTCTGCCGGATCACCTCGACCGTGCCTGGCGTGCGCAAGGTCAACGGCATGCTGACGCTGCAGCTGGGACCGGACCAGGTAATGGTGGCGCTATCCACCGAGTTTGAAGACGGCCTGACGACCGTGCAGATCGAGGAGTGCGTGCGGCGGATGGAAGCGGCGACGCGCGATGCGCAGCTGCCCATCGTGGCGCTGTTCGTGAAGCCGCAAACGCCCGAACAGTGGAAGGACCGGACGAAGCGCATGGACGCGGGCGACTGGCAGACCCTTTGAATCCACCCTGGTCGTGGGAGCGAGCTTGCGAGCGATGGGGCTGCGGAAGAGCATCGTTCGCAAGCTCACTCCCACAAGGCGCCGCGCGCAAGCCAGAGCCCAGCCAAAAAAACGCCCCGTTTCCGGGGCGTATTTGCGTGACTTACGAGTGCTCGCCTTCCTTCGGCGGCTTGCCGCGGCCTTCGACGTGGCCGCCGAAGCCCATGCGCATCGCCGAGAGCAGGCGCTCCGCGTAGGTGTGGTCCTGGCGCGAGCGGAAGCGGGCGAACAGCGCGGAGGTCAGGACCTCGGCCGGCACGGCTTCTTCGATCGCGGCGTTCACCGTCCAGCGGCCTTCGCCGGAATCGTTGACGTAACCGGAGTAGTTGTCGAGCTCGGCGCCCTTGGCCAGCGCGCTGGCGGTGAGGTCGAGCAGCCACGAGGAAACCACGCTGCCGCGACGCCAGACTTCGGCGATGTCGGCCATGTCGAGGTCGTAACGTTCGTGTTCCGGCAGGAAATCGGCGTTGCGGTTCTTCAGGATATCGAAGCCTTCCGCGAACGACTGCATCATGCCGTACTCGATGCCGTTGTGGATCATCTTGACGAAGTGGCCGGCACCGGCCGGGCCGGCATGCATGTAGCCCTGCTCGACACGCGGGTCACGGCCATCGCGGTCCTCGGTGCGCGGGATGTCACCGGCGCCCGGGGCGAGGGTCTTGAAGATCGGATCGAGGTGGTCGACCGTGGCCTTGTCGCCGCCGATCATCATGCAGTAACCGCGATCGAGGCCCCACACGCCGCCGGAGGTGCCGACATCGACGTAGTGGATACCCTTCTGGGCCAGTTCCTTACCGCGGCGCGCATCGTCCTTGTAGAACGTGTTGCCGCCGTCGATGATGATGTCGTCCTTGCCCATCAGGCCAGCCAGCTGCTGGACCGTGGCTTCGGTGATTTCGCCGGCCGGCAGCATGACCCATACGGCCTTGGGCGAGGGCAGGGCCTGGACCATGGCCTCGACCGATTCGACAGCCTGGCTGCCATCCTTCGCCAGGGCGGCGCGGGCATCGGCGCTGACGTCGTAAACGACTGTCTCATGGCCATCCCTCATCAGGCGGCGGGCGATATTGCCGCCCATGCGGCCCAGACCGATCAAACCGATTTTCATGCGTGGGGTCCTCGTGGAAACATCGTGGGGAATATGCGGCTAGCCGGGCGGGATGCAAGGTATACCAATGGATGAGACCGGCTCAGGCCGGCGCCTCGAAATCGATATCCGGGCCCACGGGAACGATCCCGGTGGGGTCCAGCCACGGGTGGCTCAGGTAATAGTGCTTTTTGATGTGCCCGAAGTCGATGGTTTCGCGTATCCCGGGCTCCTGATAAAGCGCGCGCGTATACGCCCACAGTGCCGGATAGTCGATGATCCGGCGGATATTGCATTTGAAATGCCCGTGGTACACCGGATCGAAACGGAGCAGGGTGGTGAACAGGCGCCAGTCGGCTTCCGTCAACTGGTCGCCGCAGAGGTACCGATGTTCGGCGAGATGCAGTTCCAGCCAGTCGAGCGTGGCGAACAGCGGGCCGATCGCTTCGTCGTACGCTTCCTGGGTACTGGCGAACCCGGCCTTGTAAACACCGTTGTTGAGCGTGTCATAGATCCGCTCGTTGAACGCATCGATATCGCTGCGCAGCCCTTCGGGATAGTAATCGCCACGGCGCGCGCCGACGCCGTCGAACGCACTGTTGAACATGCGGATGATATCGGCCGACTCATTACTGACGATGGTGCGGCGCTGCTTGTCCCAGAGCACGGGCACGGAAGCGCGCCCGGATACGGCCGGATCCGCCAGCTGGTAAAGCTGGTAGACGTATTCGACGCCATTGACGTCATCGGGGATCACGCCCTCGGCCGGCTCGAACGTCCAGCCGTGCTCGCCCATGAGCCAGTGGGTGACCGAGAGCCCGATCATCTCGTCGAGGCCCTTCAGTGCGCGGAAGATCGTGGTGCGGTGCGCCCAGGGGCATGCACGGGCGATGTACAGGTGGTAGCGCCCGGGCTCGGCGGCGAAGCCGCCTTCACCCGTGGGGCCGGGTGCGCCATCCGGCGTGATCCAGTGGCGGAAACGCGTGGTTTCGCGCTTGAAGCGGCCGCCGCTGCTCGCGGTGTCATAGCCCTTGTCCGTCCAGTGCCCGTCTGTCAGCAGTCCCATCGGCCCGCCTTCGCGTGGAGATCGGGCCATGATGCCGCCCGCGGTGGGAAGATTTCGTCATATCGGCCGGGGCACCCCTGACTTCCGGCACGGTTGGGGCCACGCCGGGGGCGCGGGTAGTCTCCTCCGGTCGTCCCACGAGCGTTCCCATGAACCCCACCTTCCGCTTCACCCTGGCCGGCCTGGCCCTGGCCACCACCCTGGGTGCCGCCGCCGGAACTTACGATCCGCGCGAGACCTTCGCCCCGTTCACCTACCCGCAGCCGGTGAACGCCTACCGCTCGGGCAGCGGCATGCCGGGTCCGCTGTTCTGGCAGAACCGCGCCGACTACGACCTGGCGGCCACGCTGGATCCGGTGAAGAACACGCTGGTGGGCAAGGCCACCATCCACTACACGAACAACAGCCCCGACGCCCTCGACGTGCTCTGGCTGCAGCTCGACGAAAACCGCTTCACCGAGACGGCCCGCGGCAATTTCACCGGCGACAAGACGCCGAAGCAGTTCACCGATGGCTATCGCATCGCATCGGTCACGGTGACGCAGGGCGGCAAGTCGGCGAAGGCCGAATACGTCGTCGCCGACACGCGCATGCAGGTGCGCCTCGCCCATGCGCTCGACGCGAAGGGCGGCAAGGTCGATGTCACCATCGAATACTCCTACGACCTGCCGGGCGACTTCGGCGGCCGCACGGGTTTCGATCCGTCGAAGAACGGCAACATCTACGAGATGGCCCAGTGGTACCCGCGCATGTGCGTGTACGACGACCAGCGTGGCTGGGACACGGCGCCGTACCTCAACAGCGAGTTCTACCTCGAGTACGGCGATTTCAACTACGCGATCACCGTGCCCTCGAACATGATCATCGCGGGCTCCGGTGAACTGGTGAACCCGGAAGACGTGCTCACGAAGACGCAGCAGGAGCGCCTGGCCAAGGCCCGCGAAAGCGACGCCACGGTGATGATCCGCACGGCCCAGGAAGTGACCGACCCGGCCAGCCGGCCGAAGCAGGGCGGCACGCTGACCTGGAAGTTCCGCATGCAGAACACGCGCGATGTCGCCTTCGGCGCGTCCACCGCGTACGTGTGGGATGCTGCGCGCATCAACCTGCCGGAAGGCAGGAAGGCGCTGGCCATGTCGGTCTACCCCGTGGAAAGCGCCACGGCAAAGCTTTGGGGGCGTTCCACCGAGTTCCTGAAGGCGTCGGTCGAGCACTTCTCGACCAAGTGGTATCCGTATCCGTACCCCGTGGCGATCAATGAAGGTGGCAGCGCGGCCAGCGGCATGGAATACCCGGGCATCGTGTTCGACCCGATGGAGGCGCCGGCCAAGCCGCTGCACATGGTGACGGCGCACGAGATCGGCCACACCTGGTTCCCGATGATCGTGGGCAGCGACGAGCGCCGCAACGCGTGGATGGACGAGGGTTTCAACACCTTCATCGACGTGTACGAGATGGACGCGTTCAACCACGGTGAGTTCGGCCCGAAGCGCGACGGTGAGTACGCGCCGAAGGGCGGTAACCCGGTGGATGGCATCCTGCCGCTGCTGGCCGACCAGGACGCACCGAGCCTGTTGATGGGCGCGGACATGGTGAAGGAGAAGTACCGCCACCCGGCCACGTACTACAAGGCTGCGCTGGGCCTGGTGCTGCTGCGTGAGGAAATCATCGGGCCGGAGCGTTTCGATCCCGCGTTCCGCAAGTACATCGCCACCTGGGCCTACAAGCATCCGACGCCCTCCGACTTCTTCCGCCTGATGGAGAGCGAGGCCGGCGAGGACCTGGGCTGGTTCTGGCGCGGCTGGTATGCCAACAACTGGCAGCTCGACCTCGCGGTGACGAAGGTGAACGGCCAGGTCGTTACCCTCGAGAACCGCGACCAGCTGGTGATGCCGGCCACGCTGCGCGTCACGCTGGATGACAAGACCACGAAGGATATCCGCATCCCGGTCGAGACCTGGCAGCAGCACAAGACCTTCGACCTGACCGTCCCGGGCAGCCACAAGGTCGTCGCGGCCGTCATCGATCCCGACCACAAGGTGCCCGATCGCGACCGTTCCAATAACGGCTGGCCTCGCTGATACTGCGCGGCATGTCCACGCGTGCCGCCTATGCCAACCTGTTCGCCGTGATCGTCGCGGCCGTCGCCTGGCCGGCGCTGATGCTGCAGTACTGGCTGATGCTCTGGTCCGGGCCGGCCCTGGAAGTGACGGTCCGCTTCCTCAGCTTTTTCACGATCCTGTCCAACCTGCTTGTCGCCCTGGTCGCCGGTTCGGCGGCCACGGGCGGTAACTGGGCGTTCCTCCGCGTCTGGCGCGGCCCGCGCATCCGCGGCCTGGCGGCGCTGTCGATCACCGTGACGTGCCTTGTTTACGCCACGGTGCTGCAAAGCCAGTTCCACCCGCAGGGCCCGGCGTTGCTGGCCGACCGGTCGCTGCATTACGCGGTGCCCGTGCTTTACCTGGCCTGGTGGCTCGCGCTGTTGCCGCATGGCGCGCTCGCGTGGAGCGATGCATTGCGCTGGATGGCGTTCCCCGGCCTGTTCGCCGCGTGGACCTTCGCGCGCGGCGCGGTCGTCCATGAATACCCGTATCCCTTCATGGATGTGAACCAGCTGGGATACGGCCAGGTGCTGCTCAATACCGGCATCGTCGGCGCGTTGTTCCTGATCCTCGGCCTGATTTTCGTCGCAATCGACCGAAAACTGTAGAAGCGCCTGTGGTGCTCCTGTGGGAGCGCGCTTGCGCGCGATAGGCCTTGCCGCGAGCCCCCCATCGCGCGCAAGCGCGCTCCCACAAGGGAGTGGGCGTACAATGCCCCGCATGATCTTCCGCTGGTTCGAATCCCTGATCGATATCTTCCGCGACGCGCCGGATAGTGCGCCGCCGAAGACCGTTACGCGCTTCTACATCTATTACCTGCGCCAGGTGTGGAAGCTGTTCGTGGTGGCGTTGCTGGTCGGCCTGGTCGTCGCGCTGATCGAGGTCGCGCTGTTCGATTTCCTCGGCCGCGTGGTCGACATGGCGCAGAAGACGCCTGCGGCGGTGTTCTTCCAGACCCACTGGCGGACCCTGCTCTGGATGGGGTTCGTCGTGGTCATCCTGCGCCCGTTGTTCCTCGGGCTGCACGACCTGCTGGTGAACCAGGCCATCAACCCCGGCATGACCGCGATGATGCGCTGGCAGCACCACCGTTACGTGCTGAAGCAGAGCCTGTCGTTCTTCCAGAACGATTTCGCCGGCCGCGTGGCGAACCGGATCATGACGACCGCGCCATCGCTGCGCGAATCCGCCATGCAGGTGGCGGACGCCATGTGGTACGTCACCGTGTACGCGGGTACCTCGGTGTACCTGTTCGCGAAGGCGGACCTGTTGCTCGCACTTCCGCTCGTGCTGTGGATCGCCGCGTACATCGGCATGCTCGTCTACTTCGTGCCGCGCGTGAAGGACCGCTCGTGGCATGCCTCCGAGGCGCGCTCGAAGCTGATGGGCCGCATCGTCGACGGCTACAGCAACATCATGACGCTGAAGCTTTTCGCCCATACCAACCGCGAAGAGCTCTATGCGAAGGAAGCGCTGAACGAGCAGACCGACAAGCTGCGCGCGCAGAACCGCATGGTCACGGCGATGGATTTCTCGATCACCTCGATCAACGGCCTGCTGATCGCCGGCACCAGCGCGCTGGCGCTGCTGCTGTGGTCGCGGGGCAGCGTCTCCACGGGCCAGGTGGCGCTGGCCGTGGGCCTGGTGATCCGCATCAACAACATGTCCGGCTGGATCATGTGGGTGGTGAACGGCATCTTCGACAACGTCGGTACCGTGCAGGATGGCATCACCACGATTTCGCAGGAGCGCACCGTCGTGGACCGGCCCGATGCCGTGCCGTTGCGGGTGACGAAGGGTGAAGTCCGCTTCGACGACATCCATTTCCACTACGGCAAAGCCGGCGGCATCATCAGCGGGCTCGACCTCATCGTGCGCCCGGGCGAGAAGATCGGCCTGGTCGGCCCCTCCGGTGCTGGCAAGTCGACGCTGGTGAACGTCCTGCTGCGCCTGTACGACCTGGAAGAAGGCCACATCCTGATCGATGGCCAGGATATCTCGCGGGTGACCCAGGAATCGCTGCGCTCGCATATCGGCGTGGTCACCCAGGACACGTCGCTGCTGCACCGTTCGATCCGCGACAACCTCCTTTACGGCCGTCCCGACGCGACGGACGCCGAGATGGCCGAGGCCGTGCGCAAGGCGCGCGCGGATGAGTTCATCCCGGCGCTATCCGACGGGGAAGGGCGCACGGGTTACGACGCGCATGCGGGTGAGCGCGGCGTGAAGCTCTCCGGCGGCCAGCGCCAGCGCATCGCCATCGCGCGCGTGCTGCTCAAGGACGCCCCCATCCTGATCATGGATGAAGCGACCTCGGCGCTCGATTCCGAGGCCGAAGCCGCCATCCAGGAGAGCCTCGAGACGCTGATGCAGGGCAAGACGGTCATCGCCATCGCCCACCGCCTCTCGACCATCGCCCGGATGGATCGGCTGGTGGTGATGGAGAAGGGCGCGATCGTGGAAACCGGCACGCACGCCGAGCTGATCGCCCATGGCGGCCTGTACGCGCGCCTCTGGGCCCACCAGACCGGCGGCTTCGTCGGCGTCGACTGACCACCCCGTTGTGGGAGCGCGCTTGCGCGCGATGGGTGCTTGCGGCAGGCCCCATCGCGCGCAAGCGCGCTCCCACAACGGGGTTGAGCGGATTTGAAGGCTGGCGTGTAAACAAAGCGCTTGTCCGGCGGGCCGTTCCGGCGACAATGGACTGCCAGTCCCCCATGAGGTTCGTATGTCGACCGCCGCCGATGCTCCCCTCGAACCCATGACGCCCGTCGCCGCCGAGCGCGATTGGCGCACGGGCGCTGAACTGGTCGCCCTGGGCGCCATCTGGGGCGGCTCGTTCCTCTTCATGCGCGTTGCGGCCAAGGATTTCGGCCCGTTCCCGATGGTCGCCACGCGGCTGGCCTTCGGCTCCGTGATCCTGCTTCCGTTGCTGTGGCGTGCCCGCGCGACCATCCGTGTGTCGCACCTGTGGAAGATGTTGCTGCTCGGCGCGCTCAGCGCGGCGATCCCCTTCACGCTGTTCGCCTGGGGCGCGGAGCGTGCGCCGGCGGGGATCGGCGCCATCGCCAACAGCATGACCGTGCTGTTCGCGGCGCTGGTCGCGTTCGTGGGCTTCGGCGAGAAGATCGGCACCCGCAAGGCCATCGCGCTCATCACCGGCTTCGTCGGCGTGGTCATCCTGGCCAGCGGCAAGACCGCCGGCGAGAACGTGGGCATGGCGGCGGCCGCCGGTGCCGCGGCCTCGTTCTGCTACGGCCTCGCGGCCAACCTGATCAAGAAGTTCCTCTCCGATATCGCGCCGACGGCGGTCGCCGCCGGTTGCCTGCTTGGGGCGACGCTGCTCACCGCGCCACTGGCATGGGCCACCTGGCCCGACGCACCCATCCCCGCCAAGTCGTGGATCTGCGTCGTGGCGCTCGGCGTGCTGTCGACCGGCCTTGCGTACGCCTTCTACTTCCGCCTGATCCAGAAGATCGGCGCCCCGCGTGCCGCGACCTCGACCTACCTTGTGCCGCTGTTCGGCGTGGCATGGGCCTGGATGTTCCTCGGCGAGGCGCTCACCCCGACGATGGCGCTGGCCGGCGCGATCATCCTGGGCAGTGTCCTCTTCAGCCAGAAAAGCAAGGCCTAAGCGGTCCCTTCCTTCGGCGCCCGCGGCGCGGCATAGTCTGGAACACCGATTTTCCAGCAGGGGTCACCCAATGCCGCGTCTTCGCCATCTCCTCGCCTTCGGGGTCACGTCGTTCGCCTTCGCGCTCGCAGCGCAGGCGCAGGACACGCCGCCGGCAGCCGCCAGTGCTTCCAGCGAAGCACGCCCCGTGGCCCTCGCGGACTTCGATGCCTACGTCGACGCCACCCGCAAGCAGTTCGATGTGCCGGGCATTGCCGTGGCGATCGTGAAGGACGGCAAGATCGTGCTCGAGATGGGCTCGGGCGTGCGCAAGCTGGGCGAGCCGGCGAAGGTGGATGCGCACACGCGCTTCGCCATCGCGTCGAATACCAAGGCGTTCACCGCAGCCTCGCTGGCGATCCTCGCCGACCAGAAGAAGCTCGACATGAACGACCGCGTGGTCGACCGCCTGCCGTGGTTCCAGATGTCGGACCCGTACGTGACTCGCGAGATGCGCGTGCGCGACCTGCTGGCACACCGCAGCGGCCTGAGCCTCGGCGCGGGCGACCTGCTGTACTGGCCGGCGACCACGTACACGACGAAGGAAGTTGTCGAGCGCCTGCGCTACGTGCCGATCACCAACAGCTTCCGCGCCGAGTACGCGTACGACAACATCCTGTTCGCCGTGGCCGGCCTGGTCATCGAGCAGGTGTCCGGCCACTCGTGGGCCGATTTCGTCCGCGATCGCATTTTCCAGCCGCTGGGCATGACTGAATCGATCACCAGCGCGCCGGACCATATCAACCCAGGCGACGACACCGCGATCGGCCACGCCAAATTCGACTTCAAGGACCTGAAGCCGGTCGAGCCGATGTCGTGGAACAACAATCCTTCGGCCGGCGGCATCTATTCGAGCGTGCATGACCTGTCGAAGTGGATGAACATGCAGCTCGCCGGCGGCCTGTACACCGATGCGAACGGCAACCAGCAGCGCCTGTTCTCCGCCGCGCGGCAGAAGGAAATGTGGTCGCTGCTCACGCCGATCCGCATCTCCGAGCCGAGCGTGCCGGAACTGAAGGCCGCGGTGCCCAACTTCTCCGGTTATGGCGAGGGCTGGTTCGTATCCGATTACCGCGGGCACAAGCTGGTGTGGCACACCGGCGGCTGGCCGGGCATGGTCTCGCGGCTGACTCTGGTGCCGGACCTGAACCTCGGCGTGGTCGTGCTGACCAACCAGGAAAGCGGCGCAGCGTTCCAGGCGGTGACGATGCGCGCGCTCGATGCATACATGGATGCGCCGAAGACCGACTGGATCGCGGCGTATGCGGCTTCCGTGAAAAAGCAGGAAGGCAACGCCGACGACAGCATGAAGAAGCACGAGGCGGCGCGCATGAAGGGCGCGAAGCCCTCGCTGCCGCTGGATGGCTACGCCGGCACGTTTCGCGACCCGTGGTATGGCGACGTCAAGGTGACGAAGCAGGGTGGCAAGCTGGTGATGAGCTTCACGAAGACCGCGCAGCTCACCGGCACGCTGGAGCCGTGGCAGCACGATACCTTCATCGCGCACTGGAACGACCGCTCGCTCAACGGCGATGCGTTCGTCAACTTCTCGCTCGATCCGGACGGCAAGGTGCGCGAGGTGCGCATGGAGCCGGTGTCGCCGCTGACCGACTTCAGCTTCGATTTCCAGGACCTGCGCCTGGCACCGGTCAAGGACTAATTCATCGCAATCGCGCTCCCACAAGGGTGAGGCAACCTTTATCGCGCGCAAGCGCGCTCCCACAAGGTTGGCGCCAGCCTTGTGGGAGCGCGCTTGCGCGCGATGGATCTGGCCTCACCCTTCGGGATCAGTAGACGCCTTCGGCGCCCCAGCCCCTGTCGGCCCGACCAGGTCGCCCATGTTCCCGCCTGAGCGCAGTACCAGGTCCTGCGGCCGCAGCAGTGGGATGTCCGCGCCGCGCAGGCGCGCGATGATCTCGAACAGCAGGTCGCTCTTCACGCCACCCACGTCGCGCGGGCTGCCGACGTAACAGGTGATCGCGAAGGTCATCGCGGCGCGGTCGATGCTATCCAGCGTGACCGACGGCGCGGGTGTTTCCGCCACGCCCTGGTGATGGTTCATGGCGTCGAGGACGTGATCGCGCACGGCCACCGGATCGGAATCCAGCGGCATGGGCAGCTTGATCAGGACGCGGCCCTGCGGGTTCGCCATGGTCATGTTGCGCACGGGCTTCGTGATGAACGAAGAATTCGGCACGATGATCGTCGACCTGTCGGCCACCTGGATCTCGGTGGCGCGCACGTTGATCCGGCGGATATCGCCTTCGGCATCGTCGAGCACGACCCAGTCGCCTACCTTGACCGGCCGTTCGGCCAGCAGGATGAGGCCCGAAATGAAGTTCTGCACGATCGCCTGGAGGCCAAAGCCGATACCCACGGAGAGCGCCGAGGCGACCCAGGCGATGTTCTGCAGGGACAGGCCCAGCGAGAGCAGGGCGATCGACACGACCACCACGATGCCGACGTAGCCAAGCAGCGTCGTCAGCGAGGTCCGCATGCCGGGATCGAGGTTGGTGCGCGGAAGGTACTGTTCCGCCATCCAGCTCTTCACCACGCGTACGGCGAGCAGGCCCACGAAGAACACGCCGATGCCGCCGAGGATCTGTCCCGGTTGCAGCGTGACGCCCGCGACCTTGAACTGCTGCAGCTTGCTCGCGAGATCGATGATGTCGGACGTGCCGGCACCGAAGCCCGAGATCACGGCGGTCAGGCCGAACAGGAACAGCGCAAGCCGCGACACGCCGGACAGGAGCACGCCGGCCTGGTCGAGCAGTTTGGGGTGGGTTCCGAAGATCGCCTGCGCACGTGCGCTCATCGGGCCCTTCTCGGAGAGCAGGGTTTCGAAGAGGTCATCCACCAGCCGCATGGCAAGGTACGTCGCCGAGATAACGATCAGCGTCCACACCACCTGGCCCGCCACGAAGGACGCGAAGGCGATGAAGCCGGTGAGCAGGGCGATCCAGGAGGCGACGATCGCCACCCATGCCGCGGCGATGAACAGGCTGGCCCAGATGGGCCGCGGCGGTTCGGTGCTGCCTTCTTCCACGACGTGGTGGGTCCGGCTGAGCCGGATGAGCGCCAGGGCGGTCAACACCGTCAGCACCAGCGCCTGCAGGCTGCTGGTGAGCACCTCGGCGGCAAGGCTGGTGCCGATGACGCGGTTGAGGATGCGTAGGAAATAAAACACCACGACCGCGAACGAAAACAGCATCGGGAAGCGACGCAGGCTCAGCGCGGTCTCATCGGAAATGGCGGGGAGACGCCACGACGGGCGCTTCGCGGAAATCAGCGCACGCCCGAGGCCGGCGACGAATGCGCCGAAGAACACCAGGCGCACGATCGCCCTGGCGACTTCGTTGGTCTCGTCGCTGAACGTGTCGCGCCAGTTGAGGCCCACATAGAACAGCTGCGTGCCGATACCCGTCGTCAGTGCCGACGTGAGGGTGATACCGACGATCAGGGCCGAGCGGCGCAGGCGGCCCGGTGGCATGCGGTTGGCCGTGAGGCTGCGCACGCGTGATTCGATCCAGAAGCGCAGCCCGGTCATCATCAGCAGGCCCAGCACCACGCAGCTCACCAGCGCGGTGCGGTTCCCGTTGCTCCAGCTGTTCGCGATATCCGCCTGCGCCTGGCTGACGAAGTCCCGCACGTTGGCGGCATCGCGCGGAAACGCCTTGGCGGGCTCCGACCAGAACGGGCGCGACAGGGGGGAATAGCTCTGCCGCGAGATGCGTTCCTGGAAGCGGGTACGCCGCAGGTCGGAGAGGGCGTTGGCGGTCTGGCTGGCCTCGAGGGCCATGGCGTCGGCCTGCTTGATCTGGCCATCCACCGCATCGAACGCCTTCTGCGCATCACGGCGGGCCTGAACCACCTCGGGCGGCTCCTTGTTGCCGCCGGTCGGCACGGGGCCGAGCTGGTCGAGCCGCGCCTTGGCGGCGTCGCGGTTCGGCTGCAGGGAGCCCGAGAGCTTCTGCGACTGGCTGTTGATGTCGCTGACCTGGCCGCGGAGATCGTCGATCTGGCCATCGGTGATGTCGGCGGCCTTCATGGCCTTTTCGGCCGCATCCAGGCGCCCGCGCAGGTCGTCCAGCTGCTGGGCCGGGGTAGGCGCTGCGTCCGTGTCTTGGGCGGCGGCGAGCCCCGGGCCGATGAGGAGCAGGGCGATGAAGAGAATTCTCACAATACGCATGGGGCAATGATAGGCCGGATCCGACAAGCTCAAATGCCCGAAGCATGCGTTACCCTCGGTGAACGCCGCATGCGGCGGGCCGATGCGGCAATGCAGCTTTGCCAGCTACGGCCCCGCCGCTATCCTGCCGCCCCTTTGCCACCGCCTGGAAGCCAAGCCATGCGCAAGAAGCTGGTCGCCGGAAACTGGAAGATGCATGGCTCGCGGGCCATGGCCGACAAGCTCGTCCGCGATATCGTGGAAGACCTGCCGGATGGCACCGACGTGCTGGTGTTTCCCCCCGATGTGTTCCTTAACGAGCTGACCGACCGCTACGGCGACCGGGGCCTGGGTTTCGGTGGGCAGAACCTGTCCGAACACCACATCCAGGGCGCCTTCACCGGGGAAATCTCGGGCGCCATGCTGCACGACGTAGGCGCCACGTGGGTGCTGGTGGGCCATTCGGAACGCCGCCAGTACCAGCATGAATCCGATGCGCTGCTGGCCAAGAAGTTCGAGGCCGCGCGCCAGGCGGGGCTCACCCCGATCCTCTGCGTGGGCGAAACGAAGGAAGAACACGAGGCGGGGCAGGCCGAGGCGGTCATCGCCCGCCAGCTGGGCGTCGTGCTCGAGCATAACGGCATCGAGCCGTTCCGCGAAGCCGTCATCGCCTATGAGCCGGTCTGGGCGATCGGAACGGGCCTGACGGCCACGCCGGACAAGGCGCAAAAAATTCATGCGTTCATCCGTAGCCAATTGGCAAAAAAGGATGCTAATATCTCGCTCCTGACCCGGGTGCTTTACGGCGGAAGCGTCAAGCCGGCCAATGCGGCCGAACTTTTCGCCCAGCCGGATGTAGACGGGGGACTGATCGGAGGCGCGGCTTTAGTGGCTTCCGATTTCCTGGATATATGCAAATGCGCCGCGGCGCGTCGATAATTCGCGACACGGCAAACAAGAAGACATGTTCATTCTCTTCAGCGTTTTCTATATCCTGATCGCCGCAGCGATGATCGTGCTGATTCTTATGCAGCGCGGTGCAGGTGCGGAGGCAGGTTCCGGTTTCGGTGGCGGTGCTTCCGCAACCGTGTTTGGTGCGCGCGGCTCGTCGAGCTTCATGACCCGTGCCACCGCAGTGCTCGCCGCACTGTTTTTCGTGTTGAGCCTTGGCATGGGTATCTACCTTGGCCATACGGGTAACCCCCAGCCCACCGCGGATCTCGGCGTGATGTCTGGCGCCACGGCACCGGCGGCTCCGGCAAACAACGCGGCGGCTCCGGCCACCGACGTGCCCAAGGCCCCCGCGGTCAACGGCGATGTCCCGGCGGCCACGGCCCCGGCGGCGAACAACGATGTTCCGGCCCCGCAGCAGGCAGCCAACCCGGCACCCGCTTCGACGGCCAAGAAGTAAAAGAGCAACACCCCAGTTTTAAAAGTTATGCCCAGGTGGCGGAATTGGTAGACGCACTACCTTGAGGTGGTAGCGGCTTAGGTCGTGGGGGTTCGAGTCCCCCCTTGGGCACCAACAGAGATCCGGACAACCTCAACCGGATCGCAAAGAAACCCGCGAAAGCGGGTTTTTTTGTGCCCGAAAGAAACCGACGGCAAATTCGGCAAAGTGCTCAAGATTTCGTCATAACTACCGAAATTGTTATCTATGGCCCACGTACGGGCAGAGTGTGGAAGGCAGTGATGCTCGTCAGCAGCTACAGCAATGTCCTCGTCGTGTTCTCGTTCGTGGTGGCCATCCTGGCCTCGTACACGGCGCTGAACATGGCTGGCCGTGTGGCCGGCACGCGGGGGCGGGCTTCGCTGCTCTGGCTGGCGGGCGGCTCGTTCGCCATGGGCCTGGGTATCTGGGCGATGCACTTCGTGGGCATGCTGGCTTTCAGCCTCCCGATTACCCTCGGTTACGACATCGACCTGACCGCCTTGTCGCTGGTCATTGCTGTGGCCTCGTCAGCCTTCGCCCTCTGGCTGGTGTGCCAGAGCGAGTTGCCGAAGCGCCGCCTGGCGGTGGGCGCGTTGCTGATGGGTGCCGGTATCTCCGCGATGCATTACACCGGCATGGCCGCGATGCGGATGATGCCGGGCGTGCTCTACGACCCGCTGCTGTTTTCCCTTTCCGTCCTGTTCGCCGTACTCGCTTCCGGCGCGGCGCTGTGGATCGCTTTCCGCCTGCGTCGTGATACCGGCCGGGTATGGGTCGCGCGTTTCGGCGCCTCCCTGGTCATGGGCTGCGCCATCGTCGGCATGCATTACACCGGCATGGCGGCCGCGAGCTTTCCCGAGGGCAGCTGGTGCGGTGCGGCCGTGGCGGGTGGCATCGATGTGAAGTACCTCGCCGTCGTGGTCATCGTCGTGACCCTGTCCGTGTTCGCCATCGCGCTCACCGTGGCCATGCTGGATGCCCGCGCGAACATGCTGGCCAACTCGCTCGACCGCGCCAACAGCGAACTGCTGCAACTGGCCATGCACGACAACCTGACCCGCCTACCCAACCGCGTGCTGCTCGAAGACCGCCTGGACCAGGCGATCCACAATGCCTCGAGGAGCGGTCGTCGCTTCGCCGTGCTGTTCCTCGACCTGGATGGGTTCAAGGCGGTCAACGACGTCTACGGCCACCATGTCGGCGACGAGCTGCTGCGTGATGTGTCGCGGCGCATCCTCGCCTGTAAGCGCGAGGAAGAAACCGTTGCACGCCTGGGCGGCGACGAATTCGTCGTCGCCTTCGATATCCGCGGCCCCGAGGATGCGGCCATGCTGGCCGAGGAACTCGTCGATCTGCTCAGCGAGCCGTACCTGATCAACGGCGTGACGGCGCATGTGTCCGCCAGCGTCGGCATTGCGCTGTATCCGGAGAACGGCCGCTCACGCCACGAGCTGATGATCAACGCCGATGCCGCCATGTATCACGCGAAGGAACAGGGCCGCCGCGGCTTCCGCTTCTTCGAGACCGCGATGAACGCGAACGTGCACCAGCAGCTGAAGCTCCAGCAGGACCTTCGGCGTGCGCTGGATCGCGGCGAGTTCACCCTGCATTACCAGCCGAAGCTGGTGTCTCCGAGTGGTCCCATGGTGGGCGTGGAAGCGTTGCTGCGCTGGAACAAGCCGGGCGAGGGCCTGGTGCCGCCGGACCAGTTCCTGCCGGTGGCCGAGCGCACCGGCCTCATCGTGCCCATCGGTAACTGGGTGATCGACGAAGCGTGCCGGCAGATGCGTGTGTGGCGCGATGCCGGGCACGCCGAGTGGACGGTGGCGGTGAACGTCTCCACGGCCCAGCTCAACCATGTGGGCCTGGTCGATACGCTGCGCGACGCACTGGCGCGCCACGGGATCGATGCCCGTCACCTCACCGTGGAAGTCACCGAATCCACCGCCATGCGCGATGCCGAAACCAGCCTCGCCATCCTCAACCAGGTGGCCGCGCTCGGCGTCGGCATCTCGATCGATGACTTCGGCACGGGCTATTCCAGCCTGCTGTACCTGAAGCAGCTGCCCGCGGATGAGTTGAAGATCGACCGCGGTTTCGTGACCGAACTGGCCCAGGGCAATGACGACGAGGCGATCGTCGCGGCGATCATCGCGCTGGGCAAGACGCTCGGGCTCAAGATCGTGGCCGAGGGCGTGGAGACCGTGGAGCAGCAGGAACTGCTGACCCGGCTCGGCTGCAATGCCCTGCAGGGCTTCCTGCTGGGCAGCCCGGTTTCCGCGGCCGAACTGCCGCGGTCGATTCCCGCTACCGCCTGAGTCGTGCCGGCCTAGCGGCTCGCCTGGCTACGCCGGCGCGCCAGCCATTTATCGAGCTCGTTGGCGAAGTTCTGCCGGTCACGCGGGTGCATCGCCGCTGGGCCACCGGTATCGACGCCTGCACCGCGCAGCTCTTCCATGAAGTTACGCATGGAGAGCCGCGCCGCGATCGTGTCGCGGGTGAACAGCTCCCCACGAGGATGCAAGGCCAGCGCGCCTTTCTCGATGGCGAACGAGGCCAGCGGGATGTCCTGCGTGACGACCAGGTCGCCCGGTTGCACGCGGCGGACGATCTCGTCATCCGCCACGTCGAAGCCGCCGGGGACCTGGATCGAGCGGATGAACTTCGAGGCGGGCGTGCGGATCCACTGGTTCGCCACGAGCGTGACCTCGACCTGCTCACGCTCGGCCGCACGGAACAGGATGTCCTTGATGACGTTCGGGCAGGCGTCGGCGTCGACCCAGATATTCAAAGCCATACCCTCATCCTGCGAAGCCACCTTCGTCGAGGAACGCCTGCTCGTCAGCCGTCGTCTCGCGGCCGAGGGCGTGGTTGCGGTGCGGGAACCGGCCAAAGCGGCGGATGACGTCGCGGTGGATGATCGCGAACTTGAGGTACGGGTCGCCGAGTGGCTCGTTGCGTTCCACGGCGAGGTCCTGGTCGGCCAGCGTTTCCGCGTGCGAGAAGGGCAGGTAGCAGAACACGCGCATGTCGCCTTCGATCTGCTGATCGAACCCTCGCGCCAGCATCTGCCGGGCGACGTAATGACCCAGCGCATCGGTGGCGAACATGTGCGCGCAATCGCGGAAGGCGTTGCGCGGGAGCTGGTCGAGCAGGATCACCAGCGCGAGCGAACCTTCCGCCGTCTCCATCCAGTGATCGAGCCGGCGGCGCGAAGCGGCCATGTGCGCAGGCAGGAAGCGCCGGCGGAACTCGCGGTCGAAGGCGTCATCCTTCTCGAACCAGCGCGCCGGGCCGGCATCGCGCCAGAAGGCCACGACACTGGCAGGGGTTTCGTCGACAGGGAGGTTTTCAAACGGGTCGGAAACGGACATCGGTATCTCAGGCCAGCCGCGTGCCATTGGGCACGTTACGTTCCGTGGTCGCGATGACCACGCCTTCATCGGTATGGAAACCGGTGAGCAGGAATTGCGATCGCATGGGCCCGATCTGCTTCTCGGGAAAATTGATCACGCCAATGACCTGCCGGCCGACGAGTTCATCCGGCTGGTAGATCCCCGCGACCTGCGCGCTCGTCTTGCGTTCGCCGTGCGGGCCGAAGTCCACCCAGATGCGGTAGGCGGGCCGCTTCGCCTCGGGGAAGGTTTCGGCGCGGGTGACCGTGCCAGCCACCATCACCACCCGGGTGAAGTCATCCCACTCGATAAGCTCAGTCATTGCGTTCGTTCTGTTCCTGCTCGTTGCGGCGCATGAGGATCACCTGCCAGTTGCGCGGCACGGCACCCGCGGGGCCGGGGACCGGTTGGTCGCGCGGGTGGTGCTGCGGATCGGCGAGGCGCGGGGCGCCGCGCACTTCGTCGTCCGTGCGGTAATCGTAGAACCAGTCCTCGCCGGGTTCGAAGGTCTGGATGATCTCGTGGCCGGTTTCCTCGAAGTGCTTCCGCGCATGCCGGTTGAGCGAGTCGTCGCAGCAGCCGACGTGGCCGCACTTCGCGCAGCGGCGCAGGTGGAACCACCAGTCGCCCGCCGCCATGCATTCGACGCAGCCGGTCCCGCTGGGTGGCGCGCTTGGATCGATGAAGTTGGACAGTTGGCTCATGCGGCAGGCTCCGGGACGTAGATCCCGATCCTACCCGAGCAGGGCGCTCAGAACAGCTTGCCGGCGCGACGCAGGGCAATCAGCTGCATGCGATCGACCGAATGTGCAAGGCTGCGTAGCGCGACGTGCAGGGCGTCGGTATCCGGCGTGCCCTCCTGCAACAGCGTCTCGATGCGTTCGGCGGCATCGGCGACGGACAGGTGCTCGTGCAGCGCGGCGTGGCGGGCCACGTGGCCCGCGCGGAAGTGCGCTTCATCGTAGTCGTGGTGCAGCAGGGCCTGGAGCAGCCCGAGGGCCTCCAGCGATATCTCCTGGGCTGCCATGACATTGCGCATCCCGCTATCTGACCCGTCCGGACCGCGTGGCGCAATCGAACGATCGGCCTACGTAAACCCACGGCCCTTCACATCCGGCCGTCCGTCGCTATGCTGGGCGGATTACCACCGAACGAAGGACCGCCATGAGCCTGCTCGCCACCGTGTTGACCGCCATCGTCATACTGATCCACGTCTATATCGTGGTGCTCGAAATGCTGCTCTGGCGCTCGCGCGGCCCGCGAGTGTTCGGGATCACGCCTGCGTTCGCCAATGAAAGCGCCGCCCTCGCCTCGAACCAGGGCCTGTACAACGGCTTCCTGGTGGTCGCGCTGGTGCTCGGCCTGGCCCTGCGCGAGCCGTTTGCAACCGCCTTCGTGTTCTACGGCCTGGGCTGCGTGGTGGTCGCCGGGCTGTGGGGCGCGCTCACCGCCAGCCGCAGGATCCTCTACGTGCAGGCCTTGCCGGCAGCGCTGGCCTTGGCCGCGCAGTGGATGGCGCGGTAAGGTCGCCGCGTTCCACGAGACGCGCCGAGGGGGCGGCGCGATCCTGCGACCCCACGGGATCCATCGATGGCTGACAACGAGTTACCCCTGGCACGGCCCCGGGAGACCCCTGCCTGCCGGCCGGGGACGTTCGAGCTGGGGCTGGCGCTTGCCGGCGCCGTATCGGGCGGCGCGTACGCCGCCGGCGTGCTCGATTTCCTCTACGAAGCGCTCGACCACTGGTATGAGGCGAAGGCGCGCGGGCTACCGGTGCCCCGGCATGACGTACTCCTGCGGGTCATCTCCGGTGCCTCCGCGGGCAGCATCAACGGGGTGCTCTCCGGCATCGCGCTGCCGTACCGCTTTCCCCATGTGCACGCTGGGCCTGCGCCGGAAGACGTGACGGGCAACCCCTTCTACGACGCCTGGGTAAAGCGGATCGATGTGCGCGAACTGCTGGGCAAGGCCGATCTGGCCGATCCGGGCCAGCCGATCGCCTCCTTGCTCGACTCGACCTGCCTGGACACCATCGCCGCGGACATGCTGGACCACACGGGCACGCCTGCCGTCCGGCCTTACGTCGCCAATCCGCTGAAGTGCGTCTTCACCGTGACGAACCTGCGCGGCGTGCCGTACATGGTGCAGTTCAAGGGCAACCCGGAAATCCCGGGCCACGGCATGATGGCCCACGCCGACTGGCTGCGCTTCGCCGTGGATACGGGGCAGGGCGATCGCGCGGGCGAGTGGATGTTTCCCGACGAGCGGCTGGTGACCGGCCCCAGCCACGCGCGTACGCCCCCGTGGCGCGCCTTCATGCAGGCCGCCCTGGCTTCGTCGGCGTTCCCCGCGGGGCTGCGCTTTCGCCAGGTGAGCCGGCCGTGGACCGACTACGACCAGCGTGTGGTGGTGGTCCCGGGCAAGGACGGGATGGCCACGCCGGTGCCGTTGCCGCCGGCCTGGGCCGATGGTGACGGCGAGGACGGTGAATACCGGTTCGTCGCGGTGGATGGCGGGGCCATGGACAACGAGCCGTTCGAGCTGGCGCGTACCGAACTGGCAGGCACGCTGGGCCGCAACCCGCGCGACGGTGACAAGGTCAACCGCATCGTGATCATGCTCGACCCGTTCCCTGAAGCCGAGGCACCCGGCCCGGTGGAAGCCGATGCGACCAACCTGATCGAGTCGATGGCGTCGCTGTTTGGAGCCTGGAAGCAGCAGGCGCGCTTCAAGCCGGAGGAAGTGGCGCTGGCGCTCGATGCCACCGTGTACAGCCGTTTCATGATCGCGCCGAGCCGCCCGGCGCTCGAACCGGGCCCGCGCTGGATCGGTGGCCGCGCACTGGCCGCCGGCGCGCTGGGTGGCTTCTCCGGGTTCCTCTCGGAGGCGTACCGCCACCACGATTTCCTGCTCGGCCGACGCAACTGCCAGCGCTTCCTCGAAGAGCGCCTGCTGGTGCCCGCCGCCAACCCGATCTTCGCCAGCTGGGTCGACGACCCGGCCATGGCGGGATATCTCCGCGAGGTCGATGGCGAACGCTTCGCGCCGGTCATCCCGCTGGTCGGTGGCTGCGGCTCGCTGCGCGAGCCCGTGCCGGCGTGGCCGCGGGCGGCGTTTGACGTGGAGACGATCATGCCGCTGGCGGAAGGCCGCATGCAGGCGCTGTACGTCGCCGCGACCGCCGGGTTGCGCGCGCGGCTGGCGACCTGGCTGGCCTGGCGTTTCTACCTGCGCCGCAAGCTCCTCGACCTGGTCTCAAGCCGTTTACGCAATGCCCTGAAGGCCTTCGACCTTTTGTGAGAATTGACGGATGGGCAGCCGCACGGGCAATGTCGGGTGGACGAACCTGCACCAGAGGAGTGCGTCCGATGCAGCGTGTAACTTCCGGTTGGTCCGTGGGCATGGCGGTAGCGCTGCTCGCGGGCTGCGCCAGCCACGGGACTCTCCCGCCGCCGCGGCCGACCCTCGATGTGGCGAAAAGCACGCAGGAAGCGAACCAGGCTTATGCCGCCGGCGACATGCGCCACGCGGCGGATCTCTACGCGACGATCGTGGATGCCCAGCCTGACGACGCCGACGCCTGGTTTCGCCTGGGCAACGCCCGGTTCCGCCTGCAGCAGCCGGACGAGGCGGTGGTCGCCTATGGGCGCGCCATCCAGCTCCGGCCCGGCTACCCCCAGGCCGAATACAACCTTGGCGTCGTACGGCTCAAGCAGGCCCAGGCGGCGATGATCGCCAGTGCGCAGGCCGGCAAGCCGGGCGATACCCTCCGGCGGGACAGCGCGCGGATCGCGCAGCGCCTCGCCCGCGTGGCCGACGATGTCGGCACCCGGGGCAAAGGCGAGGGCGGGGCCCCGCCTTTTATTGTCGAGCCAGACGATCGCCCGTAGGTTTTTATGTGACGCCACGGCGTATGGATCGAAATAAAAGTGCGCGCCTTCGCATACGTGAAAGTACGCACGTACAAATGCTCCAAATCGGCCTGTTGGACTATGGCCCGCATGCAAATTCGGTAGTAGTTTCTGCTCCGGGGAGTCCGAAACTGCTGACGTGAGCTTCGCTATGGCCACTACTTCAGTCGCACCACGTGCCATCGTTTTCGAGGACCATGGCGGACTGGCGTCCGCGCTGACCGACCTGCTCGAGGCCCGCCTCGGTTACGACGTCGCGGAATGTGCCGGCTGCATCGAAGAAGCCTTGCGCGTGGCCCATGTCGCCCGCTGTGACGTGGCGGTGGTGGACCTGGACCTGCGTGGCATCATGGCGTACCCGGCGCTCGATGAACTGAAGCGCCGCGGCATCCCGTATGTCATCGCCACCGGTGCCATGCCGCTGGATATACCGGGAAAATACCGCGCACCGATGGTGCGCAAGCCCTACAGTGCGCAGGAGCTCGAGAGGGCGATCCGCGAGGCGAGCATGGGCGGCAACGCCTGAGCTGCCTGGAAACGTTGCAAGCGCGTCCCGCTCCGTCCACGCTAGGCGGATGAGCGACCACCACGACCGTTTTACCCGATGAGGAAGCGCCGGATGCTCGCGCGCAGCGTGGCCGGCGCAGTCGCTGGCCTGTTGCTGTTCGCGTCGGGCGCGTGGGGCGCCCTCGCCTTGCGCTACCAGCTGCCAGGCACGCCGGGCGTCCGCCTGGCTGGCGCTATCGCATGGTCGGCGATCTACCTGGCCCTGCTGGTTGCGTTTCTCGGCTGGCGTGTCTGGTGGGCGCCGCTGTGCCTCGTCGCCCTGCTGGGGCTGCTGGTCGCGTGGTGGATGACCATTCCGCCGCGCAACGACCGGCTCTGGTCGGATGACGTCGCCCGCCTGCTTTCGGGCGAGGTGCACGGCGACCGGGTCACCTTGCACAACGTCCGCAACTTCACCTGGCGCGCCGAGGACGACTACGACAGCCGCTGGGAGACCCGTGAGTACGACCTGACGCAACTCGTCTCCGCCGATGCGGTGCTGTCGTACTGGTCCGGCGAGGCGATCGCCCACGCCATGCTCTCGTTCGGCTTCCAGGATGGCCGGCACATCGTCTTCTCGATGGAGATCCGCCGCGAAAAGGGTGAAGCGTTCTCCGAGGTAGGCGGGTTCTTCAAACAGTTCGAGCTGGTGCTGATCGCGGCGGACGAGCGGGACATCATCCGGGTCCGCACCAACGTGCGCGGCGAGGACGACTACCTGTTCCCGCTGCGGATGCCGCCGGAAGCGATGCGGTCGCTGTTCCTGTCCTACGTGGAGGCGGCGAACCGGCTGGCCGACAAGCCGCGCTTCTATAACACCATCACCTCGAACTGCACGACCATCGTCTACCGCATGGCACGGCGCATCGACGATGGCTTGCCGATGGATATCCGCCTGCTGCTGACCGGCTACCTGCCCGAATACCTCATGGATAACGGCGCCCTCGACAACCGCATGACGGTGGATGAGTGGCGCCGGCTGGGCCGGGTCACGGACCGTGCACGGGCGAGCGGTCCGGACGATGATTTTTCCGCGGTGATCCGTCAGGGTGTCCCGCCGGCGGTCTTGTCCGCGGCGTCGCCCTCATCCGGTGAGGTGACGGTGAAGCCCTTCGCCGCGAGCGCCGACAGGTAACCGTTGGGGCCGATCAGGTCATCCAGCGGCACGATGGCGACGGTCTGCGCATTGGCGGCCACTTCGGTATCCACGGCGGCCAGCCAGCGCGTGCGCACCTGGGCAGGCACGTCGGTCAGCCCGATGCGCTGGGCGAGGCCGCTTTCTGTAGCGGCATCCAGGCAGGTCGAGATCTGCTTCGCACGGCGTTCATCGCGCAGCGCATCGACGTCGCCGGTGGCCCAGGCGTTGGCGCGTTCGCGCATGGCGGCGAGCTGGGCTTCGATGTTGTCGACGCTCTGGGTGAAGCAACTTAGGTCGTCCAGCGTCGAGCGCTTGAATTCCTTCACCACCGCGCGGGGATCGTCGACGAGCAGGGTGTATTCCACGGGCACCTGCTTCACGTTGTGCCGCTTCGCCATGTCCACCACCGCATCGGTGATGTAGCCGGACTTGCGCAGGCCGGACTTCTTCACGGCCTGCTTGTAGAGCTCGATCGCGGCGAAGATCGGCCGGTAGCGCTCGACCTTGCGTTCGTCGCCGATGTAACGCGCCTTGACGGTGAGCCAGCGCGCGTAGACGTCCGGCGGCACGGTTTCCTCCAGCGTCTTGCCATCGGGCGAGTTGCGCACGCCGATCAGCGACGGCAGCAGGGCCAGCCTGCCGAAAAAGCCGACATTGGGTTTCACCTCGGTGTGCGGTGGCAGGATGAGCGCGCCGGCGTGCGCCACCGCGTCGTCGACGTCGTCGGTCTTCCAGGTGATGTTGCCCGGGATGGGCGACAGCGTGCCCAGGATCAGCAGGACATGGTCGCCTCGCGTGGCCCGCCACAGGCCCGGGCCTGGCTGCACGCCGCTGACCGTGACGGCCTCGAGCGTGGGGACGCTGGTCGCCGGTGCGGGCAGTGGTGGAGGCGTCTGGGCGGTCGCGGCGCTGGCGCCGACGGCCAGGGTGAGGGTGAGGGCCAGCAGGAGGAGGCGGGGGCGTCGGGTCATGCGCGGAGTCTAGCGGAGGCCGCTGCACGGGATGGCGACAGGCTCACCCGGTGCTCGCCTTGTATTCACGTCACCGGCGGATGATCGAAAGTTTCCACGGTGGGCGAGGGCACGCATGAAGATCGGGATCATCGGCGCAGGGCAGATCGGCAGCACGCTGGCGCGGCGCTTCCGCGAACTCGACCACGACGTGAAGATCGCGAACTCACGCGGGCCGCAGACCCTCACGGAGCTGGAGAACCAGACCGGCGCGGTCGCCGTCGCGGCCAGCGAAGCGGTCGTCGATGTTGACCTGGTGATCGTCACCATCCCCGAATCGCGCGTTCCGGACCTCCCGGCCAACCTGTTCGGGAACGTTGCCGGTGATGTCGTCGTGGTCGACACGGGCAATTATTATCCGCGCCAGCGCGACGGCCGCATCGCGTCGATCGAGGAGGGGATGCCCGAGAGCCAGTGGGTGGCGCAGCAACTGGGGCGGCCGGTGATCAAGGCGTTCAACAACATCTACGCGGAGCACCTCGGCGCCATGGGCAAGCCAGCCACCGAGCGCGACCGCATCGCCCTGCCGGTGGCTGGTGACGATGACAATGCCAAGGCCGTCGTGCTGAAGCTGGTGGACCAGCTCGGCTTCGATGGTGTCGATGCCGGTCCGCTTGCCGACTCATGGCGGCAACAGCCCGGCACCCCGGTATACACCGCCGACCGTGACCTGGAAGGCGTGCGCCAGGGCTTGCTCGATGCGAGCCGGGAACGCACCGAGGCGTGGCGGGCGACGGCGCAGAGCCCGGGTACGTACGATGCGCCGCGCTGACGCGCACCCGGGTGTAGGTGCCGTGAAGGTTTCGCCAAGCGATCTTCCGTTGTGGCCGGGTCGCCGGAGGACTAAGCTGCGCCGTCCGACCGTAAGAACCCAACCCCATGGGACCGGCGGCAAAGCATGTGCGCTGGAGCAATCGCGTTCCCCATGGCCCTGGTGATTTACGACATCCCGTTCCACCCTGACCTGGCCGGCCTCTGGCATGTCCAGCTCAACGGCGTGCCCACGGAAAATTTCGAAACGCGCGTGGCGGCCATCGCTTACGCGGTGCAGCAATCCAAGCTGCTGGGTACCCAGGGACAGGTCCAGGTACTGGTTTCCGTGGAGGGCGCCGATGGCGTCTGGCGGGAGTTCGAGTCCAATGCCAAGCGACCGGTGCAGAGCCTGCAGTAGCGGCTGCACATTGCGTTGATGCGCGATGCATACGATGGGGTGGATCGAGGAGGATTCACCCGACCATGGCACATCGCAAGATTGGATATTTCGACGTCGAAGGCTCGTGCTACGTGGCCAAGCCAGGCCGCTGGCGCGGCAAATACGTGATCAGCGAAGACGGCGACGAGCTGAAGGAAAAGCTGTGCGTCACCCTGCACGACAATGAGGAAGACGCCTGCGCCGAGGGCCTGCGCCTGGGCATCACGGCGGCCCGTGAGCTGATGAAGGAACGCGAGGGTTTCGACCCCGGCGAAGACGAGTAGGCAGCGCCAGCACGCTGCATAGGTCGTGCCAGAAAACGCCGCGCAACGCGGCGTAAGCTATTCCGAATGGCCGATGGTACGCGCGGTTTACACGGCGTAGGTTTTCATTGCGGCCCCGTGAATGTTGCGTTTTTCGCATATTCCCCCGCCGCGAAAGTCCCAGCCCCACTCCCCTAAAGGCTCCGGAGACTCACAATGAAAACGCACGCACACATGGCGCTTCGGCGCCACGGCCTCGCTTTGTCCATCACCACCGCACTGGCTTGCACGTGCGGCTCCGCTTACGCGCAGAACGCGCCCCCACCGCCACCGCCACCCGCCCCGGCGCAGCAGGGCGACCAGAAGGGCACGACCGAACTGGCCGCGATCACCGTGACGGGTTCGGCACTGCCACGCATCGATGTCGAGACGCCATCGCCGGTGACCACGATCACCGCCGACCAGATCCAGAAGAGCGGCCTCACGACGGTTTCGGATGTCATCCGCGCGGTTTCCGCCGATAACAGCGGCTCGATCCCGCCGGCGTTCACCGGCGGCTTTGCGGCGGGTTCCTCGGGCGTGGCGCTTCGCGGCCTGACCGTGAACTCCACCCTCGTCCTGATCAACGGCCGCCGCGCCGCGAACTACCCACTGGCCGACGACGGCCAGCGCTCCTTCGTCGACCTCAACACGATCCCTTCGAACGCGATTGACCGGATCGAAGTGCTGAAGGATGGCGCGTCGTCCCTGTACGGCGCGGACGCGATCGCGGGCGTCGTCAACATCATCCTCAAGCCCAGTTTCAAGGGTGCCGAGTTCAGCGGCGAGGTCGGTACGTCGCAGAAGGGCGGCGGCACCACCCGGCGTGGCACCGTGCTGTTCGGCGGCGGCGACTTGCGCAAGGACGGCTGGAACGCCTATTTCAGCGCCGAGTACCAGAAGGACGAACGGATCAAGGTGGGCGATCGTGGCTATCCGTACAACACCAACGACACGCGGCGCAGCGGCGGCAACAACCTGATCGGTGGCCAGCCGTCGCAGAACTCCGGTTCGCTGTACGGCACGGTGACCCCGGGCACGCTCGGCACGCCGGGCGACGTGACCTCGGGCATCGCCGACCCGGGCGCGGTTTCGCAGCCACTCGTGCCATGTGGCGCCGGCAGCACGCTGATCACCGACGATCCAAACAACCCAGGGAGCTACTGCGCCTATAACCGCACCCGGTACTTCGATATCGCACCGGAGATGGAACGCGCGGGCGTGTATGGCCGCTTCACGCTGAAGCTCAACGACACCACGCAGGCGTACATCGACACCAGCTACTACCAGGTGAAGACGAACTTCCGCGGCCCGCCGCCGCAGATCCAGGCGAGCACGCCGAACAACACCAACTCGATCGCGCTGCCGGCGACCTTGCCGGATGGTTCGCTCAACCCCAACAACCCGTTCGCGGCGGATGGCAAGGCCGCGCTCATCAACTACACGTTCCCGGGCGTGACGGGCGGTGGCCAGAACAAGAACCACAACCTGCGCATCACCGGTGGCGTGACCGGTTCGTGGGGTGACTGGAGCTATGACACCGCGCTGGTGTTCAACCATTCATCGCTCGATACCGATACGTACGGCCTGCTCAACTACAACTCGCTGATCGCGGCCATCACCAACGGCACGTACAACTTCCTGGATCCGTCGCAGAACTCGCGCGCGTTCCTGGATGCGCTGGCGCCCGCGCTGCACAAGACCTCCACGAGCGACCTGCAGTCGTTCGACTTCCGGGTCAGCCGGCCGCTGCTCGATTTGGCGGGCGGCTCGCTCGGCCTTGCCACGGGTATCGACGTCCGCCACGAGGAGCAGAACGATCCTGACCTCAACCCCGACCTGGCTGCACAGGGGCTGGGCATCGCGCATACCAAGGGCAACCGCACGGTGACCGGCGCGTACGTGGAGCTGGATGCGCCGTTCCTGGAATCGCTGGAGGTCGATGTGTCGGGTCGTTATGACCATTACTCGGACTTCGGCAAGAGCTTCTCGCCGAAGATCGGCATCAAGTGGAAGCCGATCCGGCAGCTGGCGGTGCGCGGCACGTTCTCGAAAGGATTCCGCGCGCCCAGCTTCGCCGAGAACGGGTCGAGCGAGGCGGAAGGGTTCGCCACGTACACGCCGCCGGAGGAATTCCAGAACCTGCACAACAACAGCGGTTACGTGCAGCCTTACCCGCTGGCGTTCCTGACCGCGGCCAACCCGAAGGTGAAGCCGGAGCGCTCGAAGAGCTGGACCTTCGGCCTCGTGTTCCAGCCCACCGACGACATCAGCGCATCGCTCGATTACTACCGGATCAAGAAGACCGGCGTGATCGGCCAGCAGAGCCCGTCGGCCGTGCTTGCCGCGTATTACGCCGGCCAGCCGTTGCCGACGGCATCCAGCATCGTGCAGGACGTACCCGACCCGGCGGCGCCGGATGCGCTGCCACGGCCGATCGTCGTGGTCGCCCCGTACGTCAACCAGAACTCACTGGAGACGAAGGGTATCGATCTCGACCTGAAGGGCGGTTTCAACTTCGCCGAGAACGTCCGCTTCACCAGCGAGATCAACCTGACGAAGATCATCAGCTGGGTGCTGACGCTCCAGGATGGTTCGAAGCTGCAGTTCGTCGGCACGCATGGTCCGTACGGACTCTCGTCCGGCGCAGGCACGCCGCGGTACCGCGGCTCGTGGGCCAACAGCGTGCAGTGGGGCAAGCTCACGCTCACCGGCACGATCTACTACACCAGCAGCATCAAGCTCACCGCGCCGGATGTCGCGCCGGGGTGCCAGTCGACGAACACGCTGACCGGCGCGGATTTCCCGTCCTCCTGCCGCAGTTCGTCGTACACGCAGGTCGACTTCACCGGCAATTACGACGTGACCGAGAAGGTATCGATCACGGGCTCCATCATGAACGCGTTCGACCGCAAGGCGCCGTTCGATCCGTTGAACTATGCGGGGCTCAACTACAACCCGACCTATGCGCAGGCGGGCGTGGTGGGCCGGTTCTTCACCGTCGGCGTGAAGGTCAAGCTGTAAGGCCGTGCCCGGCCAGGGCGGCGGCGTCGGTGATCCCGACGCCGTCGTTCCTGACCGTCAGGCTGCCATCGGCGCGCAGGCGGGCCAGCATGCGCGTCACCGTGGCCGCGCTCATCCCCAGGTGCGAGCCGATGTCGTCGCGCGACATCGGCAGGGGTATGAAGGTGGTATCGGGTTCCACCTGGCGGCGCCGCGCAAGCAGGTCTGCCAGGAAGGACGCGACGCGGGCGAGGGCAGGGGCATCGCCACCCCGCAGGGCCAGGCGGCGCTCTTGCCGACGCAAGCCACGCAGGTGGCTCGCGATGGCGTCGTCGTGCTCGCACAAGGCGTCTGTAGCCGCGCGCGGGAAGCGGCAGAACCACGTCTTGCCCACCGCGACGACCGAGGCCGTGTGCTGGCCCTGGCGGGCGATATCCAGCGCGAAAAGCTCACCCGGCAGGTGGAACGCGAGCACGCGGCCACCGGCCACGGTCATGGCCAGGCCGGAGAGCACCGCATAGGCGGCCAGGTGGGGCGCATCGGGTTGCACGAGGCGGTCGCCGTCCGAGAAGGGGCCCACGCGCTCGACGATGTCGCGCATGGCCAGCAGTTCCGCGGCGCCACCCCGGGTGGCCTGGCAGCTGTGCGCATGCCGGCACGCGTCATTGCAGCAGGCGGCGCCACGACGCAGGGCGGGCGGGGGCGTGGCGACATCGGGGGCGTAATGCACGGCTGGACCTCCCGCGCGCAGCAAGCGCGCAAGGCCTAGTTTAGGGCTGGGAACGCCATGGGCCGGATGCGGTCAGTCGCGTGCGCCCAAATGCCGCAGGGGGCGGTGCTATTGACGCGCCAGGGGCTTTCCGCTAACAAGGGCGACGGGGGAATACCAGAAAGGGGGCCGTCAAGGCCATGGCAAGTCGTTCGTCGCAGTCCGAGCCACTCGATAACACCCAGGTGAACGCGCTACCCGATGGCTGCATGCCGGGTCATGTCGCGCCGTTCGTCATGCGCTATGGGGTCGATTTCCTTGTCGCCATGCAGCGCGCCGCCGCTGCCCAGGCATCCATGCGCGCCAGCGAAGAAGCCGAACCGGCCTAACGCCCCGAGGGCTGGCTCGACGGCGCCCGGCCATCATCGGGCACGTCGCCATTCGGCCCGCCCTTGCGGATCGCACCGACCACGAAAATCGCCAGCATGGCGATGATCAACGCGATCAAGGCGTAGTAGCGGGTGCGCTTCATGGGTTCTCCGGGCTTCATGCTTCGCAGTCTCCGCGCGCCGGGGTCAAGGAAATGGAATGCGTGCGTTACGCGGGCGTGCCGTCGAGCAGGTCGGCTACGGCATCCACCAACGCGTGTACCGAAAAGGGCTTGCTGAGGATGGCGCAGCCTTCCGGCAGCACCGGGCTGTCCGAAAACGCTTCCCACGCGTAGCCCGTGATGAACAGCACGGGGAGGCCCGGCTGCCGTTCGCGCGCCGCCTGCGCCAGGCGCCGCCCGT
Source organism: Luteibacter sp. NPDC104163 (assembly GCF_055584245.1). Lineage (NCBI taxonomy): Bacteria > Pseudomonadati > Pseudomonadota > Gammaproteobacteria > Lysobacterales > Rhodanobacteraceae > Luteibacter > Luteibacter sp. NPDC104163. The sequence goes on from NZ_JBVJMK010000024.1 coordinate 40,020, forward strand.
CCATGCCGGGCAGGCCAACATCGGTCACGAGCACGTCCGGCGTGTCGTCGGCGGCCAGCAACAGCAGCGCCGCGTTGGCTTCCGCGCAATCGCTGACGGTGTAGCCCGCTTCCTCGAGCACCTCGCGGGTCAGCGAGCGCAGCATGTCTTCGTCCTCGACCAGCAGCACGTGTTCGCCGCCACCCCGCCGCGCGGGGCTCTCGATGTGCGAATGCTTCGCCGCCGGCGCGCCGACATGCCGCGGCAACCACAAGCTCACCGTGGTACCCCTGCCGGGCGCGGACGTGATGACGGCGCGGCCACCCGTTTGCCGGGCGAAGCCATCGACCATGGAGAGGCCCAGGCCGGTGCCCTGGCCGATGGCCTTGGTGGTGAAGAACGGATCGAACGCCTTCTCGACGACGGCCGCCGACATGCCCGTGCCGGTGTCGGTGACGTCGACCACCACGTAATCCGCCGGCCCCTTGCCGATATCCGCGCCCACCGCATTGCGCGTCGCGATCGTCAGCGTGCCGCCGTGCGGCATGGCATCGCGGCCGTTGATCGCGAGGTTGAGGATGGCGCTTTCCAGCTGGCTCGCATCGGAGAGCGTGCGCCACAAGACATCGGCCATGTCCACCTGCAGGCGCACCTGTTCGCCGAGCAACGGGCGCAACAACAGGTCGAGCCCATGAACGATCGCGTTCGCATCCACATCGGAAAGCGAGAGCGCCTGCTGGCGCGAATAGGCGAGCAGGCGGTGGGTCAGGCCGGCCGCCCGCTGGACCGCGCCGCGGGCCGCGTCGAGCAGGCGTTTCGAACCATCCACACGGCCCTGCTCGAGGCGTTCGGTCACGACCTCGATGGCGCCACCGATGCCGCCGAGGATGTTGTTGAAGTCGTGTGCGATACCACCGGTGAGGCGGCCCAGCGCTTCGAGTTTCTGCGCGTGCCGTAGCTGGTCATCCATGTTGCGCCGGCGTTGCGTGTCCCGGCCCATCCCATAGATCACGTCGCCATCGGGCACGCCGGTCCAGGCGAACCAGCGGTAACTCCCGTCCTTGCCGCGCAGGCGCAGTTCCAGGTCTTCGACGACATCGCCTTCGACCATCTGGCTGACCGCATCACGTGCGCGGTCCAGGTCGTCGGCGTGGATGAGTTCCTCGAAGCCCAGGCCGACCAGTTCATCGGGTGCGTAGCCGAGCTCGGTGCGCCAGGCGGGGTTGAGGTCGCGGTAGTGGCCATCGCGGGTCATCACCACGTAGAGATCGCGGGCGATCGCCCAGACCTGGTCGCGCTCGCGCGTGCGCTGGTCGATCTCCACTTCCAGCGACGCGTTCAGCTCGCGCAGCACCTGCGTGGTCCGGACCGCGCGGGTGGTCTCGTTCGTGATGCTGTACATCCCGAAGATGCCACCGTGCTCATCGCGCAGCGGGGCATACGAGAACGTCCACCAGGTTTCCTCGTCGAACCCCTGCCTTGTCATGTGCAGGGGCAGGTCGGTGTGCAGGGTGCCTTCGCCGGCCAGCGCGCGCTCGACCGTCGCGGCAACATCGTCCCAGACCTCCGGCCAGAGTTCGCGGAAGGTCTTGCCGATGGCGCCCGACGCGCGGCGGCCGAGCATGCTCCGGTACGGGTCGTTGAAGAAGAACTGCTGGCCGGGTTCGACCGACATGAACATGGGCCGCGGTGTATCGAACATCGTGGCAAGCATCGCCTTGAGCGCGGGCCGCCAGCCCTCCACGGGGCCGAGCGGCGTGGTCGCCCAGTCGAACGCGCGGATCTCCGCGGCCGTCGGCGAATCGACCGGCAGGAACGCGAAGGTGTCGGCGGGGGAGGTCATCGGCGGCTCAGGGCGTGAAGGTCGTCACGGGGCCAGCCACCTGCGCGCCGCGTTGCCACACGGCCTGGATGTGGGTGGTCGCTTCGATGTCCTTCGTGGGGTCGCCATCAAGCACGATGAAATCGGCACGCTTGCCGTTGGCAATGACGCCGCGGTCATCCAGGCCGAGCAGCCCGGCGGCGCGTTGCGTGGCCACGTTGATCGCCTGCACGGGCGTCAGGCCGGCATCCACCATCAGCGCCAGCTCGCGATGCTCGGCGAAGCCCGGGATGCGCAACGGCGTCGCGCCGGCGTCGGTGCCGAAGCCGGTTTTCACGCCGGCATCGTAGAGACGCTTGAGGTTCTGCTCGTTGGTTTTCAGTGCCGCTTCGTTGACCGGCGTGGCGCCATCCTTGTCCACTTTCTCGCGCCATGCGTTATCTGCGAACTGCGTGGCAAGGGCGGGCTGGACCGCGTGGGTGAAGAAGGGCTGGTCCATCCAGGCGGGATGGCGCGCATAGATATACGCCGACTCGTTGAGGTCAAGCGTGGCGACGTACCACGTGCCGTGCTGTTTCATGGCGTCGATGAAACCCTGGTCGACCGGCTTGTCGCGCACGCCATGGGCGAGGATGTCCACGCCATCCTCCACGAGCTGGCGCGCATCCTCGAGGTAGTAAATGTGCGCGGCGACGCGCAGGTGCTTCGCGTGGGCCTCGGCGATGACCGCGCGCCAGATCTCCGGTTTCATCTTCACGGGCAGGCTGCCGTTGAAGTCGTCGACCCAGATCTTGATCAGGTCCGTGCCGCGCGCGGCGGCCGCATCGACGGCCGCGCGCGCTTCATCCGGCGTGGCCGGGCGATCAAGCTGGTTCGAGCCCGACTTCCTGGCCTTGGCCGGCGGCGCACCGTCGGGCACGCCGATGCCATGGTCTGCACCGTACAGGTCGGCACCCTCGGCCTTGCCCGCATGCAGGTCGGCCCTGAGCGGGTAGAACACCGCGGGGTCGTTCAGGCCCAGCGAGGTGACCGTAGTGACGCCGTACGCGCGCCACTGGCGAAGCTGGCGCAACGCGTTCTCGCGCGTGTAGAGCGATGGCGCGCCACCTTGCGTGCCATCGACCTGGCCGATGTGGCCGTGATCGGAGACCAGGCCGGGGATGATCGTCTTGCCGGTGTAGTCGATGACCCTCGTGCCGTCAGGCATCTTCGCCCGCAGGCCAGGCCCGACCAGGGAGAAGTGGTCGCCGTCGATCACCAGGGTCATGTCGTCGCGAGGTGGCGCGCCCGTGCCATCGATCACCCGGGCCCCGCGGATCACCGTGGCGGCGTGGGCGCCCGTCGCGGCGGCGAGCAGGGCGGCGGCAAGCAGGAGCGGGCGCGGGTGCTTCATGGGACGTCCTTCTGGCAGTGGGAGCCCGTCCCAGATAATGCACGATGTGCGACGGGCGTGTCGTTGCGAATGCGTTACTGGCGCAATACTCACGCGCACTCCACGCCACGGACCCGACGCTGGCCTCACCCCAAGGTGTTGAGGCAAACGCAGATGGAAGAACAGAAGACGCCGGTCGCTGAAAAGCAGAAGGGTGGCATCGGTTACGTATTGTTGTGGATCCTTGGCGTGCCGATCCCGGTTCTGATCCTGATTTTCCTGGTGCGTGGCTGCACCTGAGGACGCTAAGCTGGCGGCTTCCCGGACGGAAGCCGCCCCGTGTCCCAACGCACCCTACCGCGCAGCCCGGGCATCGACCTGCTGCGCGGCATAAGCATCTTGCTGGTGGTCGTGCACCACCTCGGCCTGCGCCTTCCGCTGCACAAGACCGACGCGGCCCAGTGGCTTCCGGTCTTCCTGCTGAAGGGCTTCATCTATAACGGCTACGAGGCCGTCTTCCTGTTCTTCGTGATCTCCGGGTTCCTGATCACCCGGCACGTCGTTGAACGCGACACGTCGCTGGCCGAGATCGACTGGCGCGCGTTTTACCTGCGCCGCGTGGCGCGCATCCTGCCCTGCCTGCTGGCGCTGCTGGCCGTGCTCCTGGCCTGCCATGTGGCCGGCGTGCCGAACTACGTCTTCGACAAGCCCGGCCAGTCGCCGGCTGGCGCCACCCTGTCCGCGCTCACTTTCACCCTGAACGTGTACGAGGGACGCAACGGCTGGTTGCCAGGCGGCTGGGACGTGCTCTGGTCGCTATCGGTGGAAGAAGTGTTTTACCTCGCGTTCCCGCTGGTCTGCCTCACCCTCGGCCGCACGCGCTGGCTGGTGCCTGCGCTGGTGGTGCTGGCCCTCTCGGTACCGTTCACCCGCGCGGCCATCACCGATAACGAAATCTGGAGCGAGAAGGCCTACCTGCCAGGCATGGGGGCGATCGCCGCCGGCGTGCTGGCGGCCCTTGCCCGGACACGCTGGGGCGTCCCGCCCGTGCACGTGCGCCGCATGCTCGCCGTCATCGGCGGTGTCGCGCTGGTGGCGATCATGTTTTCCGGCGGTTGGGTCTGGCAGCTGATCCAGGAGCCATACCTGCTCGTGCTGATCGTGGCCGCGGCGTGCCTCGTCCTTGCCTCGCCGGAGGGCGGCACGGGCATGCGTGGCACGGGCTGGCTGCAGGCCATGGGGCGCGCGAGTTACGAGATCTACCTCACCCACATGTTCGTGGTGTTCGCGCTGGTCGGCGTGGCGCGCATGAGTGGCACGGACAAGGCATGGGGCTGGATCTGGTACGCGCCGGCCCTATTGCTTGCGTGGGCTTTGGGCTACGCGGTCGCGCGGTACTTCTCCGAACCGGCGAACCACTGGCTGCGGCGGCGCTTGCTCAAACCCGCGCCTGCACCGGTCGTGGCGTGATGCGAAAGGGGCGGGGCCAGTCGGCCCCGCCCATCCTTGCTTAGTGGTGACGGTCGCGATCGCGCGCGTGGTCAGCGGCCTTGCCCACTTCCTTCTGGACCTTGCCGGCGTTCTTCTCGATGTTGCCCGCGGCTTCTTTCGCGTGGTTACCGGTCAGCTTGCCCGTGGCTTCCTTCACGGCGCCCTTGACCTCGTGTTTCATGCCTTCGGTACGGTTCTTGTCCATGGTGGCTTCCTCGCTACTCTGCGCCATTCGCAGCGTCCACGGTGTACCCGTTCCCGCCATTACAGCTTCGTGAAGCGAACGCGACGTGGCATTCACCGCTACCGTCCGGCGGGGTAGGATGTCGCATGTTCTTTCCGTTACCCAAGACGGCCACGGCGCCGTTCTGTCCGTCCGAAGTCGCCGGTTCCATCGTCGTTGCGCAGGATCTTCCGTGGTGGAAGAAGGCGCTTCGCTTCGCCGGCCCGGGTCTTCTCGTTTCGGTTGGGTACATGGATCCGGGCAACTGGGCCACCGATATCGAGGCCGGCTCGCGCTTCGGCTACCGGCTGCTGTTCGTCGTGCTGCTTTCCAGCCTCGCCGCCATGCTGCTGCAGTGCCTTGCCGCACGCCTCGGCATCGCGACGCGCAAGGACCTGGCGCAGCTATCGAGCCAGCGTTACCCGAAAGCGCTGGGCCGGGCGCAATGGGTGCTCGCCGAACTCTCCATCATTTCCTGCGACCTGGCCGAGGTGCTGGGCAGCGCGCTGGCGTTCAAGCTGCTGTTCGGCGTGTCGCTGCCGGTAGGTGTCGCGCTGACCGCACTGGATACCTTCATCGTGCTCGGCCTGCAGGGCCAGGGCTTCCGGCGCGTCGAATCGATCATCCTTGGTCTGGTCGGCACGATCGGCATCTGCTTCGTCGTGCAGTTGTTCCTGGTCGGGCCGGACTGGCATGCGGTGGCGGCGGGCTTCGTGCCGTCGCTGCATGCGCTGGACAGCCGCGAGCCGCTGTACCTCGCCATCGGCATCCTCGGCGCCACGATCATGCCGCACAACCTGTACCTGCACTCATCGATCGTGCAGACGCGCGCGGTGTCGGGTGAGACGGGCAAGTGGGCCGCCATCCGGCTCACGCGCGTGGATACGATCTGCTCGCTGAGCCTCGCGCTGTTGATCAATGCAGCGATCCTGATCGTGGCGGCAGGGGCCTTCCATGCGACCGGTCGCCATGACGTGGCGGACATCGGCGATGCCTACCAGCTGCTCGCGCCCATCGCTGGCACGACGGTGGCTTCCATCGCTTTCGCGATTGGATTGTTCGCGTCCGGCCAGAGTTCGACGTTTACCGGCACGATCGCCGGGCAGGTGATCATGGATGGCTTCCTGCAGATGAAGCTGCCTTGCTGGCAGCGTCGGCTGATCACCCGTGGCCTCGCCATCATTCCCGCGTTCATTGGCGTGGTCGTGATGGGCGACCGGGCGATCGGTGCCTTGCTCGTCGCGAGCCAGGTGGTGCTCAGCGTGCAGCTGCCGTTCGCGATGTATCCGTTGATCCGCTTTACCGACGACCGCGCGCTGATGGGGCCGTTCGCCAACACGCGGCTCGTGTCGGTCGCCGCCTGGCTACTCTTCGTCACCATCTCGGCCGCGAACGGCTGGCTGGTGGCGCAGTTCTTCGGCCTGGCGTGACGCCCGGCATACACGGGCATCACGGCCCGCACCGGTAGTCTCGGGCTCCTCATGCCAGAGGAGCCACGCTCATGCCCGAGAAGAAAACCACTGCCAGGGCTGCCCGCGACAAGCGCGAGGGCAAATCAGCGTCCACCCAGGCCGGCGAGTACGTGCGCGAGGAAATCGAGCACGTTCGCGAAGGCAAGCACGGCGCGCGTTCGGCAAAGCAGGCGATCGCCATTGGCCTGTCCAAGGCGCGCCGGGATGGCGTAAAGGCCACGCCATCGAAGACCGCCAGCAAGGCGACGAAGAAGAAGGCGGCCCAGGACACGGCTGCGGCGCGTAAGCGTTCATCCGGTACGGCGACGAAGAAGTCGGCGGCCCGCAAGCGCGCGACGACCAAGGCGCTCAAGCGCGAGGGCACGGCGGCCGCGTCGAAGAAGGCGTTGTCCACCCAGGCCCGGAAGAGCGCGGCGAAGCGCACGTCGGCCAGTAAATCGACGGCAGCGAAGAAGGCCGCGCATACCAAGGGCGCCGCCGGCCGTTCCGCGGCGGCAAAGAAAGCCGCGAAGACCCGGGCCCGCAAGGCCTCGTAGAAACGCAGAAGGCCCGCACATGGCGGGCCTTCGTTTGTCGCGTGGCGTTCTCTCGTAGGAGCGGGGTGGGCCGCGGCCTTCGGCAGGCGTGGACTGGGTAGTGTGCCGCGATAGCGGCGTGCCCAGCTCGCCCTACGGCGAGGTGCGGCTTACAGCGCGTCGGAGCTGAGGCGGCTGGCGACTTCGCCCAGCCAGTCGTAGCCATCCATCTCGCCGCCGAAGAGGTCGAGGCCGTTGGACGCGTCCGACATGCGGCCGCCAGCGGTGTATTCGAAAGTGGTAATGCCGTAATCGTTGCGAAGTTCGTTCATGGTCTTGTCTCCCAGTCTCTTGTATGACCGGTTGCTTCAATCAACACCACGCCGCCGGTCTCTTGCGTGGTCGGGACGTTACGCTGGCCTGGGAAATCCCGGTAGAAGGCCAAATCGTACCTATCCGTTTCATTTGGTGAACAATCGACTCGTTAGGCTTTCGTATGCCGGTTTTTGTACCGAATTACTGAACCCGTGAGTTTCGTATCACCCTTAGTAGGGGCCTATTGGCCGCTTTCAAGGGCTGCAATGCTTAAAAAGTTAGACAGCGGACGTAAGTAAAAGGTTCAAAGATTTTTTCGATGGCACCCATGGATCGGGCCTGTCGAACACCTTTCTGCAGCCGTTCGTTCGTAGAAGCGTGCTGATCCGTTAACCAGAGTTTAACTCAATCGGTCGATGGCTGCCATGGCGGTGTTTGCTTCCGTTCACATTTCGTTCGCGAAGTCCGCCAGCCGTTGGGAGACAACGGCGTCGGAGCGGGTCTCCATACGGGTCCGTGCGGACGCAGCCCGGGCTGGCTACACTCCGTGGTCCATCCGGCCCCCGGCCGGTACCGTACGCCACCGTTTAGAGGAATGACCCATGAAGTCGCGCGCCGCTGTTGCCTGGGAAGCAGGAAAGCCCCTGTCCATCGAAGAGATCGACGTGCAGGGACCGAAGGCGGGCGAGGTGCTGGTGCGCATCGTGGCCACGGGCGTCTGCCACACCGACGCCTTTACGTTGTCGGGCGCGGACCCGGAAGGCGCCTTCCCGGTCATCCTGGGCCATGAGGGTGGCGGCATCGTCGAGGAAGTGGGCGAGGGCGTCACGTCGCTGAAGCCGGGCGACCACGTCATTCCCCTTTACACCCCTGAATGCGGGGAGTGCTCGTTCTGCCGTTCGGGCAAGACGAACCTGTGCCAGAAGATCCGCGTCACCCAGGGCAAGGGCGTGATGCCGGATGGCACCTCGCGCTTCTCCATGGGTGGCAAGACCCTGCTGCATTACATGGGCACCAGCACCTTCAGCGAATACACCGTGCTGCCGGAGATCTCGCTGGCGAAGATCAACAAGGATGCGCCGCTGGACAAGGTCTGCCTGCTCGGCTGCGGCGTGACCACGGGCATCGGCGCGGTGCTCAACACGGCGAAGGTGGAGCCGGGCGCGACCGTGGCGGTGTTCGGCATGGGCGGTATCGGCCTGTCGGTCGTGCAGGGCGCTGTCATGGCGAAGGCCGGCCGGATCATCTGCGTCGATACCAATCCAGCGAAGTTCGAGATGGCGAAGATGCTTGGCGCCACCGATTTCGTGAATCCGCGCGATTACCCGGATACGCCCATCCAGCAGGTGATCGTCGACCTGACCGATGGCGGCGTCGATTATTCCTTCGAGTGCATCGGCAATGTCGACGTGATGCGTTCCGCGCTCGAGTGCTGCCACAAGGGCTGGGGCGAGTCGATCATCATCGGCGTCGCGGGCGCCGGCCAGGAAATCCGCACCCGCCCGTTCCAGCTGGTCACGGGTCGCGTCTGGCGCGGTTCGGCATTCGGTGGCGTGAAGGGCCGCACGGAATTGCCGGGCTATGTCGATCGCTACATGGGTGGGGAAATCAAGATCGATCCCATGATCACGTATACGATGGGGCTGGACGATATCAATCGCGCCTTCGACCTGATGCACGAGGGCAAGGCCATCCGCTCCGTCATTATCTATTGAGTGCCGCGATGAACGAGACGATCGACCTGATCCGCCGCTATTACGACGCGTTCAATCGCGGTGACTGGGCGGGCATGCTGGACCTGCTGGACGAGCAGGTGGCCCACGACGTGAACCAGGGCGGCCGCGAGACCGGCCGCCAGCGCTTCGCGGCGTTCCTCGAGCGAATGAACACGAGTTATTCCGAACAGCTGAAGAACATCGTGATCATGGCGAACGAGGCGGGGAACCGCGCCGCCGCCGAGTACGTCGTGCATGGCGAATACAAGGCGACCGATGAAGGGCTGCCGCTCGCCCAGGGTCAGAGCTATGTGTTGCCCGGCGGGGCGTTCTTTGATGTCGCCGGCGGCAGGATCACCCGCGTCAGCAACTACTACAACCTCGAGGACTGGCTGGCCCAGGTACGGCGCATCGACGTCGACTGACCTTGAAGCCGGGGTGGTGGGGCCGCAGGTCTTCCGGTGACCCCACCATCAAGGCAAGGCATGCCCTGGACGAATCCGTACTTCGACGCCACGAAGGCGCACCACGCGCGCGAGGGCTTCCGTAACCTGGAACCCGAAACGCGCGAACCCGGCGGCCTGAAGCGCTGGCGCCGCGAGCGCAAGGAACAGCAGCTCCCGCGCCCTCCCACGGAAGGTTACGAAGCCTTCGCCCGCCGCTGGTGGCAGCCGGCGGATTTCGCCGGCAGCGATGACGCCGCCTGGTGGCTTGGCCATGCCAGCGTGCTCGTGCGGCACCAGGGGCTCACGGTGCTCACCGACCCGGTGCTGGGCAAGCGGGCTTCGCCACTCTCGTTCGCAGGTCCGCTGCGGCGTACGCCGACACCTGCGGAAGTCGCCGCGTTGCCGCGCATCGACGTGGTCGTGATTTCCCACAATCATTACGACCACCTGGATCGCGCGAGCGTGCTTGCCATCGCCCGGCGTTTCCCGGGTGTCGTGTTCCTGGTGCCGCTGGGGCTGAAACGCTGGTTCGATCGCGAGCGGATCGGGAATGTACGCGAGCTCGACTGGTGGGCCTCCACTGAAGTGGGCGGCGCGGTCTTCACCTTCGTGCCTGCCCGGCACTGGAGTGCCCGTACCCTTTGGGATCGCAACCGTTCGCTCTGGGGTGGCTGGGTGATGGCCCAGTCCGGCTTCCGCTTCTGGTTCGCCGGTGACACCGGTTATTCCGACAAGCTCGCCGAGATCGGACGCCGTGCCGGTCCGATCGACCTCGCCGCCATTCCCATTGGCGCATATGCCCCGCGCTGGTTCATGCATGGGCAGCACGTGGATCCCGCGCAAGCGGTGCAGTTGCACCGGGAGATTGGCGTGCGCCGTTCCATGGCGATCCACTGGGGTGTGTTCGAGCTGGCCGACGACCAGCTGGACGAGCCGCCGCGGTTGCTGGCCGAGGCGCTCGACGCTCAGGGCATGGCGGCGGACGAATTCATGCTTTTGAACATCGGCGGCCGGATTGCGCTTTAATGTGCGCCCCCCTTGTTACCTGATGCCCGACCCATGTCATCGCAAACGTTCGAACTCGAAGGCGAGTACGTTGAATTGAACCAGTTGCTCAAGCTGGCCGGGATCGCCGCCAGCGGCGGTGAGGGCAAGCACCTCGTGGCCGAGGGCCTGGTCACCGTCGATGGCGTGGTCGAGTTGCGCAAGACCTGCAAGATCCGGGCGGGGCAGGTCGTGGCGATCGATGGCGAAACGATCCGCGTGGTCTGATCCACGTCGTGGTGCATGAAAAAGCCGGCGCCTCGCGGCGCCGGCTTTTTTCGTTCATGCGCTGGCGATTACATGCCGCCGGCGGTCGAGGACTTGGCCGGAGCCGTTTCGGTACCGCTTGCAGCCTTCTTGTGCTTCTTGTGGGTCGACTTCATCGAGCCGTTTTCATTGCCGGTCTTGTCGCTCTTCATCGAGTCGGAGCTGGAATGCATCGGCGTGGCAGCGGTGGAGGCTGGCGTCGGCGAAGCCTTCGAAGCAGCGTCCTGCGCAAAAGCGGCGCCAGTCATGAGGGTGCAGCCGGCGAGCATGGCGAGGATCAGTTTCGTGTTGCGCATGACGAATCTCTCCTGGAACGTGTGAGCGCCTTGGATTCATGGCGGCTACGCCGGGCGCGGCGGCGTGTCGCTTGAAGACCGGAATACGTGCGGTCGGTGCAGAAGCTATTCCTTTTTCGATGAATAAAGGGAATCTCGTCCTGCGGTTCCTAGGCATCCATTCAGGTGGAAATTACATGTCGTTAAGTGAGGACGAGGAAGTCGGCGCGTGAGCGTTGCGGTGTCACTGGAAATCCCGCGAGACGGATCCAAAAGCGGGCAGCAGGTCACTGAAATCGAGCAGCCGGTGCGCCACGAGGTGGCGCACGCCCTCGATGGACTGCCATTGCCCATCCACGGCCAGCAGGACCGCATCCAGCAACGCCTGGCGGCACGCCTCGGCCACCTTTGGGCGGACAATCACGTTGACCTGGCCGGTTTCATCCTCGAGCGTGACGAAGGTGATGCCGCTGGCGGTTTGCGGGCGCTGGCGCACGGTGACCAGGCCAGCGTGGCGTAACCACGCACCGTTCCGTGCCGTTTCCAGGTCACGCGCGCGGCGCACGCGGCGCGACAGCAAGTTCTTGCGAACCAGCGACAGCGGATGCCCGCTCAGTGAAAGCCCGTGCGTGGCGTAATCGGCGAAAACGTTTTCGGCGTGCGTGGGTGGGCGTAGCGTCGTACGTTCCTCCCGCACGGCATCGAGCAGGGGCAGGGTGCGTTCGATGCCGGCGCTTTCCCAGCGCGCACGATGGCGGTGCCCGCTTAGCGTACGCAATGCGCCGGCATCGGCCAGGCGCTCGCGTTCGAAGCGGTTGAGTTGCGCGCGTTGGGCGAGGTCGGCCAGGTCACGCAACGGCGCGTCGCCACGTGCGGCGGCAATGCGCGCGCCAAGGTCGGACGACAACCCGCCGATCATGCGTAGCCCCAGCCGCAAGGCAAACGCGCGGGGTTTGTTCGCCTGCGGCTCGAGCGTGCAATCCCAGGCGCTGGCGGTCACATCCGGTGGCCGCACCTCAACGCCATGGCGGCGCACGTCGGCCACCAGTTGCGCGGGTGCATAAAAACCCATCGGCTGGCTGTTGAGCAGCGCACAGGTGAATACCTCCGGGTAATGGCATTTCAGATAGGAGGATGCGTAGGCGATAAGGGCAAAGCCCGCCGCGTGCGATTCGGGGAAGCCATAGCTGCCGAAGCCCTGGATCTGGTCGATGATCTGCTGGGTGAACTCCGCGGTGTAGCCGTTCTTCGACATGTTGCGGCGGATCTTCGGCTCGAATTTCTGCAGGCCGCCACGGCGTTTCCATGCGGCCATGGAGCGGCGAAGTTCATCGGATTCGCCCGGCGAGAAATCGGCCACCACCTGCAGGATATGCATCACCTGCTCCTGGAAGATCGGGACGCCGAGCGTGCGTTCCAGCACGGGCCGCACGCCGTGTTCGTAGGTGATCTCTTCCGGCGGCAGTTTCCGCCGCTGGAGGTACGGATGCACCATGCCGCCCTGGATGGGGCCCGGGCGGACGATCGCCACCTGGATCACCAGGTCGTAATAGCGCGCGGGTTTCAGGCGCGGCAGCATCGACATCTGCGCGCGCGATTCGATCTGGAACACGCCGACGGTATCGGCCGACTGGATCATCGTGTAGGTGGGCTTGTCGTCCATGGGGATATCCGCCAGCCGCGGGTAATCCCTGATGCCATGCTGGCGTAGCAGGTCCATGGCTTTCTGCATGCAGGTGAGCATGCCCAGCGCCAGGCAATCCACCTTCAGCAGCTTCATGGTTTCCAGGTCATCCTTGTCCCACTGGATGATGGTGCGCTCATCCATGGCCGCGTTTTCCACCGGCACAAGATGATGCAGGGGCGTATCGGAAATGACGAAGCCGCCGACATGCTGGGAAAGGTGCCGGGGCATGCCGTTGAGTTCCTCGACCAGCACGACCAGCTGGCGGATGGTTCGGCTGGCGATGTCGAAGCCGTACTCGGCGAGGCGCACGGTGATGGGCACTTCGCCGTGGGCATGCGAATAGGCGCGGCTCAGCTGGTCGAGCTGGTCTTCGGAAAGGCCCAGTGCCCGCCCGATATCGCGCGCGGCGCTCTTGCGCCGGTAGCTGATGACCGTGGCGGCCAGCGCGGCGCGTTCACGCCCGTATTTGTTGAACACGTATTGCAGCACTTCCTCGCGCCGCTCGTGTTCGAAATCCACGTCGATATCCGGTGGCTCGTCACGCTCGATGGAAATAAAGCGTTCGAACAGCGTGCTGATCTGGTCGGGATTCACTTCGGTGATGCCCAGGCAGAAACACACCACGGAGTTGGCCGCCGAGCCGCGGCCCTGGCAAAGGATGCCCTGTGAACGGGCGAAGCGGACGATATCGTGCACGGTGAGGAAGAAGGCTTCGTACTTCATCGTGGCGACGAGGGTGAGCTCCCTTTCGATGCGCCCGCGCAGTTCATCGTCGATCCCGCCAGGCCAGCGCGTGGTGACGCCTTCCCAGGTGAGCTGGCGCAGATAGCCCGTGGCATCCATGCCTTCGGGTACCAGTTCGCGTGGGTACACATAATTGATGCCGCGGATATCGAAACCGGTGCAGCGCGCAGCCACCACCTGGGTTGCCTCGAGCAGGTCGCGGGGATAGATGCGCTCCAGCGTTTCGCGACGGCGCAGGTGGCGCTCGCCGTTCGGGAACAGGGCGGCGCCCGCGTCGGCCAGCGGGCGATTCACGCGGATGGCGGTCATGACATCCTGCAGGGCGCGTCGACGGCGCAGGTGCATGTGGACATCACCCGCCGCGACGCAAGGCAAGGCGTGGCGCGCGGCAAGGTCGCGCAGCGCGGCCAGTTCGGCGAGATCGTGCTGGCCGCGGTGCAGTTCCACGGCCAGCCACGCGCGCCCGGGGAAATGCGTTGCCAGCCAGGCGGCGCGCTCGTCGTGGGTGGTGGCGGGCGTGGCCTGCCAGGGGCCGGGCGCCCATAGCAGGCACAGGCCTTCGCCCAGGGCTTCGATATCGCTGCGATGCAGTTCGTAGTGGCCCTTGCGGGCGCGCCGGCGGCCCAATGTGATCAGCCGGCAGAGTTCGGTGTAGCCGGCCTGGTTTTCCACCAGCAGCATCAGCACGGTGCCGTCGGAAAGCCGGAACTCGCTGCCCACGATGAGCGGCAACTCCATTTCCAGCGAGGCCTCGAGCGCACGCACGATGCCCGACAGCGAGCACTCGTCGGTGATGGCAAGCGCGGTATAGCCAAGCTCCTTCGCCCGCTCGAACAGTTCGCGCGCGCTCGATGCGCCACGCTGGAAGCTGAAGTCGCTCAGCGCATGCAGTTCGGCGTAGGCGGGGAGCTCGACATCGCCGTCATTCGCCGCCGGGTCAGGCAAACCAGCCATGCAGCATCCACCCATCCAGCGTGCCTGGCGGCAGGTAAGCCCACGCCTGCTGGCCATGCGCCGTGCGCACGATGTAATAGTCGCGCCGCGTATCGGCGCCATCCCACCAGCCGCTTTCGATGCGTTCCGGCCCGGCCAGTACCGCCGCCGGTTCGGGACGCATGGGCATGGGCCTGGGCAGCAGCCATAGCGGGCGCCGCCCACGCGGCAGGCTGACGGTGGCGGAAGGCGTGCCGTAACGCGAGGCGCGCTCGGGGCGGTGGTCGTTCACCACCGTGAGCTGGCGCAGGGCGGCATCGCCCAGGCGGGCGCGCAGGCGTTCATCCAGCGTGGGCCAGTCGAGGCCATCGCCACGGATGGGTTCGAACAGGTCGCGCAGCGGGGGCCGGAAGACCGGCAGCTCATCGGCGTGCAGTTCGATCGCGCGTGCCGGCGCGGGCAGCGTGGCACGTTCCAGGCGTGTGCGGGCCAGTTCGAACAGGCGCTCGGCATCGCGCTGGGGAGCGGCCATGGCCACCACAATGCGCGTGGTTTCGCCCCGCGCATGTTCGAGCGTGAGCGTGAAACGTTGCACGCCGCCATCGCGCGCCGCCAGCAAGTTGGCCAGGGCGCGGGTAAGGCGGCGCAACGGGAACAGCAGCGGCTGGCTGCCATCCAGCTCGGCATCGAATTCGATCTTCTGCTGGAAGTTGGCCGGGGGGTGCCAGGCGGGCAGGGCATCCGAAGCCTGCCCGCGGATGCGATCGAGCCAGTTCACGCCGGCCTTGCCGATACGCCGGGTCAGTTCGGGACGCGGCAGGCGGAAGATATCGTCGAGCCGGCGAAAGCCCATGGCATGCAGCGCGGTGACCGCCGTGGAGGGCAGGCCACTTTGCGTGAGCGGTAGCGCACCGAGCATGCGGATGACGCCCTCACGCGTAGGCAGCACCATGCCATCGGCGGTGGCGGCGAAGACCCACGAGGCCGAGGCGAACGGCGTGGCGGCCAAAGTGTGTGCGTGGCCTTGCTCACGCAGCCCGGCGCTAACGCGCTCGGCCAGCACAGGCCAGCCATCGAACAGGCGCAGGCTCGCGCCTACCTCCATGAGGATGGCATTGGGTGGCACCAGGCTGACATGCCCACTGAACTGGTAGCACCAGGCGGCGAGTTCACCGAGCAAGCGTTGCTCGGCATCGCGATCGCGCGGGCGGACTTCCAGCGCGGGACATAACGCTCGCGCGGCGGCCACGCTTTGCCCACGGCGTATGCCGAGGGCGCGCGCTTCATCGTTGGCGGTGGCGATCAGCCGCTGGCGGGCGTGGCTGTCGAGGAGTGCAGAGGGGCCTGCCTCCGGTATCGCGGCGAAGGCGGCGGAGAACGCCAGGCCGGGAAAACGGAGACAGGCCCAAAGCATGGCTGCGGTAACGGGGCAAAAAAGAGGCGTCCGGCATGGTGGCGGATGAGGACAACACCATGCCGGACTGACCTCAGGCCCGCATGCGGAGCAGCGGAGCGGTGGTGGTCAGCAAACCGCGCGACTTGAGGACATCCACATAGGTGGCCTCGTCGCTGTTGCTGACCTTGAGACGGAGTGCCGCCGGGCTGTTCTGCGCGGCGTGCTCGGCGGAACGGAACACCATGGCGCAGGCATCGCCGCTTTCGGCGGCCAGCTGCAGGCGGCGCAGGCTGCGGTAATCGATATCCGGCAGCCAGCCGACGACGGCGCCACAACAGCCGGAACGCAGGCACTGCTCCATGCTCCACGCGGCCTCGGTCGAACCGGCGTGGATTTCATGCAGGAAGCGCAGGTCGACACCCGCGGCGGCAAGCGCCGGTGCATAGGGCTGGTACGGCGGTGCGATGAAGATGACCCGGCGGTGTTCCTGGGTGAGCGCGGCGAGCGCCGGCATCACCAGGTCGAGCTCACCCAGGCCATCGTGTTCGAAAAGGATCTCGCTGACGGCGCCCTGCGGCCAGCCGCCACCCGGCAGGCGGGTATCGAGCGAGGTCCACCCGGTGGACAGCGCGCGTACGCGCGGCTGCCGGTCGGCGGAACGGCGCCAGATACCGGGATGGTCCAGGACCTGGGCCAGGTTGTGCGAAGCAGAGGCGATGGCAGCATTCATGGCTCAGGTCCTGCGGATGATGCCGACGTAGCGACCTTCGATAGCGAAGGCGTGGCGGCGGGGGTCGACTTCGATGGGCTGGAAGTCCGGGTTTTCAGGAAGCAGGAGGAGACGGTTGCGCTCGTGCTTCAGGCGCTTCACCGTGACCTCGTCATCCAGGCGGGCCACCACGATCTGGCCGTCGTTGGCGGTGGCGGTACGGTGCACGGCGAGGAGATCGCCATCGAGGATGCCGACATCGCGCATGCTCATGCCCACCACGCGCAGGAGGTAATCCGCGCGGGGGTGGAACATGGCCGGATCGATCTCCAGCTGGGATTCGATGTTTTCCTCGGCGAGGATGGGCGAGCCGGCGGCGACGCGGCCGATGAGCGGCAGCTCGTGGAGCAGGGCGGCGCGGATGGCCGCGGCGTTACCCGACGGCAGGCGCAGGCCGCGGTGCTGTGGCGAGCGCTCCAGCACACCCTTGCGCACCAGCGACTCCACGCAGGCCTGCGCGGAGCTGTGGCTCGGGAAGCCCAGGGCATCCGCGATCTCGCGCAGGGTAGGCGGCAGGCCCTGGGTCTGCAGGTACTCCCGCAGGAAGTCCAGGGTCTTCTGCTGTCGCTCGGTGAGGTTCGGCGTCGTCATGTGTACATTTGTACATAAGCCGGGGCCGGGGTGCAAGTGGCACGTTGCCTTGCGGGGATTCTCAGGTGAAGAAAGCTTACAAAGGCACTGAGATTGAAAGGTTTTTCCTACGCAATGAGCTGGGCGGCAACCAATCGCAAGAGAGTCCCGAACAAGTAATCCTAGGGTCATCCATCACTTAGGGAGCCCCTTCACCCATGAACGCCCTGGCCCACGATGTTCCGGCGCCACCTGGTCTTACCAGCGAAGTTGCCGCCGCCGCTGCCCGTAGCCAGTATGTCGACCTTGAAGTACGTGTCAGCAGGCTTGAAACCGGTATGGATTACATCCGAGACGATATCCGCAACCTTCGCCTTGAACTGCGGGATACCCGCAATGAACTCCGTGGGGAAATCCGTGAGCTTCGGGTCGATTTCCGATTCCTGCTGGGCTCTTTCATCACCTTCGGTCTCGGTCTCGCCGGCATGATGGCCAAGGGTTTCCACTGGATCTGATGCACGATCCTGCATGGCTTGCACGTTTGTGCACGATTGCGTAAATTGTGCGCATTCCCCTCCCCATGGAATGTGCATGAATCCCACCCGAGCCACCCGGCTGATCTTCCTCCTGTCCGGCATCGGCATGGCCAGCTGGGCACCGATGGTGCCGTACGCCAAGGCTCGCCTCGGCCTCGATGACGGCACGCTGGGCCTCGTGCTCCTCTGCATGGGCTGTGGTGCGGCGGCTGCCATGCCACTGGCCGGTTTCCTCACCCATCGTTTCGGCAATCGCGACGTCATCGGTGTCAGCGGCCTGCTGGTATGCCTGGCGCTGCCGCTCCTTACCCTGGCGCCGGATGCATGGGCACTGGCAGGTGCGCTTTTATTCTTCGGCGCGGCCCTGGGTGTCGTCGATGTCTCGATGAACGCCCACGCCGTGGATGTGGAGAAGCTGCGCGGCAAGCCGATGATGTCCGGCTTCCATGGCCTCTTCAGTGTCGGTGGCCTCGTGGGTTCCGCCGGCATGGCTGCCTTGCTCAAGGCAGGTGCACCGCTCACGGGCAGCGCCATTGCCGTATCGGTCGCCTTGCTCGTCATCGTCGCGACGCAGTGGCGGCATTTCCTCGTGCGCCACGAAGAAGCCCACGCCGATGCGCACGCGCCGTTCCGCATGCCTGGCGGCGCCGTATTCCTGCTCGGCTTCCTCTGCATGGTCGTCTTCCTGGCCGAAGGCTCCATGCTCGACTGGAGCGCCGTGTTCCTGCGCTTCTCACGCGGTTTCGATGCCTCGTCGGCCGGCCTGGGTTACGCGGCGTTCTCCATCGCCATGGC
Source organism: Luteibacter sp. NPDC104163 (assembly GCF_055584245.1). NCBI lineage: Bacteria > Pseudomonadati > Pseudomonadota > Gammaproteobacteria > Lysobacterales > Rhodanobacteraceae > Luteibacter > Luteibacter sp. NPDC104163. The sequence continues at coordinate 58,386 of NZ_JBVJMK010000024.1, forward strand.
GGTATGCCGGCTCATGGGCGATCGCATTACGGCGCATGTGGGTCCTGTCGCCATCGTGCGGGGTGGCAGCCTTATCGCCGCGGCGGGGTTCCTCGCCGCCACGCTGATCCCCTGGGGCCCGGCCGCGCTGTTCGGCTTCGTACTGGTAGGTATCGGTGCATCCAACATCGTGCCGGTGCTGTTCAGCGCGGCCGGCCGGCTGGGTGGTGCTTCGCCTGGCGTAGCCATCGCGATCGTCACCGCGCTGGGTTATGCCGGCATGCTGGCAGGCCCCGCCGGTATCGGTTTCGTGGCCCACCTCAGTACGCTTTCCATCGCGCTGACCGGCGTTGCCGGGCTGCTCGTCGTCGTTTCCCTCTGCGCGTCCATCGCGCGCCGCTGATCCGGAGCTTTCCCTATGTATGCGAAGCGAGACGTGGTGATCTTCGATTTCGGTGGCGTCATCGTCGACTGGAATCCCCGCCATCTCTACCGCAAGCTGTTCGGCGACGACGAGGCCGGCATGGAGCGCTTCCTCGCCGAAGTCACCACGCCGGAATGGAACCTGCGCCAGGATGCCGGGCGGCCGTGGGCCGAGGCGGTGGCTGAACTGAGCGAAGCACACCCGAGCCAGGTCGACCTCATCACCGCCTTCCACGAGCGCTGGGAAGAGACCCTGAAAGGGCCCATCGACGACAGCATCACGATCCTGCACGACCTGAAGAAGGCCGGGCATCCGTTATACGGGCTCACCAACTGGTCCGGTGAAACCTTCCCGATCGCCCGCGCGCGTTACGACTTCTTCAACTGGTTCGACGGGATCGTGGTCTCGGGCGACGAAGGCATGATCAAGCCGGACCCGAAGTTGTACGAGACCTTGCTTGAGCGCTACGACATCGACCCGAAGCGTGCGGTGTTCATCGACGACAACAAGGCGAACGTCGATGCGGCGGAGGCCCTCGGTATCCATGGCATCCATTTCCATTCGCCCGCGCAGCTGCGCGCGGAACTGGTAGCCCTGGGTTTCCTGCCGAAATGAACCTGCCGGATACCACGCTGCCGCGTGAGCGCCAGCAGCTGATCCTCGAGCGCCTGCAGCGGCAGGGCAAGGTGGTCGCCGCCGAACTCGCCCAGGAGTTCAGGGTGTCGGAGGATTCGATCCGCCGCGACCTGCGCGACCTCGCTTCGCAGGGCCTGTGCCGTCGCGTCTACGGTGGCGCCTTGCTGGCGCCGCACGTGGCACCGCTGGGCGAGCGGCATAACGAGCGCGTGGAGTTGAAGCGCCAGCTTGGTCGGGTAGCGGCATCGCTGGTCGGGGAAGGGCAGATCCTGTTCCTCGACGCCGGCTCCACCAATACGGCGCTGGCAAAGGCGTTGCCGGATCATCGTGGCCTTACCGTGGTGACGAACGCGCCCGACGTGGCGCTGGCCGTACTGGGCCGCCCTGGCTTCGATGTGGTGTTGCTCGGGGGGAAAGTCGACCCGCGCATCGGTGGCGCCATCGGCTCCCGCACGCTGCGCCAGGCGCAGGATATCCGCGCCGATTTCTGCTTCCCCGGCGTATGCGCGATCGATCCGCGCAGCGGGCTGTGGACGATCGACGAAGAAGAAACGATGTTCAAGCAGGCGATCATCGAAGCCAGCGGCGAAACCGTGGCGATCGCCACGCCCGACAAGCTGGTGGCATCGGCCACGCATCACACGGCGCCAATCACGGCGATCACCCACCTGGTGGCGGCGGCGGATACCGACCAGGCCACGATAGACGCCTACAAAGCGGCGGGGGTGGCCGTACACCTGTAGAGAACCCTGTGGGAGCGGGGGGGGGGGGGGCGGGGGGGGGGGGGGCAAACCACCCGGCGCCCCCCGGCGGGCCCCCCAACAAAAAAACAGGGGGGGGGGGGCGCCCGGGTGGTTATTGGG